>DASPTN010000111.1:0-63233 GCA_035623395.1 Gemmatimonadales bacterium | reverse complement strand
GCAGCGTCGACTTGCCCGCCCCGTTCTCTCCCACGAGCGCATGCACCCGGCCGGCGAGCACCGTGAGGTCCACCGCATCGAGGGCAACGACCCCCGGGAACCGCTTCGTGACGGCGCTCAGCGCGAGCAACGGCGGCGCTGGGGAGGAGGGGGTGGCCACGGCCGGCAGGCTCACATCCTTCTGACGAGTCTGAGAATCCGGAAGGTCATCACGACCGCGAGCGCCAGGAGCCCGATGGCCGCGCCGACGTTGATCGCTCGCATCATGCGGGCCGAGATGAAGCGCCGGCTCCACGCCACGACGCCCGACAGGACGAGGCCGTACAGGACGGCGCCGGTTACCAGGCCGGTAAAGAACCACATCCGGGCCACGTGGTGCGCGCTGTCGACGCCGGCGGACGCCATCGCGCCCGACGCGGCCAGCCACAGCCAGAAGAAGACGGCGAACGGGTTCGCCATCGACAGGGCCACGCCCACGGCGAATCCGACCCGCTTGCGGGGCGGGTCCGACAGGTGATAGTCGGGATTCTGGGCGGATGCCCGGAAGGCGCTCCATGAAAGGAAGAGGAGGATCAGCACGCCGATGAAGCCGATCGTCACGCGGAGCGGAATGGACCCCATCAGCAGACCGGAGCCCAGAATGCCGACGGCCGCCCAGAACGAGTCCCCGATGACCGAGCCGAGCGCGACGAGGAACGCGGCGAGGAATCCCACCGTCAGGCCGCGCCGGACGATCTCCAGGTTCACGGGCCCGACTGGGGCGCAGTACAGGACGCCAACCGCGATGCCGAGGGCGAAGGGCAGGAGCAGGAACATGGGCCCGGCCAATGTAGCGCGCTTTTCGTCCGACTTGTAGGATCGAGCCATGATCGGGATGGTGCTCGCCGTCCTGGCCGGCCTTCCGACCCCGCAGGATACCGCGACGCTCGACGCCCCGGTTTACGCGAACGAGGCGTACGGGGTTTCGCTTCCCCGCCCCTTCCCCGACTGGGTCTTCGAGCCCGGATCCGGGCCCCAGACCACGACCGTAATCTTCCACCCCCGCGCGGCGGCGCTCCGCGAGCAGCTGTGGGGGGCCCTGGTGTTGACCACGTTCCCCGGCGAGGTGCCCCTGCAGCGGGTCGTCGAGAGCCGCGTGGAGACCACCTGGCGCCGGCGCTTGGGGCGCACGTTCGCGCTGGTGGCAAGCGATTCCCTCGGGGTGTCCGGCCTCCCGGCCCTGCGCACCCGGATGAGCGGGGCGATCGACCATGTGGTCCTCGACGTGGACGAATACGCCATCGCCCGCGGCGGCGACCTCATCATTCTGCAGTTGCGCTACCCGCGCGGGCTGCCGCGGGACTCGATCGAGGCCGGATACCAGCGAGTCATCGCCGGCCTGAGGATTCGGGGCGGTGCGCCGGTCAGCCCCGCGCCGCCGCTCGCCGTGGCGGAAAGCGTCGCGAGTGCGCAGGTCGTTCCGCCGACCGGGTGGCAGGCCACGTCGTTCGACGCGCTGGTGCGGTACGATCCGCAGGTGGTGCGGGTCGATTTCGCCGTCACGGTCGACCTGGTGAACCAGGGAGCCTCACCGGCGGAGTCCGTGGCCGTCTGGGTCTGGCCGGCGTTCGTCGTCGACTCCATGCGTGGCGACTCCGCGTTGCTGCCGTCTCGCTCGTCCGGCAGCGTCTCATGGGTTCGTCTGCCCGGTGCCGTTCCGCCGCGGGGAAACACCACGTTCACCGTTCACTACCACGCGGCGGGAACGGATCACCTGCCGCCCCGGCTGATGCAGCTGTCGACGAGGGGTGCCTTCGCCGCCGTGGACTGGCTGCCGAGAGTCCAACCGGCCCTCGATTCGACGTTCCAGTTCGTGCGAACGCCGCGCCCGCGGGTGACCTTGAGCTTCGATCTGCCCGATGCGTGGCGAGCCGTGGCGCCCGGGCGCTTGACCGCCGACGGCGTCTCGCTCGGCCGGCGGCACGTGACGTGGAGCGCGGACCAGATCGCGACGGCCGGAGCAGCCTTCGCCCTGGGCCCATTCCGGATCGTGGCGCGATCGGAGGGCGGCGTCGGTGTGTCCGTATGGCTGACGGCCGAGGATTCGCCGTCGAGCGCCACGGTCGACTCACTCGCCGCGGAGGTCCGCACGGCGTGGCTGTTCTGCTCTCGTGCGTTCGGCCGGCTGCCGCTCGACGAGGTCGACGTCGCGGTCACCGGCACGCCCGAAGTCCGCGGATTCGCCGGCCTGCTCCTGGTCGGGCACCCGTACGGGTTTGCGGTCGATTCCGCCAACGCCGAGTTCGTCCCGGCGAGTGCCGACGTTGCGCGCGAGCTCGCGCGCACCTGGTGGGGCAACTCGGTGGCGGCCGCCGGGCCAGGCTCGGCTTGGATCGCCGAAGTGATTCCGGAGTGGACCGGAGCAGCGTTTCGAGGCGCGATCGAGGGGGACTCCGTGCGTCAGCGCCTGATGCAGCAGGCCGACAGCGCGTGGCGCTCTCTGCCGAGCGGGATGGACCTCCCCTTGAGTCAGGTCCCGGTTGGCGACTCCTCGGTTGCGCTCTTGAGGTCCAAGGGTGTGGCCGCCCTCGAAGCAGCGCGCGGGGGGGCGGGGGACGCCTTGTTTCGCGAGGCGCTGCTGACACTCGCCGTCGAGCACCGGAACGACTGGATCGGGCTGGCCGATATCTTGGCCGCGCTCGGGGCGACCTCCGCCGCGGCGTTGCGGACCTTCCTTTACTAGGGTTACCTTACTTCGCCAACAAAAACATTGGCAAAGTGGGGCAACGTATCCATGGCGTTCTCAACTCCCGCACCATCGATCCCCGGCCATCGCGGCCTTCGAGCGCAGATCCTGCTGCAGATAAAGAAGTCTCAACCGACTACGGCGAAAGAACTTAGCGTCGCATTCGGCGTGTCGGCCAACGCGGTTCGGCGCCACCTCAAGGAGTTGGAGCTCGACGGGTGCGTCAGCTATGGCCGGGAGCAGCGGGGCATGGGCGCGCCGGCGTTCGTGTTTCGGCTCACGCAGCGCGGAGAGAGCCTGTTTCCGAACCGGTACGAGGACGCGCTGAAGGGCCTGCTGCAGCACGTGGAGGAGCGGGCGGGCCGCGGTGAGATCAGCCGGATGTTCGTCGACCAGTTCCGCTCGCGGAGCGAGTCGCTGAAGAGCGAGCTGGCCGATCAGCCGGTCGAGGTGCGGCTTCAGCGCCTCGTGCGGATGCTTTCGGAAGAGGGATACATGGCGGAATGGAATACCGCCGACGGCACGATTCGTCTGGCGGAGCACAACTGTGCCATACGGGCGGTGGCGGAGCGGTATCCCGAGGTATGCGCCGCCGAGCGGCGGTTCCTGACCGAGGTGCTGGCCGCGCAGGTCGAGCGGCGCACGCACATCACCGAGGGCTCCAACGCCTGCGAGTACTCCATCACCCCGGGCGCGAGCGACACGGCGTCCGCCGAAGCGAGGCAGGAGCACCGATGACCTCGATCGAAGCCCAGGTCCTCCAGCCTTACAAGTACGGGTTCGTCACCGACATCGAGTCGGAGGTGGTTCCCGCGGGGCTGAACGAGGACATCATCCGGCTGATCTCCGCCAAGAAGCGGGAGCCGGCGTTCATGACGGAGTGGCGGCTGAAGGCGTACCGCCACTGGCTGACCATGACGGAGCCCGCGTGGGCGAACGTCAAGCACCCGCCGATCGACTACCAGTCCATCGTCTATTACGCCGCGCCCAAGCAGGCGAAGGCGCTCGACAGCCTGGAGCAGGTGGATCCGAAGCTGGTGGAGACGTTCGAGAAGCTGGGCATTCCGCTGGCGGAGCAGAAGCGGCTGGCGGGCGTGGCGGTGGACGCGGTCTTCGACAGCGTTTCGGTGGCGACGACGTTCAAGGAAACGCTGGCCCAGCATGGAATCGTCTTCTGCTCGTTCTCGGAGGCGGTGCGCGAGCACCCGGACCTGGTGGAGCGTTACCTCGGCTCGGTGGTGCCGTACACCGACAACTACTTCGCCGCGCTGAACTCGGCCGTGTTCAGCGATGGCTCGTTCGCCTACATCCCCAAGGGCGTGCGCTGTCCGCTCGAGCTGTCGACGTATTTCCGCATCAACGCGGCGGCGTCGGGACAGTTCGAGCGCACGTTGATCGTGGCGGAGGAGGGGAGCTACGTCAGCTACCTCGAGGGGTGCTCGGCGCCGATCCGTGACGCCAACCAGCTGCACGCGGCCGTGGTGGAGCTGATCGCGCTCGACGACGCGCAGATCAAGTACTCGACGGTGCAGAACTGGTACCCGGGCGACGAGGAGGGGCGCGGCGGCATCTACAACTTCGTCACCAAGCGCGGCAAGTGCGCCGGCCGCAACTCCAAGATCTCCTGGACGCAGGTCGAGACGGGCTCCGCGATCACCTGGAAGTACCCGGGGTGCATCCTGCAGGGCGACAACTCGATCGGCGAGTTCTACTCGGTGGCTGTGACGAACCACCGCCAGCAGGCGGACACCGGCACCAAGATGATCCACATCGGGAAGAACACGCGCAGCACCATCGTCTCCAAGGGCATCTCGGCCGGGCGCGGGCAGAACACCTACCGCGGCCTGGTCAGGATCATGAAGGGGGCGAGCGGCGCGCGGAACTACTCGCAGTGCGACTCGATGCTGATCGGCGACCAGTGCGGCGCGCACACCTTCCCCTACATCGACGTGCGCAACAGCACGGCCATCATGGAACACGAGGCCTCCACCTCGAAGATCGGGGAGGACCAGATCTTCTACTGCCGGCAGCGGGGTCTGTCGGCCGAGGACGCGACGAGCATGATCGTGAACGGGTTCTGCAAGGAAGTGTTCCGCGAGCTGCCGATGGAGTTCGCCGTCGAGGCACAGCGGCTGCTGGGCATCAGCCTCGAGGGGAGCGTCGGATGAGCGCGGCGGCGGCAGCTCCGATTCTCGAGGTCTCGGGCCTGCACGCGTCGGTCGAGGGCCGGGAGATCCTGCGCGGCATCGATCTGGTGGTGCGGCTGGGCGAGGTCCACGCCATCATGGGCCCCAACGGGTCGGGCAAGAGCACGCTCGCCCAGGTGCTGGCCGGGCACCCCGCCTACACGGTGACCGCGGGCTCCATCCGGTACGGCGGCAGGGACCTGCTCGAGATGGATCCCGAGGAGCGGGCACAGGAGGGCGTGTTCCTGGCCTTCCAGTATCCGGTCGCCATCCGCGGCATCACCAACGCGTACTTCCTCCGCTCGGCGCTGAACGCCGTGCGCAAGCACCGCGGCCTGCCGGAGCTGGACCCACTCGAGTTCATGGATCTGCTGGCGGAGAAGCTCAAGTCGATCGATTCCGACGACAGCCTGATGAACCGGCCGGTGAACGACGGGTTCTCGGGAGGCGAGAAGAAGCGCAACGAGATCCTGCAGATGGCGGTCCTGGAGCCGAAGCTGGCGGTGCTCGACGAAACGGACTCCGGGCTCGACATCGACGCGCTGCGGACGGTCGCGGGCGCGGTGGTCAAGCTGCGGCGCCCCGACAACGCGACCATCGTCGTGACGCACTACCAGCGGATCCTCAACTACATCACGCCCGACCACGTCCACGTGCTGAGCGGTGGCCGGATCGTGCTCTCCGGAGGCAAGGAGCTGGCGCTGGAGCTGGAGGCGCGGGGCTACGATTGGGTGCGCGGCGAGGCGGCGGCTTGAGCCGCAGGGCGGGGCGCCGGTGAGCGGATCCGTGGACGCGGTGCGGCGGTACGTCGCGCAGTACGAGTCCTTCGCGGCGAACGGCGGCGGCGCGGCGCCGGCGTGGGTTCGCGAGCTGCGCGCGGCGGGCATCGCGCGCTTCTCCGAGGCGGGATTCCCGACCACGCGACAGGAGGAGTGGCGCTTCACCAGCGTGGCGCCGCTCGTCGAGACGCCGTTCGCTCCCGCTGCCGCGGCTGCGGAGCCGACGACGCGCGAGGTGGAGCCCGCCTGGCTGCCGGTGGGCAAGGCGGTCCGGCTCGCGTTCGTCAACGGCCGGTTCGCGCCGGCGCTGTCGTCGGCGCATCTGCCGAAGGGCGTGAGCGCGGGCAGCCTGGCTGCCGCGCTGGCCGGCCCGACGCGGCTCGTCGAGCCCCTCCTGGGCGCGGGGGAGCAGAACGTGTTCGCGGCCCTCAACACGGCGTTCCTGGGCGACGGCGCGCTGATCCGGGTGGGCGCCGGCGTGGACCTCGACGAGCCGCTCCAGATCCTGTTCCTGTCCGTGCCGGGCACCGGCCCGACGGTCTCGCACCCGCGGGCGCTGATCGTCGTGGAGCGCGGCGCGCGCGTGTCGGTGATCGAGGGGTACGGCGGACTCGGCGCCGGGCGCTACTGGACCAACGCGGTGACGGACGTGGTCGTGGAGGACGAAGCGCACCTTGAGCTGACCCGCGTGCAGCGCGAGGCGGCCGGCGCGTGTCACGTCGCGACCACCCGCTCCCGCCAGGGGCGCGGCTCGGTGCTGCGGCTCCATCCGGTGGTGCTCGGGGCCGCCCTTGCGCGGCACGACATCACCGCGGTGCTCGACGGGCCCGGCGCAGAGCTGGTGCTCAACGGCCTGTACCTCCTGGCGGGGCGGCAGCACGCGGACCACCACACGGTCATCGACCACGCGCAGCCCGACTGCCAGAGCCACGAGTATTTCAACGGCGTCCTGGACGGCGCGGCGCGCGGCGTGTTCAACGGGCGGATCGTGGTTCGTCCCGGCGCGCAGCGCACCGACTCCAAGCAGACCAATCACAACCTGGTGCTGTCGGAAGAGGCCCGCGCGGACAGCCAGCCCCAGCTCGAGATCTACGCCGACGACGTGAAGTGCACCCACGGAGCCACGCTCGGCCCGCTCGATCCGAAGGAGCTGTTCTATCTGCAGAGCCGCGGACTCGGGCCCGCCGAGGCCAGGGCGCTGCTGACCTACGGATTCGGCGCGGAGATCCTGGGCCGGCTGCGGCATGCGCCGCTGCGCGAGTGCCTGGACGGCCTGGTGCGCGGACGTCTCGCGGCAGGGCACGTCGCCGGTCCGCGCCGGGACGGAGGAGCAGATTTGTGATGTGGCTCCATCGCCGGGGCTCCGCCGCGGCGGAAGGTGACCCGCGTGCGTGACGTTCGGCCGGACTTCCCGATTCTCCACCAGGCGATCCACGGCCGTCCCTTCGTCTACCTCGACTCCGCGGCCACGACCCAGAAACCGCGCCAGGTGATCGAGGCGATCGCGGAGTACTACCGGACCCTGAACGCGAACGTGCACCGGGGCGCGTACGACCTCGCGGTCCGGGCGACCGAGGCGTACGAGGCGGTGCGCGCCGAGGTGGCGGCGTTCGTCGGCGCGCCCGACCCCGCGGGCGTGGTGTTCGTGCGCGGCACGACCGAGGCCATCAACCTGGTCGCCTCGTCCCTGGGCCGCTCGCGGGTGCGCGCGGGCGACACCATCGTCGTCACGGCGATGGAGCACCACTCCAACCTGATCCCGTGGCAGCTGCTGGCCGAGGCGCGCGACGCGCGGCTGGTGATGGTCGAGCTGACGGCCGACGGCAGGATCGACGGGGACGATTTCCGGCGCGCGCTGGAGCGACACCCGCGGATCGTCGCGTTCCCGCACGTCTCCAACGTCCTGGGCACCGTGAATCCGGTGGCGGAGTTGACGCGGCTGGCGCACGATGCCGGCGCGGTCGTTGTCGTGGACGGCGCGCAGGCGGTGCCGCATCTCGCAGTGGACGTCGCGGGCCTGGATTGCGACCTGTACGCCTTCTCGGGTCACAAGATGCTCGGGCCGATGGGCATCGGCGTGCTGGTGGGCAAGCCGGCGCTGCTGGACGCGATGCCGCCCTATCACGGCGGCGGCGAGATGATCCGCACCGTGCAGGACACGACGGCGACCTACGCGCCGCTGCCGCACAAGTTCGAGGCCGGCACGCCGAACGTGGAGGGGGCGATCGGGCTGGGCGCCGCCATCCGGTACCTGCAGGGCCTGGGGATGCACGAGGTGGCGGCCCACGAGCGGGCACTCACCGGCTACGCGCTGGAGCGGCTGGCGACCGTCGAGGGCATCAGGGTGTACGGGCCCGCCGAGCGCGCGGGCGTCGTGTCGTTCACGCTCGCGGACATCCATCCCCACGATCTCGCGACCATCGTGGACAGCGAGGGCGTCGCGATTCGCGCCGGGCACCACTGCGCGCAGCCGCTCATGCGCCGGCTCGACGTCGCGGCGACCGCCCGGGCGACGTTCTACGTCTACAACACGCGCGAGGACGTGGACGCGCTCGTCGCCGCGCTCGAGAAGGCACGCGCGCTGTTCGGCTACGCCCATGCCTGAGCGCGACGACTCCGGCCTCGCCGAGCTGTACCAGGAGCTGATCCTGGACCACTACCGGCGGCCGCGGAACAAGGGCAGCCTCGAGGCGCACACCCGCCGTGTCGCGCTGTCGAACCCCACCTGCGGCGACGAGCTGGAGCTCGACCTGCTGCTCGACGGCGACACGATCGCCGACGTGCGTTTCTCGGGTCGCGGCTGCTCGATCAGCCAGGCGTCGGCATCGATGATGACGCAGCTCATCAAGGGCAAGACCGTGGCGGAGGCTCGCGCGCTCGGCGCGCGGTTCGGCGAGATGATGCACGGCTCCGCGGAGGCGGCGCGGGATCGCGCCCTCGGCGAGGCGCGCGCGCTCGCCGGCGTCGCGAAGTTCCCGATCCGGGTCAAGTGCGCGCTGCTCGGCTGGAACGCTCTGGAGGAGAGCGCGAAGATCCCGTCCTAGTCGCCCCCCGAAGTCTGCGCTGTTATTCTCCCTCTCCGGTGACCGCGCCGGAGATCTTCCCGTGCCGCCGAAGGTCGTGTACGTGATTGCGCCGGAGCGCTTCCGTGACGAGGAGCTGCTCGAGCCGAGACGCGCGCTCGAGCAGGCAGGCGCCACAGTGGCCGTGGCCTCGACCCGCGGCGGGGTCGCGACCGGGATGCTCGGCGCCGAGGTCCGCGTGGATTGCACGATCCAGCAGGCCGACGCGGCGTCGTGCGACGCGCTCGCCATCGCCGGGGGCGCCGGCGCGCCGGCCCACCTCTGGGATTGCGAGCCGCTGCAGGTGCTCGCGCGGGCGGTGCACGCTGCCGGCAAGCCCGTCGCGGCGATCTGCCTGGCTCCGGCGGTGCTCGCGCGCGCCGGCCTGCTGGCCGGCAAGCGGGCGACGTCCTATCCCTCGCGCCGCGCCATCGTGGAGCTGAAACGGGGCGGCGCGACCTACGTAGAGGAGCCCGTCGTGCTCGACGGAACGATCGTCACCGCCAGCGGCCCGGAAGCGGCCGCCGCGTTCGGCGAAACCCTGGCCCGGCTGCTCAGCCCATGACTCCAGACAACGTCGTCGCCGTCGACGGGATCGCGAAGCGGTTCGCGGGCCACGTCGCCGTCGCAGATCTCTCGCTCCGGGTCCCCAAGGGCGCCGTCTACGGGCTGCTCGGCCCGAACGGTGCCGGCAAGACCACCACCATCCGGATGGTCATGAACATCACGATGCCGGATGAGGGCACGATCGAGCTGTTCGGGGACCGGATGGGCGGACGGCACCACAGCGCGAGGATCGGCTACCTCCCCGAGGAGCGCGGCCTGTACCGGAAGATGCGGGTGCGGGACATGCTGGTGTTCCTCGCCGAGGCGAAGGGCGTCGATCGCGTGCGCGGCGGGGCGAAGGCGGACGAGTGGCTGCGGCGTCTCGACCTCGCCGAGTGGGGCTCGCGCAAGGTCGAGGAGCTGTCGAAGGGCATGCAGCAGAAGGTCCAGTTCATCGGGACGATGCTGCACGAGCCCGAGCTGCTGATCCTGGACGAGCCGTTCTCCGGCCTCGATCCGATCAACCAGGACGTGCTCAAGCAGATCATCGTGCACCTCTCCCGCTCCGGCGCGACCATCATCTTCTCCACCCACCAGATGGACGTTGCGGAGAAGATCTGCGACCACGTGTGCATCATCGCCCGGGGCCGGAAGGTCCTGGACGGCGGGTTGGCGGAGGTGAAGCGGGAGCACGGCGGCACCCACGTCGCGGTGGCGTTCGAGGACGCGGCCGCCGGTGCGGAGGCCATGGCCGCCGTGAGCGACCTCGTGGCCGCCGCCGACGATTCGGGCGTGTCCGCGGAGCTGAAGCTCAAGCCCGGAGTGGACCCGCAGCTCGTCCTGGAGCGGCTGATGGCGACGCGGGCGCGGCTGCGCCGGTTCGAGCGGATCGAGCCGTCGCTGAACCGGATCTTCCTCGACAAGGCGGGGCCCGCCGCGGCCCCCGCCGGGCCGGAGGTGGCCCGTGCATAAGGTCTGGGCGGTCATCCGCCGGGAATTCGTCGAGCGGGTGCGATCCAAGTGGTTCTTGGTGTCCACGATCCTCGGCCCGGTGTTCATGATCGCCGTGACCGTCCTGCCGAGCCTGCTCGCGACGCGGTCGGGACGGGTGAACCACATCGTGCTGGTCGACGAGGGCAGCGACTCGTTCGCGCAGCGGCTCAGGACGCAGCTCGCGGGATCGGGTCGGTTCACGGTGGAGCTGCTGGAATCCGGAGAGGGTCAGGACACTGCGGTGAAGGACTCGCTCACCAACGAGGTCCGGACGGAGGCGCTGGACGGGTTCTTGACGGTGTCGTCGGCGACGCTGGAATCCGGCACGGCCGAGTATCGGGGCCGCAACGTGTCTTCGCTGCGCGACATGGCGGTGATGGAGGGTGCGCTGCGGCAGAGCGTGGTGACCGAGCGCCTCACCCGCCGCGGCGTGGACCCGGGGGTGGTGCAGGAGGCGCAGCGCGGCATCGATCTCAAGACGTTGCGGGTCACGAAGCGGGGAGCCACGGGCGAGTCGGGGATGGTGACGTTCTTCCTCGGCTACGGGGTCGGGCTGGTCCTCTACATGATCATCCTGATCTACGGCATCAACGTGATGCGCAGCGTGCTGGAGGAGAAGCAGACCCGCATCATTGAGGTTCTGGTGTCGAGCCTCCGTCCGTTCCAGCTCATGCTGGGCAAGGTCGTCGGGGTCGGCGGCGTGGGGCTGTTCCAGTTCGGGATCTGGACGTTCACCGGGTACCTGATGCTGCACTTCCGCGCGCAGATCCTGGGGGCGTTCCACGTGCCGCTGGAGCAGATCAGCAGCTTCACCTTCCCCGCCATCAGCGGAACCCTGCTCGCCGTCGTCGGGGCGTACTTCGTGCTCGGGTACCTGCTGTACGCCGCGCTGTTCGCGGTCGTCGGCGCGTCGGTCACGGCCGACTCCGAGGCGCAGCAGGCCCAGCAGCCGGTGATGATGCTGCTGGTTTTCTCCCTGATCGTGTCGTTCGCGGCCCTGAGCGATCCGAGCGGGCAGATGGCCGTGGTCACCTCGATGATCCCCGTCTCATCGCCCATCATCATGCCGGTGCGGGTGGCGACCTCAGACGTGCCGACCGCGCAGCTGGCCCTGTCGCTGGTGATTGCCGCCGCCACGGTGCTGCTGGTGGTGTGGCTGTCGGCCCGGGTGTACCGGATCGGGATCCTGATGTACGGCAAGCGGCCCAACCTGAAGGAGCTGTGGCGCTGGGCGAGGCAGGATTGAGCTGAGGGGCGGCGCGCTGAGGCGTTCGCGGCGGGGCCGACGTTGTGGGCCCCGTTGCACGTGCAACACCCCCTCCCTGCCCTGCAAGTCCGCTAGCCCGTTGCACGTGCAACAGATAGATTCCCCCGCCCCATGGCTCGGGTCATCGCGATCGCCAACCAGAAGGGCGGCGTCGGCAAGACGACGTCGGCCGTCAACCTGGCTGCCTCCCTGGCGGCGGCGGAGAAGCGCACGCTGCTGGTCGACGCCGACCCGCAGGCGAACGCCACGAGCGGCGTGGGACTGGAGCGCGACGGGCTTCATCTGACCTTGTACGAGGTTCTGCTCGACAACCGGCCCCTGGCGGACTCGGTCCGCCGCGCCGTCCACTTCCCCTTCCTCGATGTGGCACCCGCGTCCCGCGACCTCGTCGGCGCCGAGGTCGAGCTGGTCTCGCGGCCGCACCGCGAGACCATCATGCGCGGCGCGCTCGAGAGCGTGCGCCGGTCGTACGACTATGTCCTGATGGACTGTCCGCCGTCGCTCGGACTGCTGACACTCAACATGCTGACGGCGGCGGACTCGGTCATCATCCCCATCCAGTGCGAGTACTACGCGCTGGAAGGGCTGTCCCAGCTGCTGAACACCGTGCGACTGGTGCAGCGCAACTTCAACCCGCGCTTGGCGATCGACGGCGTCCTGCTCACGATGTACGACGCCCGGCTCAACCTCTCGCGCCAGGTCGCCGACGAAGCGCGGGAGTACTTCGGGGCGCGGATGTTCAAGGCCGTGGTGCCCCGCAATGTGCGCCTGGCCGAGGCCCCAAGCTTCGGAAAGCCGATCCTGCTCTACGACATCGGCTCCGTCGGCGCGCAGTGCTACCTGAGCGTCGCGGAGGAGCTGATCCGCCGCACCGCCTCCAAGCTGGGCGCCGAGGCCCGCGAGACCACCAAGCACGCTGCGGAGGCGGCGACGTGAGCGGCGCGACCGGGAGCCGGCGCCGACTGGGCCGGGGTCTCGAGGCCCTGCTCGGCACCGGCACCGTGGAGGAGGCCGAGCGCGAAGGGGCGCTGCAGGAGCTTCCGGTGGACGCGGTGGAGCCCAACCGGTTCCAGCCCCGGCGCGCGATGGATCCCACGGCCCTGGCCGAGCTGAAGCAGTCGATCGCCAGCAGCGGGCTGCTGCAGCCGGTCATCGTCCGACAGGTCGGGCCGGGCTATGAGCTGGTGGCTGGCGAGCGACGCTGGCGGGCCGCCCGCGAACTCGGGTGGAAGAGGATCCCGGCGGTCGTCCGCGACGTCGACGACCGAACCCTGCTGACCCTGGCCCTGGTCGAGAACCTGCAACGCGCCTCGCTGTCGGCCATCGAGGAGGCCGAGGGCTACGAACGGCTGGCGACGGACTTCAAGTTGTCGCACGCGGCCATCGCCGAGGCCGTCGGCCGCGACCGCTCGACTGTCGCGAACGCGGTGCGCCTGCTGAAGCTGCCCAAGAGCGTCCAGAAGCTGGTGGCCAGTGACGCGCTCACGGCCGGACACGCACGCGCGCTGCTCAGCCTGGGCGACGACCGCCGGATCGAGCGGCTGGCCCGGGAATGCGTAGCGAACGGCTGGTCGGTGCGCGAGATCGAGCGCCACGCGCGCGGCGGACCGGCGGGCCGTCGCGACGGCAAGGGCCGCGCGGGACGGCGTGCGGTGCCGGCCGAGGTCGCGAGGATCGAATCGGCGCTCCGGAAGAGGCTTGGAACCGACGCGACCGTGGTGCTCACGGGGAAGGGGAAGGGACACCTGCAGGTGCGGTTCTACTCCGAGGAGGATCTGGGCCGGTTGCTCGAGCTCATCCTCGGCCGCAGGTGGGACGGCTAGTGCGAGGCCCCGGCTACACCGTCATCATCCACCGCAACGGGGCGCTGTTTTCGCGACAGCTGCAGGTCCCGTCGTGGGTGGTGCGAGCGGGGCTGATCGCCGCGGCTGTCCTGCTCCTCGCCGCGGTCGCCATCGTCGCGACGTACGGGCCGGTCCTCACTGCCGCGCTGCGGGCGCCGCTCCTCCAGCGGCGCGTCGAGCAACTGACCCGGGACAACGCCCGCGTCACCGAGCTCGCCCGCGAGCTCTCCGACGCCGAGGCGAGGTACACCCATCTGCGCGGCATGCTCGGCGCCCAGGTGCCGGCCCCGGCCGGAACCGCGGAGAGCCAACTCGCGGCGGGCGAGGAACTGCTCTACATCGCGCCGGCCATGGTGGCGCGGCCCCCGGCGCGCGACTCGGGAGGGCGGCCACAGGTGGGTCTGTCGGTGCCGAACCGCTGGCCGCTGTCGGTGCCGTCGTACCGCACGCGCGGGATGGTCGCGGACACGCCCAGCGAGGAGGTGCACCCGGGCATCGACCTCGCGGTGCCGGAGGGCTCCGACGTCAGGGCGTCGGGAGGCGGAATCGTTGAGCGGGTGGGCCGGGATTCGTCGTACGGGCTGTTCGTGTTACTCGAGCATCCCTCGGGCTATCAGTCCATGTACGGTCACCTGTCGCGCATCGTGGTGTCGCGGGGAGACACCGTCGCGGCGGGCCAGGTGATCGCGCTCTCCGGCAATACCGGCCGGTCGACCGCCCCGCACCTGCACTTCGAGGTGCGACTCCACGGCCGGTCCATCGATCCGACCACGCTGGTGCGGGAGGGACCGTAGGCATGGGCATTTTCGGCGGCAGCAAACCCCAGCCCGAGGGCGGGAAGGCGTCGCCGTCGGCGAGGCCATCGGGCGCGGCCCTGAGCCTGTCCATCGTGGGGGCGGGCATGGTCGTGCGTGGCGACCTGGAGACGGACAGCGTCGTCAAGATCGAGGGCACGGTCGACGGGCACGTGAAGGCTTCGACGCAGGTGCTCGTCGCCAAGGGCGGCGTCGTGCGCGGCGACATCGAGACCGCCGAGGTGATCGTGGGCGGCGTGGTGAACGGCGCCATCCGGGCGCGCGGGCGGGTGGAGGTCCAGGCGGGCGCGTCGATCGACGGCGACATCACGACCCTCCGCATCTCCGTCGCCGAGGGAGGAACGCTGAACGGCCGCATCAAGATGGGCGAGGGTTCGCCGCTTCAGGAGAATCGGCGGACCGATGCGGCGTCCGAGCCACCGGAATCGTCGACGACGCCGTCCCGGGCTCCCGGCGGTTTCGGCCGGAGCCAGTAGGCAGCGAGCGCCGGCGGCGCGCGGCGTGGTCGACCGTTTCACGGCCAGGCAGTGACGTGACCCCCTCTCCACGGGCTTGAGCGGTGCGCCTCGAAGACCTCGTGCGGTACCTCGACGACTACCTCCGCACCGGGGAGGTAGCCGACGACCCCAACGCCCTCAACGGGCTCCAGGTGGAGAACGCCGGCGACGTGCACAACGTCGCCGTCGCCGTCGACGCCTGTCAGGCGGTGATCGACCAGGCGGCCCAGCGCGGCGCCGACCTGTTGATCGTGCACCACGGGCTGTTCTGGGGCGGCCTCGAGCCGCTGGTGGGCCGTCACTTCCGGCGCGCCGCCTCGCTGGTGCGTCACGGCATCGCCCTGTATTCGGCGCACCTGCCGCTCGACCGGCACCCGGAGGTCGGCAACAACGTGGTCCTCGCCCGCAAGCTCGGCGTCGAGGTGCGCGGCTGGTTCGCCGAGTATCGCGGCGCGCCGCTCGGAACGTGGGGCGAGCTGGACCTGCCGCGCGACACCCTGGCCGCACGGCTGCACGAGATTCTCGGCGGCACGGTGCGCGTCATCGCGGGCGGGCCGGAGCGCGTGCGGCGCGTCGGCATCATCACCGGGAGCGCGGGCTCCATGATCCCGCAGGCCAAGCGCGCGGACCTCGACTCGTTCGTCACCGGCGAGGGGCAGCACTGGACCTACTTCGACGCGGAGGAGCTCGGCGTCAACGCCTTCTACGCCGGCCACTACGCGACGGAGACCCTCGGCGTGAAGGCGCTGGCGGAGCACATCGCGGAGCGGTTCCAGCTGCCCTGGTCGTTTGTCGATCATCCCACCGGCTTGTAGCGCCCGGCCGCGGCGGCGGACGGCACCCCGACGCGCCGTCCCGTGATCGGCCCGCTCATCCGTTCGCCGCGCCACGTGCCTCGCAGCAGCCCGCTCGTCCCCGGCCGGCGGCGGAGACTCGAGAACCTGTTCAGCCATGCGGTCGAGACACTGGCCGGCCCGTTCGGCCTGTGGGGCCTCAAGCGGCTGACCGTCGAGCGCCGCGAGATCCCGGTGCGCGACCTCGCGCCGTCGTTCGACGGCTACCGGGTCGCGTTTCTCTCCGACCTGCACTACTCCGCCGTGGTGCCGAAGTCGTGGATCGCGAAGGCGGTCGTCGCCGCCGTCGCGCTGCGCCCGGACCTGATCCTGCTCGGCGGCGACTACCTCTCGCACAGCCCGCGCTACGCCCGCGGCCTGGTCGACCTGCTGCGGCCGCTGGCGGCGCCGGACGGTGTCTTCGGCGTGCTCGGCAACCACGATCACTACGTCGGTGCCGAGCTGGTGCGCGACGCGCTGCGGTCGGCGGGAGTGGTCGAGCTTCGCAACCGGTGCACGTTCGTCCGGCGCGGCACCGACGCGTTGGCGGTCGCCGGGGTCGGTGACCTGCGCTTCGACGTCGTCGACTTCGCTGCGGCGCTGGAAGGCGTCCCCGATCGCGTGCCGCGCGTGGTGCTGTCCCACGATCCGGACGTCTTCGCGTTCTGGCCCGCGGACCTGCGCCTCGACCTGATGGTGTCGGGCCATACCCACGGCGGCCAGGCGCACCTTCCGTGGCTGGGGCCTCCCTACGTGCCGTCGCAGTTCGGCTACCGCTATCTGGCCGGCCCGATCCGCGAGGAGGACCGGCAACTCTACGTTTCGCGCGGGATCGGGGCCATCACGGCGCCGATCCGCTGGCGCTGTCCGCCGGAGATCACGCTGCTGGTGCTGCGGCCCACTTGACAGGTCGGCCCCAAAGTGCCACTGTATCGGTACAGCGATACAGATGGCAGGGGCCGTGTTCCGGCACATCGATCCTCGCAGTCCCGTTCCGCTCTACGCGCAGATCGCCGATCGCATCCGCATCGCGATCGCGACCGGGGACCTCGCGCCGGGCGCGGCGCTCCCCTCGGTCCGGCAGCTGGCGTCGCAGCTGCGGGTGAACCCCGCCACCGTCGTGCAGGCCTATCGCGAGCTGGAGGAGGCTGCCGTGGTCGAGAGTCGGCAGGGCGCAGGCACGTTCGTCCGTGAGCTGGCGCCGCCGAAGCGGGAGGCGGAGCGGCAGCGGGAGGCACGCAGGCTCGTGCGACGGCTGCTCAAGGAAGCGGCCGCTCTCGGCGTCACGCGCGAGGATCTCGACCAGGCGCTGAAGGTCGAAATGAAGGCACGGTCCACATGAACAACGCGATCGAGACGCACGATCTGGCGTACCGGGCCGGCAAGCACTTCGAGATCGCCGGCCTGGGCCTCACCGTGCGCGAGGGATCGATGTACGGCTTTCTCGGCCCCAACGGTTCGGGGAAGACGACGACGATCCGGCTGCTGCTCGGGATGCTACGGCCGCGCCGCGGGACGATCAGCATGCTCGGCCGCTCGGTGCCACGCGACATGCCGGAGATCCTGGGCGAGACCGGCTACGTGCCGGAACGGCCGCATCTCTATCCGTACCTCACGGTGTCGGAGGCGACGCGACTGCACGCGGCGTTCTACCGCAGCTTCGACGCGGCCTACGCCGCAGACCTGCAACGCCGCTTCGGGCTGCGTGCCGACCACCGTATCTCACACCTCTCCAAGGGCGAGGTGGGCAAGCTCCACGTCCTCCTCGCGCTCGCGCAACGGCCCCGTCTCCTGATCCTCGACGAGCCCACGGACGGCCTGGACCCGGTCGTGCGGCGCGACGTCCTGGCGGCGCTGGTGGATTTCTGCTCGCAGGGGACGACGACGGTCTTCATCTCGAGCCACCTCGTCCACGAGCTGGAACGGATCTGCGATTGGATCGGCATCCTCGACGAAGGGAACCTGGTGGCCGAGCTGCCGATGGCCGAATTCAAGAACGGAATCAAGCGACTGCGGGTGGTGCGCGCGCCCGCCGTGGTGACCGGCGCGCCGTTCGTGGTCTTGAGCCGAGAGCCGTCGGACGGGGAGCAGACGTGGGTCGTGCGCGGATGGGAACCGCGGATGGCGGAGTGGCTCAGCACGGCCAACGCGGAGCTGAGGGAGGTGGTCGACCTCGACCTCGAGGAGGGATTCGTGGAGCTGCTGAGGGTTTCCCGAGTTCCGGCGGCCTGAGACGGGGGGGTGGAGCGTGTACAGACAGATTCTCTACGTGCAGTGGTGCGCGTTGCGGCTGCCGGTGGTGCTGCTGGGCGTGCTGGCCTTCGCGCTGCCGCTGCTCACCGTCACCTACGGCGGCGGCCTCGAGGGCGCACCGCCCGGGCAGGTGGCCCAGTGGCTGTACGCGGCGCAACAGATCGGACAGCTCGTTCCGTACGTCGCGATGCTGGCGGGCGTGCTGCTGGGGATCGGGTCGTGGGCGCCGGATCACGCGGGCAAGCACGTATATGCGCTCTCGCTCCCGGTGACGAGGGCTCGCTACGTGTGGTTGCGCTTCGCCGCGGGAACGACGCTGCTGCTGGTCCCGGTGACGGCCATCGGCATCGGCGCGCTGGTGGCAACCGTTTCCGTGAGGCTGCCCAGCGGCGTCCACGCGTATCCGCTGGCGCTGACGGCGCGGTTCCTGCTCGCGGCGTTCGTCTGCTACGCGATCTTCTTCACTATCGCCATCAGCACCCGTCGTGCGGCCCTGGCGGTACTCGGCGGCATCGGCGGTCTCCTGCTCGCCGACGCCGTGCTCTGGGGGTTCGGGGTGGGCGCCACCGTCACACCGACCGTGTTCATGTGGCTCACCAACTGGCCCGGACCGTTGAGCATCCTGATCGGGAGGTGGGCGCTGTTCGATGTCTAGGACCTTCGCGGTTGGCCTCGCGCTCGTGGCATGCGCCGGCGGGGCGCGAGCACAGACGGGGCGAGGTGCGGCCCGTCGATCACACGCGCTGCTGGCGCAGGCGCAGTCGTTGTGGCGCGGCATCGCGGTGAGGGACTCGGTCGCCAACGCCAGGACGGCCTGGGAGCGCCGCGCCCGCCGGTTCGATGCGGGTCCGCTCACCGTGCTCTTGCCGGACGCAGTCGGCACCGAGACCGGGTTCCGGATCACGGCGGGCGCGGCGGAGTATCTGCGGGACGCGCTTCCCGCGCGGTTCCTCGCGGTTCGCGTAGTCGTGGCGCTGGCGGCGACCGGCGTGGATTCGACGGTGCGCACGGAACGTCTGAGGAACCGGGCTCGCATCCCGGTTGGCGTGGAGCCGCGACCTGATACGCTGGCGGACGGATGGAGCGTCGCAGCGGCCGTCGCGTGGGACTACCGCGAGACGTTGGACTCGACATGGCGGGGTTGGTTGCCACCGGACTTGGGCTTGGGGTGGACTCCGAAGCGGGACGGCCCGGCCACGGTTCGCGAGCTGATGCGCGGAGACACCCGCGTCGGCGCGGGCTGCCTCGAGGGCAAGGTCGACGCGTGCAGGCTCTGGCTCGGTCTCGATGCGGACACCGAGCCCTACAAGGTGCGCTACCGCCCCCGGGAGCTTCAGGCGCTGGTGAGCGGGCGCTGGTTCCCGACCCACCAGTCGGCGGAGCTCGCGCAGCAGTGCGCGGCTGAGGCGCGGGATGCATGCCTGCGTCTCACTTCGCTCGGCTACCTGCCGCCGATTCCGGCGGGCCCGAGTCCGCGCGCGAGCTTCGTGCGCTTCGTTCTGACGCGCAGCCGTCCTGGCGCGTTGCCGCAGGCCCTGCAGGACCGAGCGGGCAGCGTCGGGGACCGTCTCGTTCGGGCGACCGGCGTTGCGGAGGACTCACTCGTGCAGGGTTGGCGGGCATGGGTCCTGACGGAAGGAGGGATGCCCGAGGTCACCGCCAACCTGCGCGACGCGTGGCCGGTGGCGGTCTTCGCCGGCCTGCTCGTTCTGGCTGCGGCGCGGAGCGGACGATGGCGCTGATCCGGAGGTGGTGGCTGTCGTTGCCGGTGCTCGTGGCCCTCGTCGCGTTGGTGACCCTGTTGCCGCCGCGAGTCCCGAGTGCCGACCGCGTGTGGTTCGGGCTGGTCTACGTGGCAGGCGCTGAGGTCTACGGGGGCGCGTCCCCGTCGCCATACCGCAGGGACGTGCAGGAGGCGGTGCGCGTCCAGGAGACGGCCGTCGAACAGGCCGGCCTTTCAGACTCGGTCCTGGCTGCCGCGCACGGCGCGCGGGCGTTGCGGTCCAGCGACGGCGCCGTCACGGTCGTGTACGAGGCGCCCCTGTCGGCGGACTCGGCTCGGTTCTGGCTGGACGCCGCGAGCCGAGAGCTCGCGCTCTACCCGTCTCCCGGAACGCGCGGCATGCCGCTCGTCGTCGCGCTGTTCGCGAACCCGACCCGAGCAGGCGGCAAGAGAATCGCCTCCTGGACGGTGCGCGAGCTCGTCGACCAGGCGGAGACGAGCAACGCGTGCATCGTGCTGGTGGACCTGTTCAACAAGCCCGACTGGATGCGGGCGGCCAGCTACGTGGCCCACGACGCGTCGGGGCGCCCGGTCACCCGCTGGCTAGGGGCGTGCGCCCTGTATGCGCGCTTCGGGTCGCCGGGGGCAATGGTCGGACGCTGGTCCGTCGGTGACGCGACGTTCTGGTATCGGTGGTATCCGCTCACGTCCCAGCTGGTGGACGCGCGCCGGGTTGTGAGACGACGTCAGCTCCAGCCCACGATCGGCCCGGACGATCTGCCTTGGTGGGCGGCGCGATGGCTCGCGGTCGGCTGCGTCCGCGGGGCCGCACAAGCGTGTCTGCGGGCAACCGGCCTCGACACCTGGGGGCAGCTGCCGTACAGCGCCTTCATGACCATCCCGCCCGAGAGGGTGCTCGCCTTCCTGCTCGCCTCAAGCACACCGCAGCAATTCGCGGCCCTCTGGCGGTCGCCGTTGAAGCCGGACGCGGCGCTGGCCAACGCGTACCAGACCCCTGCGGCGACGCTCGTCCGGGATGCGCTCCGTCACTGGTATGAGGTGCCGCCTGCGGGCGGGCCGCACGTCGACGCGACGGCCGCCGTGACCGGGGCAGGGTGGGCTGTGCTGGCGCTGCTTCTCGCTCTCCTCGCCGGCCGGCGCTGGAGGGCCGCCGCGTAGATCACTCCAGCGGCACGACGAACCTGACGATGATCCGCTCGCGGGACTGCGGGCTCACGGCGCAGAACGACTTTCCGCCGAGCAGCCGCTTGACCCCGTTCACTTCCGCTTCCCCGATGCTCGGCACGTCGCGAAACGTGATCTCCAGCGTCTGACCGGCGGTGACCTGATAGCGCACCGGCCGGCCCTGGAGCCGATGGTAGGGATCCACCTTCGCCAGGCCAGCCGCGAGACTCTGCTTGATGGCGGCTGCCCGTTCCGAGGCGGCGAGGCCCTTCACGCTGCCGGCCACGCGCACTCCCCGCTCGGCCGACCATTCTCGATCACCACCGTGGCGTTGCGGGCCAGTCCGGCTCGCCCGGCACGCTCCAACGCCGTTGCCCCGAAGGCCTCTTCGAATTGCCCCTCGCCCATGGTGACGATGTCCCTCAGCATCGGCCAGTCGACGGCGGGGCGGGCCCGGTAGCGAGGCTCACGCGTTTCCTCGACGAAGCTGACATTCCAAGGGCACACGTCCTGACAGACGTCGCAGCCAAAGAGCCAGTCCCCGACCGCCGGTTTCAGGGATTCGGGCACGGGTCCGAGAGCTTCGATGGTGAGGTAGGAGATGCAGCGGGTGGCGTCGAGCACACGGGGCTCTGGGAACGCGCGCGTCGGACAGGCGTCCAGGCAGCGCCGGCAGGTCCCGCAGCGGTCGGCCTCGAACGGCTGATCCGTGGCCAGCAGCAGGTCCGTCAGCACGACCCCGATGAACGTGAAGGAGCCGAGCCGGGGGCGGATCAGCATCGTGTTCTTGCCTATCCACCCGAGGCCGGCACGGCGCGCGAGCTCGCGCTCGGGGAGCGGGCCCGCATCCGCGTACGCCTTGAACCGGCCGGCCCCGGCGGCGGCCACCAGGCCCGCGCCGAGCTGCTCGAGCTTGGCCCGCATCACGGCGTGATAGTCGTCGCCCAGCGCGTAGCGCGCGATGCGGCCGCGTCCCGTGGCGGGCTCGGCGTCGGCCTGCCAGTAGTTGTGGAGCACGACGACGGCGGAGCGCGCGCCGGCCCACGCCCGCGCCGGTTGCCGGCGCCGCGGCGCCTGTTTCTCCATGTACTGCATCTGACCGTGATAGCCGAGCGCCAGCCAGCGATCGAGCGCGGCGCCGGCCTCCGACGGGCTCAGGTCGGTGACGCCGCAGGCGCCGAAGCCCAGCTCGCCAGCGCGCGCCTTGGTGGCGGCGGCGAGGGCCGTCGGCGTCACGGCTTGAGCAGCTCCCGTCGCCACCGCGCCACGCGGAGCACGTCGTCGACCGGCGGCACCGCCTTCTCGTCGCCGTACGCGGTGAGCATCCGCCACCGGACGTATTCCGGCGGCGGGAGCGGGAGAAACGGCGGTTTCCGGTACCAGCCGCGGCGACGCATGGACCACGCGAGGCCCGCGAGGTCCCGCGCCACGCGCGGACTGACGACCGCTCTCCCGACGAGGGACAGCGACAGCGTGCGCCACGACTGCACGTTTTTCCTTTGTGCCACCCGGGTGGAATCTGTATATTCGCACGCTCATCCGTGGCAAGAGGGTTCCCGATGTCAGCACCAGGCGATCGTCACAGCGGACCGAGGCGCCTCGGGCCGACCGAGGACGAGCGTCTCTTCAGCGTTCCGCACCCGACCGAGCGGCGGCGCGAGTTCGTCTCGTCGGATCCGTGGCGCGTGCTCCGCATCATGGGCGAGTTCGTCGAGGGCTTCGACACGCTGGCGGGCGTGCACTCCGGGGTCACGTTCTTCGGGTCGGCGCGCACCAGGCCCGACGACGCGCACTACCGCGCGGCGACCGAGACGGCCCGGCGGTTCGCGGGCGCGGGCTTCTCCATCATCACCGGTGGCGGTCCCGGCATCATGGAGGCCGCGAACCGCGGCGCGCAGGAAGGCGGCGGGCCGTCGATCGGACTCAACATCGAGCTGCCGTTCGAGCAGGGGACGAATCCCTACGTCGACAGGGCGATGCACTTCCGGTACTTCTTCGTCCGGAAAATGATGTTCGTGAAGTACTCGATCGGCTTCGTGGTCTTCCCGGGCGGGTACGGCACGCTCGACGAGCTGTTCGAGGCCTTGACCCTCATCCAGACCGGCAAGATCAAGCACTTCCCCGTCGTGCTGTTCGGAACCGAGTACTGGCGCGGACTGGTCGACTGGCTGCGGGCGACCGCGGCGGCGCAGGGCAAGATCGACCTCGGCGATCTCGACATCTTCCACCTCACCGACGACCCCGCCGCGGCGGTGGATGTGGTGGTGCGGGCGCGCGAGAAGCTGCTGGCCCAGCGGTCGGAGCCGATGGGCGGCCGGTCCGTAGAAGGGCTCTTCTAGCCGAGTGCGCCCTCGCGCAGGCATGGCACGGTGAGCGACGCGTCCGGCCGCCCGGCCCTGAGCGGCCGGTATCTGTGGTATGCGTTGACGCTGCTGGCCATCGGCAACCTGCTGAACTACCTCGACCGCAACATCATTCTCGCCCTGTTCGAGCCGATCAAGGACGAGTTGGACATCTCCGACACGCAGCTGGGCTGGCTGGGGTCGTCGTACGCCATCGCCTTCGCGCTCGGCGCCCTGGGCGCGGGCGTGCTGTCCGACCTCCGGTCACGGCGCAACGTCATCGCGGGCGGCGTCGCCCTGTGGAGCGGGTTCACCGCGCTGGGCGGGGCGGCGGCCAGCTACTGGCATCTTCTGACGACGCGCGGCGTCGTGGGCGTCGCCGAGTCCTCGTACCTGCCGTCGGCGCAGGCGATGCTCGCCGACTACTTCCCGGACCGCGGCCGCGCCCAGGCGATGGGCATCTTCTGGGCGGGGCTCGCCGTCGGAGGCGTGCTCGCGGTATGGCTGGGCGGCCACCTGGCGACCGCCTTCGGCTGGCGCACGGCGCTGATCGTCGTCGGTCTGCCGGGCATCCTGTTCGCGCTGCTCCTTTCTCGGCTGCGCGATCCGCGACCCAAACCGCGGGCCGCGCCGCAGCCGCGACCGGTGCGACGCATCGCCCTCACGCCGCGACTGGTCCTGCGGGCGGGCCTGCCGCTGCTCATGTCGATCCCGATCGGCGCGGCGGTCGTCGGAGCGCTGGTGCTGTTCCGCGTACCGGCCGCGGCGGACACGGCGGTGTTCGGCGCGATCGTCGGCGTGGGGCTGGTGTGGACGGTGGTCAAGTGGGTGCGCGTGGCGATGCGCTGGCGCCACCGGTTGCTCGCGGGCGTTCCCGCCGACGCGGTCGACGAGATGCTGGACGCGGCGGCCGTGGTGCTCCGCACGCCGACCCTGATCTGGATGTTCATCGGGGGCGCGCTGACCACGGCAGCCATGAACTCGCTGGTGGCGTGGTCGGCGAGCTACCTCCAGCGGGTGCTGGACATGTCGCTGCTGCAGGCCGGCCGCCAGATCGGCCTGGTGGGCCTGGTGGCGGGTGTGCTCGGCTCGTGGATCGGTGGCCGCTCGGGCGACCGCCTCATGGAGTTCACGCCGGCCGGGCGCGTCATCGCCAGCGCGGTGGGCTTCCTGGCCGGGGCGCCGCTGTGCGTGGTGCTGCTGCTGGTCAACGACGTCCGGCTGTTCGCCGGACTGTTCTTCATCGTGGTGTTCTTCTTCACCTGGTACAACGGTCCGGCCGCGGCCGTGCTGTTCGACGTGGTGCCCCGGCGCATCGCGGCCACCGTCATGGGGGCGTACGTCTTCTTCATCCACATCGCCGGCGACGCCATCGCGTTGCCGGTGGTGGGCGTGCTGTCGGACCGCTATGGCCTGAGGATCGCGCTGATGACGCTGCCCGCGGTGGGTCTCCTGGGCGGCGCCCTGCTGCTTCTGGCCGTGCCGACCGTGGCCCGCGACATGGCTCGCGTCAGGCGGCCGGCGGCGGCGTGATCGCCTGCCGCATCTGCTGCACCTCGGCGAGATAACCGGCCAGCGACGCCGCTTCGCGGGCCGCGTCCCAGCCGAGCTCCCTCCCGAGCAGGCCGGCCACGACCGGCGTCAGCTCGGCGCCCTGTCCGGGATGCCGTCGAAACAGGTGCGTGCGGCGGATCATCACGTCGGCGACCGACAGCGCCATCTCCCGGCGCGCCTGGTGGACCACCTCGGCGCGGAGAACCGGAACCCCCGAGGCCAGCGGCTCGGCCAGCGGCGTGTCGCGGAAGGCGAGATTGGCGACCGCCATCGCTTCGGTGCCGTAGGTGTCGACCAGATGACGCGCGGCGTCCTCGGACAGACGCTCCTTCACCAGCTCGCGCACCAGCAGCTCGAGGTCGGCGACCTCGCCGCCGGGCAGGGGTTCCTCGGCGGTCGGCGCGCGCGGCGCGCTGTCGCGGCCGTCGAGGCGGTGGAGCTTCGTCCCGACGAGGTCCACCACCTCCGCCGCCATCGAGCGATACGTGGTCAGCTTGCCGCCGCTGATGGTCACCAGCCCGGACGGGCTCTCGAAGATGCGGTGCTCGCGCGGAACCGCGGCCGTTGCCGCAGCCCCCCCGTCCTTGAGTAGCGGCCGGAGGCCGGCCCAGGCGGCGAGCACGTCCGCGGGCGCGAGGCGCGCGTCGGGAAACAGCGCGTTCGCCGAGCGCAGCAGGTAGGTGATGTCGTCTGCGGTCGGGGCGACGTCGCCCGGGTCGCCCTCGTAGTCCGTGTCCGTGGTGCCGACGACGGTCACGTCGCCCCATGGCAGGACGAACATGACCCGACCGTCGAGCGGCGACGTCATCGTGAGTGCGCCCGTGTTGCCCAGCCGAGCGTGCGGCACCGCGAGATGGACCCCCTTCGTCGGCCTGAGGACCGGCTCGGCGCCCGGCTCGTCCATCCGTCTGATCACATCGGTCCACGGGCCGGTGGCGTTGACGGTGACGTGGGCGCGGACGGCGAGACGCCGCGCGTCGAGGACGTCCTCCACCACGGCCCCGCGAAGCTGGCCGGCGGCCTTCTCGAACGAGCGCACCGGCGCGTAGCTGGCCACCAGCGCGCCGCCGCGGCGCGCCGCGCGCGCGTTCGCGAGCACCAGACGCGCATCGTCGCAGCAGGCGTCGTAGTAGACGGCGCCCCCCAGCAGGTCCTTGCTGCGCAGCTGCGGCTCGGCCTTGCGCACGGCGCGCCGCGACAGCGTCCGGTGCATGCGCACGTTGCGGAAGGCGGACAGCAGGTCGTACAGCCACAGCCCCGCGGCCAGCCGGCCCCGGCTCACCCGGCCGCCCTTGTGGACCGGGAAGAGGAACGGCACCGGCCGCACGAGATGCGGCGCGATGTGCATCAGGATCCGGCGCTCGCGGCTCGCCTCGAACACCAGCCGCAGCCAGCCGTGCTCCAGATAGCGGAGGCCGCCGTGAACCAGGCGGGTGGAGCGGCCGGACGTTCCGCTTCCGAAGTCGGCAGCCTCGACCAGGCCGGTGCGGATCCCGCGGAGCGCCGCATCGCGCGCGATACCCGCGCCGGTGATGCCCCCGCCGACCACCAGCAGGTCGAGCGGCGCCGCGGCCATGGCGTCGAGATCCGCCCGCCTCGTCTCAGCGGAAAACGCCGAGTCCATTGGCCCAATTTGACACCAAAATCCCGCAACCGCACGGTGCGGTTTGCGCTGGCCCGCGCTCGGGGCACGGGCTAGCTTTGCTGGATTCGGCGCCGATCGCGGGCGCCGCGAACGGAGCCGGATCATGGTCGGGCAGAACGGTCGTCGCGTCGCCATCATCGCGGGATGCCGCACGCCCTTCGCGAAGTCCGGGACGGTCCTCAAGGACCTCAGCGCCGTCGAGCTGGCCAGGCTGGCGACCCGGGAGCTGCTGACGCGCAGCGAGATCCCGCCTGCCAAGGTCGATCAGGTGATCTTCGGCCAGGTCATTCCCTCGGTGCTCGCACCCAACGTGGCGCGCGAGGTCAGCCTGCTGCCCCAGTTCCCCAGGACCGTGCCGGCCTTCTCCCTGAACCGCGCATGCGCCTCGTCGGGCCAGGCGGTCGCGGACGCGTACGACCAGATCGCCCTCGGCCAGGCCGACGTGATCATCGCCGGCGGCACGGAGTCGCTCTCGGACATCCCGATCCTCCACTCGAAGCGCTTCGCGGAGCTGCTCGTGCAGGCGAGTCGCGCGCGGACCCTCGGCAAGCGCGTGGCGACCCTCGCGAAGGTGCGTCCCCGGGATCTCGTGCCGGTGACGCCCGCGATCGCGGAGCCGTCCACGGGCGAGACGATGGGGCAGTCGGCCGAGAAGATGGCGAAGGAGAACGGCATCACCCGGCAGGCCCAGGACGAGTACGCGCTTCGCTCCCACCGGTTGGCCGCGCAGGGCACCGCGGACGGCAGGCTCACGTCGGAAATCGCGCCCGTCTTCGTTCCGCCGACGTACGACGCGGTCGTGGCGGACAACGGCATTCGCGCCGACTCCAGCCTCGAGCAGCTGGCGGCGCTGAAGCCCGCGTTTGACCGGCGCTACGGATCCGTCACGGCCGGCAATGCCTCGCCGCTGACGGACGGCGCCTCCGCGGTGCTCGTGATGAGCGACGAGGCCGCGCGCGCCCTCGGGTACACGCCGCTCGCGTTCGTCCGCTCGTACGCCGTGGCGGCGGTCGATCCCGGCGCGCAGCTGCTGATGGGGCCCGGGTACGCGGTGCCCACCGCGCTCGAGCGGGCCGGCATCGCCTGGAAGGACCTCGGGCTCGTCGAGATGCACGAGGCGTTCGCGTCGCAGGTGCTGTCGAATATTCAGGCCTTCGAGTCGGATATGTGGGCGCGCGAGCACCTGGGCCGCAGCGAGCGGATCGGCGAGGTCGACTGGGAGGCGCTCAACGTGATGGGTGGGTCGATCGCGATCGGCCACCCATTCGCCGCCACCGGCGGGCGGATCGTCACCACGCTCGCCAACGAGATGCGGCGTCGGAACGTGCAGTTCGGACTGATCTCCGTGTGCGCCCAGGGCGGCATGGGGTTTGCCATGGTCCTCGAGCGGATGTGAGGCGGTCAACGTGGACGCGGAGGGTCGCACGGGCGCGCTCACGACAGCGGTAGAAGACGGCGTTGCCGTCGTCACGCTCGACTTGCCGGGGGAGAGCGTCAACAAGTTCTCGCGCGCGGTGAGGGACGAGTTCAGGACGACGTTCACCGCGCTGCAGGGCGACGCCGCCGTTCGCGCGATCGTGATCACGTCGGGCAAGCAGGACGTGTTCCTGGCGGGCGCCGACATCGAGGAATTCGTCGCCCTGCGGACGGTCGAGGAGGCGAGGCGGCTCTCGCGCGACGGGCAGGCGATGCTCGATCGGATCGCGGACTCGCCCAAGCCGGTGGTCGCCGCCATTCACGGCGTCTGCGTCGGTGGCGGCCTCGAGCTGGTGCTGGCGTGCCACTACCGGGTCGCGACGGATCACCCGAAGACGGTGCTGGCCTCGCCGGAGGTCCAGCTCGGCATCATCCCCGGCGCCGGGGGATGCGTTCGCCTGCCTCGCCTGGTGGGGCTGCGCGCAGCGCTGGAGATGATCCTCACCGGCAAGAACGTGCGCGCCGCCAAGGCGTTGAAGACGGGGCTCGTGGACGAGCTGGTGCCGCCGGCGATCCTGCGGCAGGTCGCCGTGCGGGCCGCCAGGCGGCTGGCCGACGGGCCGGTGCGCCGCAAGCGGCGGGGCGGCCTCCGCGGCTGGTTCTTCGATCGCAGCGCGCTCGGCCAGGCGATCGTGCTGCAGCGGGCGCGCGCCATGACCCGCAAGCGGACCGCGAGGCACTATCCGGCCCCGCTCGCGGCGCTGGACGCGATCCGCTACTGCCTGGCGAGCGGCAGAGAGCAGGGGCTCGAGCACGAGGCGGAGTTGTTCAGCCGGATGGCGATGACCGACGTGTCGCGGCGCCTCGTCGAGGTGTTCTTCGCCACTACCGCCTTGAAGAAGGACCCCGGGGTCCCGCCGCCCGCGCCGTCACCGCGTCCGGTCGCGCAGCTGGCGATCCTCGGCGCCGGTTTCATGGGGTCGGGAATCGCGGCCGTCGCGGCGGCACAGGCGGCCGTCCCGGTGCGCCTCAAGGACGCCGATCTGCCGCGGGTGAGTTCCGGCCTCAAGGCGCTGGCCGGCATCGTGGATGAGCGCGTGCGTCGCCGCAGCATCACTCGCCGCGAGGCAGCCCGGCAACTCGCCCTGGTGTCCGGCGGAGTGGACTACGCGGGATTCCACGCCGCCGACCTCGTGATCGAGGCGGTGTTCGAGGACCTGGACGTCAAGCGGCAGGTGCTGCGCGAGGTCGAGGCCGTCGCGCGCCCGGGCTGCGTGTTCGCGTCCAACACCTCGACCATATCGATCTCGCGGATCGCCGAGGCGTCGACGCGGCCTCAGACGGTGGTCGGGATGCACTTCTTCTCGCCGGTCCACCGGATGCCGCTGCTCGAGGTCGTGGTCGGCGAGCGCACCGCGGCGGAAACGACCGTGACGGCCGTCGCGTTCGGGCGGCGGCTGGGCAAGACGGTGATCGTGGTTCGGGATCGCCCCGGTTTCTTCGTCAACCGGATCCTGGCGCCCTACATCAACGAGGCGGGTCGCCTGCTGATGGAAGGCGTGCCGATTCCGGTGATCGACCGTGCCATGACCGGGTGGGGCTTCCCCGTGGGGCCGGTGACCCTGCTGGACGAAGTCGGCCTCGACGTGGCGGCGAAGGCCGGACACGTGATGCAGGAGGCGTTCGGCGGACGGCTGGCGCAGTCGTGCAACCTCGACGCGCTGGTGGCGGACCGGCGGCTCGGGCGCAAGAACGGTCGCGGGTTCTTCCTGTACCGGGCAGGGAAGAAGTCCGACCCGGACCCCTCGGTGTACGGGATCCTCGGCGTGACACCGGCCGCGCCGCCGGTGGACGATGCCCCCATTGCCGAGCGGCTGGCGTTCGCGATGCTCAACGAGGCCGCGCGCGCCCTCGAGGAGGGCGTCGTCGCCCAGCCGCGGGACGGAGACATCGGCGCGCTCTTCGGCATCGGCTTCCCGGCCTTCCGGGGCGGCCCGTTCCGGACCCTCGACGCGCTCGGTGCGCGTGCCGCGGTGGACACCCTCGCGCGCCTGGCCGCGACCCATGGCGACCGTTTCGCGCCGGCGGCGTCGCTGGTGGCGCTGGCCGAGCATGGCGGCCGTTTCTACCCCTCGAACCGGTAACCCACGCATGCTGCGTCGCACCTTTCTCTATCTCAGTGAGCAACCCCAGATCTTCGCCTTCATTCGCGGCAACCGCCTGGCCCGGCGGCTCGCCTCGCGCTTCGTGGCGGGCGAGACGATCGACTCTGCGGCGGCGGCCGTGCGGGAGTTGAACGGACGCGGCATCGCGGCCAGCCTCGACCTCCTCGGCGAGAGCGTCACCAACGTCGAGGAGGCACGAGGCTGCACCGAGGCGGTGACGCAGATCCTCGGGCGGATCGCCGCGGACCGTCTCGACTGCAACGTGTCGGTGAAGCTCACCCAGCTCGGACTCGACCTCGATCACGACCTGTGCCTGGACAACATGCGCCGGATCCTCGATCGCGGCCGGGAGCTCGGCATCTCGATCCGGATCGACATGGAGAGCAGCGCCCATACCCAGCGGACGCTGGACCTGTTCGAGCGGGAGCTGCTGCCGGCCTACGGGGATCAGGTCGGCATCGTCATCCAGTCGTATCTGCGTCGCAGCGCGGCCGACGTCGATCGCCTGATCGGGCTTCACGCCCGCGTGCGGCTGTGCAAAGGGGCATATCAGGAGCCCGCGAGCGTGGCGTTCCCCGACAAGGCCGACGTGGACCGCAGCTACCGGGAGCTGATCGAGAAGCTCCTGGAGCGCGGGCACCAACCGGCCGTGGCGACGCACGACCCGGCGCTCATCGCCGGCGTGCGCCGGTTCGTCGAGGCGAAGGCCATCGCGGCGGATCGGTTCGAATTCCAGATGCTGTACGGAATCCGGCGCGATCTCCAGGAGGAGCTGCGCCGCGCCGGGTACCGGGTGCGGGTCTACGTGCCGTTCGGCACGCAATGGTATCCCTACATGATGCGGCGCCTGGCCGAGCGTCCGGCCAACATCGCGTTCATCCTCGGCAACGTGGTCAAGGAAAGCCTGCGGACATGAACCTCGCGGAAGACACGCTGGGCGGCTATGTCGCCGTACACGGCCGGCCGCCGGGCTTCACCGGCAGCGACGGCCAGCCGTATTCGGTGGGCGTGTTCTCCGATGACGACCCCGGACCCGACGGACGCTTCGGGGCGGCGCTGCTGTTCATCCGCTGGTCGACGAGCAATGCGCCCGCGGGGCACCTGGAGAGCGACTACCTTGCGTTCGGCGGCACCGCGGCGGCCGCGGAGGCGGACGTGAGCAGCCTGTCCCTCCACCGCGTGAAGGAAATCCTCGACGCGCTGATCGCGTCGCACCCCGGAAACGGACCGACATGAAAGACGTGAGCCTGTTCACCCCGTTCCGTGGCGAGCGCTACGCGGACGCGACCTCGCTCGAGCGACGCCTCGCCCCCCCGTACGACGTGATCTCGCCGGCGCAGCGCGCCGAGCTGGTGGCGCGCGACCCGTACAACGTCGTCCACGTGGATCTGCCGGTGGCGACCGACGGCGGCGATCCCTACGAGGAGGCGGCCCGGCTCCTGGCGCAGTGGCGCGCGAGCGGCGTGCTCGTGCGCGACGAGCAGCCGTCCGCCTACGTGCTGAAGACGTCAGGGCGGTTTCCCGACGGCTCGGTCCGCGAGCGGACCGGTGTGTTCCTGGCGGTGTCGGCGGAGCCGTTCTCCCGGCGACGCATCCTCCCGCACGAGCGCACCCACGCGAAGGCGAAGGAGGACCGCCGGCGGCTGATGCGCGCCACGGGCGCGAATCTCAGCGCCGTCTTCCTGCTCGCGCCGGACAGCGCGGGGAAGCTCGACGGCGCGCTGCGCGAGGCGACGTCGCGGCCCCCGTGGGCGCAGTGCACGGCCCTGGGCTCACTGCAGGCGATGTGGGTGGTGACCGGGCGGGAAGCGGAGCGCCTCGCGGCGGCGGCGGGCGCCGAGAGCGTGTACGTCGCGGACGGGCACCACCGCTTCGAAACGTCGGTGATGTTCCGCGACGAGGCGCCGCCGGCCTGGCAGGCAGGCGCCGCGCGCACCCTCGGCTACGTGGTCTCGTTCCGCGACCCGGGGCTCGTGATCCTGCCCACCCACCGGATGCTGGACGGCGCGCCCGTGGACGCCGAAGCCTTCCTGGCCGCCGCGGCGCCCTACTTCACGATCGCGCCGACCCGCCAGGAGCCGACGCTCTCGGTGGTCTTCAAGGGCGGCCGCGAAGTGGCGCTGGCGGTGCAGCCGAAGGCCAAGTGGCCGAAGGTCGCCGACCAGCCGCTGCACGCGGCAGTCCGGGCGCTGGAGGTGGCGGCGGCCGACACCTTGGCGGTCGGGGTCGTCGCTGCGTCGCTGCTTGGGGCCGTACCGACGCTGCGCTACACGGCCGATGGCGCCGAGGCGCGGGAGGCTGCCCGCGAGGGCCGCTGCGCCTGCGCGCTGATCCTGCCGGCGACCAGGCTCGAGGCGGTGCGGAGGGTGGCGGACGCCGGGCAGATCATGCCGCCCAAGTCCACGTTCTTCGCCCCCAAGGTACCGACCGGCGTCGTGCTGCGTCCGTTCGACGCGGAGGCCTAGTCCTTCGCCGGTGCTGCCAGCGCCTTGATGATGGCCCGGCAGAACGCCGGGAGATCGGCGGGAGTGCGGGACGAGATCAGGTTGCCGTCGACCACGACCGGCTCGTCGAGCCAGGTGGCGCCGGCGTTGACCACGTCGTCCCGGATCGCGCGCACGCTGGTGGCACGGCGGCCCTTCAGCAAGCCGGCCGAGATCGGCACCCAGGCCGCGTGGCAGATGAACGCCACGGGCTTCCCCGCCTCCGCGATCGCCCTCGTGATGCCGAGCAGCTTCTCCGAGCGCCGCATGTGGTCCGGTGCATAGCCGCCGGGGATCACGAGGCCGTCGTAGACCTCGGCGTAGAGGTCGTCCACCAGGCTGTCGACGGTGACGGGGTAGCCCTTCTTCCCGAGGTAGGTTCTCTCCCCGAGCCCCGCCACGACCGTCTTCGCGCCCTCCTCCTCCAGTCGAATCTTCGGGTACCAGAGCTCGAGGTCCTCGTACTGCGGACCCACGAAGAACAGCACCGTCTTGCCCTTGAGCATCATGGCGCCGGCCTCACGGTTTCGGGTGGCCGATCAGGACCTTCTGTTCCTTGGCGATCGGGGCGGGAACTGCGACGGGCAGCCCCGTCACGACCCGGAGCGCCTCGGTGACTTCCACCTCGGGGATCAGGCTGGTGCCGGCCACGACCTGGCGCCAGACGGGCTCGACCGCGGGCCCTCCGATCTCGAGAGCGAGGTCGTGGATCTCGGCGTCGCTGACCCGGCGGCCCGGATCGCGGGAAGCTGCCGCGAGCAGCCGACGCGCCACATCGCCGAGCGTGGACGCTCCATCCGTCGCCCGGCGGATGGCGGCGTCGAGCAGCAGACCGGCGAGCATGCCCTTGCGATAGACGAGGAGGGTGGTGTTGTCCCCCAGGATGTTGTCCCGCTGCTCCTCGCTCATCGTCATGCTCGTGTCGCGCTCGATCCGCTCGTAGTTGCGCAGCGACTGGTAGCAGAGGTCGGCCAGGTCGTCGGGGCGGCCGCTCCACTCCGCCTCGAGCCGGGCCGCGAGGTAGTCGGTCACTCCCTCGGTCCACCAGCGCTCGGCGTCCATCACGCCCCCGAACCAGAGGTGCAGGGTCTCGTGGAAGACGTCGTGAATCCTGGCCCGCGCCAGCAGCTCGCCGGGCTCCCAGATCAGGCCGATGCTCGACCGCCCCTGGAGACTCCCGCTGGTGCGCCCCTTCCAACCCAGATCGCTGGTGTAGGTGACCCGGGGCACCGGAACGCCGCCCAGAGTCTCGGACGAGCGGCGCAGGCTGGCGGCGATCACCCGCTCGAGGGCCGAGTCGCTGAAATGGCGTTCGCCACGGATGGCGAGCACGAAGACGGTCCCCCCGACGGTGTCGCGCAGGACGCGGTAGTCCGGCGCGGCGGCCACCGTGCTGCCCAGGAGGGCGCCGCTGCCGGCCGGAGTGAAGTCCGGCTCGTCGACTCCCCAGGCGGTGATCACGTGCCAGCCGGGCGGCGTGATGAAGTGCACCGAGATGGACGGATACGGGCGCTCCCGGTCGTACGTGGAGGGATCTGGCGCGACGAAGATCCCGCGGCTGACCGCGTACAGGTGCGTCGCATTCAACCCCGAGCCCGTCGAGCTCAGCGCGACGCCATTCTGGAAATCGAGGCGGTAGCGGAACCGGACGCCGCCGGGGGGGGCTGCCACGCGGTAGCCGTCGCCCGCCGCCAGCACCGGGACTGGCCTGCCACGGTCGTCGGTGGCGACGAGTCCTTCGACTTCGGTTCCGGCGGGGAGTGACGCGGACGGCGCGGTCAGGGCGACGCTCTCGGCGGCCATCGTGGTCAGGCGGGCCTCGATCGACAGGTGCGCCGACGGCGATGTGATCACGTCGACGTCGTAGATGAGGGTGTCGCGATGCTCCTGCGCAGCAGCGGACAACGCGACGGCCAGCAGCAATCCAGGCGCGACGGCGAGCGCGGTCGCTGGGCGGCCCGGGTTAGCCGGCGTACTTCATCCCGGCGTCGAGGGTGAGCACGCGGCGTCCGCTCTCGAGGCCCGCTTCGACAACCTCTCCGAGGACCAGGGTGTGGTCGCCGGCGGGCATCGTCGCGACCAGCCGGCACTCGAGCCACCCGAGGCCCTCGCTGAGGATGGGAGCCCCGGTCACGGGCGCCGGACGCGACGGAACGCCCTTGAGCTTGTATGGCTGGCTTCGCGACGAGCGCCCGAGCTGCTCGGCCAGGCCGCGCTGTCCGTCGGCCAGCACGTTGACGGCGAACCCGCGGGCATCCCGGATCATCGGCAGACTCTTCGACTCGTTCTGGAGCGCAACCACGAGCATCGGCGGGTTGAACGCGGCCTGCATCACCCAGTTGGCCGTCATGCCGTGGTCCTCTCCCTCACTCATCACCGTCACGGCGTAGAGGCCGTACGGGAAGTGGCGCAGGACGGTCTTCTTGGCCTCTTCGTTCACCGTTCGCCTTCGCGGCAGGGGTCTCCGGGACAAGGTAGTGGCGCCGCCTCCGCCGCGCGAGATACCGTAGTGACGGACTCAGCGGGGGAGCGAACGTGAAGGTGCGGATGACCGTGGCGCTCGCATGGACGGCGCTGGCGACGGCGGCCGCGGCGCAGCAGCCCGCCACGCTCGTGGTGTATGGACGCGTGTGGACCGGGGATTCGGCCCGGCCGTGGGCCTCCGCCGTGGCGGTCCGCGGTGACGCCATCGTCGCCGTCGGGGACCGGACGGCGCTGGGTCGCCTGGTGGGCGCCGGCACGCGCGTCCTCGACAACGGCGACGCGTCGGTCGTGCCGGGTTTCGAGGACGCGCACACCCATTTCATCGACGGCGGCGTCCAGTTGCTGTCGGTGTCGCTGCGCGACGCGGCCACGCCGGCGGAGTTCGTGGCACGCATCGCGGCGTTCGCCCGCGCCCAGCCGGCCGGTCGCTGGATCACCGGCGGCGATTGGGACCACGAGCGCTGGACCGGCGCCCCGTTGCCGCGCCGCCAGTGGATCGATTCGGTCACGCCGGCCAATCCCGTCTTCGTCACCCGGCTCGACGGCCACATGGGGCTCGCCAACGCGGTCGCGCTGCGGCTCGCCGGTATCGGGCCGCACACGCCGGACCCGCCGGGCGGAATCATCGTCCGCGACAGCGCCGGGGAGCCCACCGGCGTGCTGAAGGACAATGCCATGGACCTGGTGGGGCGGGTCCAGCCGGAGCCCAGCGCCGACGAGTCGGACAGCGCGCTCGCTCGCGCGATGCGGCACGCCGCCCAGCATGGCGTCACGGCGGTTCACGTGATGTCGTACACCTGGTCGGACTTTGCGGCCTTTCGCCGCGCGCGGGCGCGAGGCGCGCTGATCACGCGCATCCGCGTCTACCTCCCGATCGCGACGTGGCGAATGCTCGCGGACACGGTGCACGCGCTCGGGCGCGGCGACGACTGGCTGGGGTGGGGCGGCGTCAAGGGCTTCATGGACGGCTCGCTCGGGTCGACGACCGCGGCGTTCTACGAACCGTACCTCGACGCGCCCCAGAGCCGGGGGCTCCTGGTGACCGACTCGGCGCTGATGCGCCGGCTGATCCGGAGCGCGGACAGCGCCGGCCTTCAGGTAGCGGTGCACGCCATCGGCGACCGGGCGAACGCCATGCTCCTCGAGTTCTTCGCGGAGGCCGCCGCGGCCGGCGGACCGCGCGACCGCCGCTTCCGGGTCGAGCACGCGCAGCACCTGCGCCGGCCGGACATCCCGCGCTTCGGGGCGCTCGGGGTCGTCGCGTCGATGCAGCCGTATCACGCGATCGACGACGGCCGTTGGGCAGCCGAGCGCCTCGACTCCACGAGGCTGGCGGGGACCTACGCGTTCCGCTCGCTGCTCGATACCGGGGCGCGATTGGCGTTCGGCAGCGACTGGACCGTCGCCCCGCTCGATCCGCTGTGGGGCCTGTACGCGGCGGTGACGCGGCGGACGCTGGACGGCCGCAACCCGGGCGGGTGGTTCCCGGAGCAGAAGATCACGCTGGACGAGGCGCTCCGGGCCTACACGGCGGGGGTGGCCTACGCCGGGTTCGCCGAGCGGCGGCTCGGGGTTCTGCGGCCCGGCATGCTGGCGGACCTGGTGCTGCTGGACCGGGACCTGTTCGGCGTCCCAGCCGACTCAATCAACCAGGTCCTGGTGCGGGCGACCGTCGTCGGCGGCCGGGTCGTGTACCGGCGTGACTGACGTCCCGGCCGAACGGCGTTGAGCGGGGCCGGGCGGTCGGCTATTTTGCGTCCTTCATGGCCACCCGGACCAAGAGCGAGGTCGGCGCCCGGCAGCTCGCCAGAGCCGACCTCCTGGGCATCTACCGCCTGATGCTGTTGTCGCGCAGGCTCGACGACAAGGAAATCCAGCTCAAGCGGCAGAACAAGATCTTCTTCCAGATCTCCGGCGCCGGCCACGAAGCGGTGCTGGTGGCCGCCGGCACGCTCCTCAAGCCCGGCCACGACTGGTTCTACCCCTACTACCGTGACCGGGCGCTGTGCCTCGCCCTGGGGATGACACCGACCGAGATGCTGCTCTCGGCGGTGGGCGCCGCGGCCGACCCCAATTCGGGCGGGCGGCAGATGCCGTCGCACTGGGGCCACCGCAAGCTCAACATCGTCAGCCAGTCCAGCCCCACCGGGACGCAGTGTCTTCAGGCGGTGGGCTGCGCGGAGGCCTGGTACCGCTACGACCGGCTCGAGGCGATCGCCGACCGCAAGGAGCGCGCTCGCCACGACGAGGTCGCCTACTGCTCGCTGGGCGACGGCACGTCGAGCGAGGGAGAGTTCTGGGAGGCGCTCAGCACGGCGTCCAACCTGAAGCTCCCGGTGCTGTTCCTGGTCGAAGACAACGGCTACGCGATCTCGGTGCCCATCGAGGTGCAGACCCCGGGCCGGTCGATCTCGAAGCTGGTGGCGGCTTTCCCCGACCTCCTCGTGGAGGAGGTGGATGGCTGCGACCCGGTCGCCTCCCGCGAGGTGCTGTCGCGCGCGGTGGCGTACTGCCGGGCGCGGCGGGGGCCGGCGCTCGTGCATGCGCACGTCATTCGCCCGTACTCGCACTCGCTCTCGGATGACGAGGTGATGTACCGGCCACCCGAGGAGCGGGCGGCCGAGGCGGCGCGTGATCCGCTGTCCCGGTTCCCGGAGCGGCTGATCGCGGACGGGGTCGCGACGACCGAGGAGCTCGAGCGGATCCAGGCCGAGGTGGCGGCGACGGTGGAGGCGGCGGCGGAGGCGGCGCTCGCGGCGCCGGCGCCGGCGGCGGAAACGGCGTCGCTCCACGTCTATTCGGGCGACGTCGACCCGACCTCCGAGCGGTTCGACACGGAGGACGACCCGCAGTTCGCGGGCGATCCGACGACGATGGTCGACCTGCTCAACGCGTGTCTGCGCGACGAGATGGACCGGGACCCCAGGATCGTGGTGTTCGGCGAGGACGTGGCCGACGCGTCGCGCGCCGGCGCGCTGGGCAAGGTCAAGGGCAAGGGCGGCGTCTTCAAGGTCACCTGGGGACTGCAGAAGCGGTTCGGGGGCGATCGGGTGTTCAACTCGCCGCTCGCCGAGGCGAACATCGTCGGCCGAGCGATCGGGATGGCGACGCGCGGCCTCAAGCCCGTGGTCGAGATCCAGTTCTTCGACTACATCTGGCCCGCATACATGCAGATCCGCAACGAGCTGGCGGCGCTGCGCTGGCGGTCGAACGACGCGTTCAGCGCGCCGGTGGTGGTGCGGGTGACCTACGGCGGCTACCTGAAGGGCGGCGCCGTCTATCACTCGCAGACGGGCGCGGCGCTGTTCACGCACGTTCCGGGCCTGCGGGTGGTGTGTCCCGCCACGGCCCTCGACGCCAACGGACTGCTGCGTACGGCGATCCGGTGCGACGACCCCGTGCTCTTCTTGGAGCACAAGCACCTGTACCGGCAGACGTACAACAAGGCGCCTTACCCGGGGCCGAACTTCATGGTGCCCTTCGGCAAGGCGAGAGTCGTCCGGGCGGGCTCCGACGTCACCGTGCTCACGTACGGGGCGCTCGTGCAGCGATCGATCGTCGCCGCCAAGGAGGTGGAGGAGGCCTCCGGGGTGAAGGCGGAAGTGATCGATCTGCGTTCGCTGTCGCCGCTGGACTGGGAAACGATCGCCAGCTCGGTGCGCCGGACGAGCAAGGTCGTGGTCGTCTACGAGGACCCGATCTCGTGGGGGTACGGCGCGGAGCTGTCCGCCCGGATCGCCGACGAACTGTTCACGTGGCTGGACGCTCCGGTGCGCCGGGTGGCCGGGGCCGACAGCTTCGTTGCCTACGCCCCGCAGCTCGAGGACCACATCCTGCCTCAGGTCGCGGACGTCGCCGCGGCCATCCGGGAGCTGGCGGCCTTCTGATGGCCAATGCCCGACGTGCGCGGCACGCGCTGTTCGGGCTCATCTTCGTGCTGTCGGGCGCCGCCGGTCTGGTGTACGAGCTGGTCTGGGTCCGCGATCTCTACGAGGTCTTCGGCTCGACGATCCACTCGGTCACGACCGTCGTGGCGGCGTACATGGGGGGGCTGGGTCTCGGCGCCTGGCTGCTCGGCCGGCGAGCCGATGCGCTGACCAGGCCGGCCCGGCTGTACGGCGTCCTCGAGCTGGCGATCGGGCTGTTCGGCCTCGCGTCGCCGTGGGCCCTCCGGGGCGTGGGCGCGGTGTACCTCGACGTGGCGCGGACCCTGGCTCCCGGTCTGTGGATGGGAACCGCGATCAAGTTCGTCTTCGCCTTCGTCGTCCTGCTGATCCCCACCTTTCTGATGGGTGGAACGCTCCCCGTGCTGACGCGCGCGTTCGCGGGCGACCGCAGCGACGAGCTGCGCGGCGAGCTGGCGCTGTTCTATGGACTCAACACGGTCGGTGGCGTCGCCGGCTGTCTGCTCGCGGGCTACGTGCTGATCGAGTTCGTCGGACTGCGGAGCTCGCTGCTCGGCACCGCGGCGGTGAACCTCGCCCTCGGCGCGGCGGCCCTGCTGCTGTCGCGGGTCCCGGAGCCGGCACCGCCGGCGCCGGCACCTGAGGGGGAGCCGGTGTTCACGCCGGATGCCGGTCCGGCGACGCGCCGCCTGGCCACGGGGTTCATCGCCTTCACCGCCCTAGCGTCGCTCCTCTACGAGATCGCGTGGACCCGCGCACTCATCCTGGTGATCGGCAGTTCGACCTATGCGTTCACCACGATCCTCGCCTGCTTCCTGCTGGGCATCGGGCTGGGAAGCCTGATCGCGGTGGGCCGCGGACGGGCGCCACGCGACCTGCTGCTGCGCGCCGCGGCGGTGCAGGGCGTCATCGCGGTGCTGGCGTCACTGCTGTTTCCGTTCTTCAGGACCCTGCCGGTGTACGTCGTCGCGACGCTCCAGGTCCCGTTCGTGAGCGTCGGAGAGCTGCTCGCGCTCCACGCGCTGGCCGTGGCGCTGGTCGTCATCCCGCCGGCGATCGGGATGGGTTACAGCTTCCCGCTGCTGGCCGAGCTCGCGTCCGAGCGCGTCGGGGCCACGGGCCGGGAGGTCGGGCACGCGTACCTGGCCAACACGCTCGGCAGCATCGCCGGTGCCGTGGTGACCGGCTTCGTGCTGGTCCACCTCATCGGCAGCGAGCGCACCTTGATCGTGGGGGTCGTGATCAACGTGGCCGCCGCCGCGTCGCTCGCCTGGTGGGCGTGGCGGGAGCGGGGCGCTGCCGGCATGCCCCTGGGCGTGGAGCGCGTCCCGGCGGCGCTGGGAGCGCTCGCGCTGGTGATCGCGCTGGCCACGCCGAGCTGGTCGGGGCGGCTCCTCGACCGGGCACCCGCCGTCTACGGGCGGACACGCCTGGATCGCGAGGATCTCGGGCGTTACCTGCGGGGGTACGGCTCGGAGCAACTGCTCTTCAAGGAAGGCTGGAACTCCGCGGTGTCGGTGTGGAGAGACGGCAACCAGAGCTGGCTGAAGGTGAACGGCAAGGTCGATGCGTCGAGCGTCGCCGACATGGACACGCAGGTTTCGCTGGGGCTGCTGCCGGCGCTGGCGCAGGGACGGCCGCGGCGGGCGTTCGTGGTGGGCTTCGGCAGCGGCGCCACGACGCGCACCATCGCCGACGTGCCGGGCGTCGCGCGGATCGACGTCGCCGAGATCGAGCGGACGGTGCTGCGCGCGAGCGGCGACTTCCGCGACGTCAATCGGGACGTGCTCGCGGATGCGCGGGTTCACGTGATCGAGGACGACGCGCGCAGCGCGCTGATGCTGGCGGATTCCGCGTACGACCTGATCGTGTCGGAGCCCTCCAATCCCTGGATCGCCGGCGTGGCGTCGCTGTTCACGCGCGACTACTTCGAGGTGGTCGGGCGGCGGCTGGCACCGGGCGGCGTCTTCTGTCAGTGGCTGCAGATGTACCGGGTGACACCGGGCGTCGTGGCGGTGGTGGTCGCGAACCTGCGGGCCGTCTTCCCGCACGTGGAGATCTGGTTCTCGAACTCGAGCGATCTCGTTGTGCTCGGCTCACGCCGACCGGTGCGCTGGAGCGGCGCGGCCATCGCCGGGGCGCTGCGGCCGGGGACGCGCACGGCCGATGCGATGCGCGCCTGGCTGCGGGTCGAGGAGCCTGCGCAGCTGGTCGGCCACTTCCTGCTCGGCCCTCGGGGGGTCGCGGCGCTGGCGCACGGCGCGCCGTTCGAGCACACGGACGACCATCCCGCGCTGGAGTTCGAGGCGGCCCGTTCACTGCTCAGCGGCATTTCGTCGGAGGCGGTGTTCGACTCCCTGCTGGCGCTGAAGGCCGCCGTTGGCGACTCGCTGCCTGCGCTCGACGACTGGAGCGCACGTCCCGGCGCCTGGCGCGCGGGTTACGCGGCGGCACTGCCGGACGACAATGCGGAGGCCCTGCGCTCCGCGGAGGCGGCCGTGCGCGCGGCGCCGCACGACGCGGCCTACCAGGGCGTGCTGGGAACCGTGCTGTTCGGGCGCCGGGATTTCCGGTCGGCGGCGGCGCACCTGGACACGGCGCTGGCCGCGAGGGGCGATGACGCACGGCTGCTGCTCACGGCGGGACTGACCCAGCTCGCGCTGAACAATCCGTCGAAGGGGCGCGAGCTGCTGGAGAGTGTGCGTGCGCACGGCGGCGACTCGGCTTTTGCATCCGCGGTCCTGGCGCAGCTCGACGCGAACAGCGGCAACTACGCCGCCGCGGCGGCGGAGGCCATTCGCGCCATCGGGAGCCTGCGGCCGACGCTGGATCGCCCGTTCCCCGGCGCGCTGGAAGGCGCGGTCACGACCCTGGGCCAGCTGGCGCCGCCGGTGGTGGCGGGGCCGGTCTTCGAGCGGGCGGTCTCGGCTCTTCCCTACTGGCAGACCGGATACTGGGGTGGAGCGGTGGTCGGGGCCAGGGCGGGAGGGCCCGCCTGCGGACACGCCGAGCACCTGGCGCTCGAATTGGGCCGGTTCGGCTGGACTGCGGAAGAGATTGTGCCGCTGGTACGGTCCTGCCTCACGCGGCGCGGGGCCTGAGGCGGGCGCAGGCCGTCAGCGGTCGGGCGGGCCGGTCTCGCGCCCGGTGAGCTTCCGGATCTCCACGGCGGCCGAAACCGCGGCGTCCACGTCGCGGGACAGGGAGCGCGCTTGCTGGGTCGCCTGCGTGAGGTCGCCGAGCGCCTCGGCGACGCCGGCCGAGCGCAGCCGCAGCAGATCGAAGCGCACGTTCTGCATCGCCAGCAGGCAGGACTCGAGCTGGGATTCGAGCGCCGCGCGGCGAGCGACCAGGTCGTGCACCGTCTGTCGCTGGCGTTGCAGCAGGCCCATGCGCCGGTCCCGGTCCGCCGAGGCGGATTCCTGCTCGAGCGCGACGATGCGCGCCTCGATCTTCTGCTCCGCGGCCGTGTCGATGTCGCGCTCCAGCGCCGCGAGCGTACGCGCGAGGTCCGTGGCGCGCCCCAGCAACTGGTCGACCGTCGGCCCGACGTCCGGCAGCATCTTCCGCTCGGACTTGGGCATCCGTTCCAGCATCCCGAGGATGGCGGAGCGGTCCCGAGCCGCCTGCTCCATCCCGGCGGCGTGGGAGCCGAACTCGTCGGGTGTGCCGCGGGCGGCCAGGGCGGCCCTGCCGGTCTTCGCTTCCAGAGCGTCCGGCGCCGGAGGCCGGTGCAGGACGTCCCTCCACGAGTAGCCTGCAGTCCACAGGCGGGAATAGTCGCGCGCCAATCCCCAGCCCATCGCGACCGCCGGGACGAGGAACCACGGGTGCCCGATGCCGCCCGCGAACGTGATGTTGATCAGCATCAGCATCCCGTTGATGGACAGGTAGCGCGCCATGCGGTGGCGCAGCTGCACGACCATCAGCGGCTCGCCGGTCTGCGCCGCCCGGCGCGCGACCTCGCGCTCCTCCTCCTCGCGGCGCTCCGCCTTCCGCTCGAGCTTCTCGCGCCTGCGCTCGAGCTTGTCGCGGACGCGCTCGAGGCGCGCACCCTGCCGGCTGCGCCGCTCCTCCAGCCAGCTGGCGGCGTCCGGCTCGGCGCCTGGTCGCGGAAACTCCCGCAGGCGGCCGGCGGGGGTTGCCCGGCGCGAGCCGGGCCGCGCCGGGGGCGGCGCGTACGTGCCCGTCTCGAGCGCGCGCCGCAATGCGTCCGCCGTCGGCCAGCGATCCTCCGGGTCCTTCTCGAGACACCGCATCACCGTCGCAGCCAGCTCGGCCGGCGCGTCGGGGCGCAGCCGCTCCACCGGCACGGCCGGCGTGCCGATCTGCTTCATCAACAGCCCTGGAACCGTCGGGGCCTGGAAGGGCAGCTCCCCTGCCAGCATCTGGTAGGCGACCACGCCGAGTGAGTACAGGTCCGACCGGCCGTCGATCACCCGCTCGCCTGCGGCCTGCTCGGGGCTCATGAAGGCCGGCGTCCCGATCGCGATGCCGGTGTCCGTGAGCGTGCCGCCCTCGGCGCTCAACGCCTTCGCGATGCCGAAGTCCGTGACCATCACCCGTCCGCGGGTGCCCTCGAGGAGGATGTTGTCGGGCTTCACGTCGCGGTGAATGACGCCCTGCTGGTGCGCGGCCGCGAGGGCGTCGGCCGTCTCGCGCATGATCCGCCGCGCCTCCTCGATGGAGAGCCGCCCGCGGCGCTTGATGCGCACCGACAGCGATTCGCCGTCGACGTAGCCCATGACGAAGTAGACCAGATCGTCGGACTCGCTGACGGTGTGGATCGGGACGATGTTCGGGTGGGACAGCCGGGCCGCCGTCTCCGCCTCCCGGACGAACCGCGCGCGGATGTCGCGGCGAAACGCCAGCTCCGGCGGCAGGACCTTGACCGCGACCGTGCGCTTGAGCTTCTCGTCCCGTGCGCGGTAGACCACGCCCATACCGCCACGGCCGATCTCGCCCTCGAGCGTGTAGGCGCCGGCAAAAGCCGTAGACAGGCGGGCTTCGAGAGCGCGGTCGGCTTCGGGCGGACTCAAGGACGGACGAGGTTCATGGCCGCGGAAAGATTACCGCTGGCCCACAGGAGTGGCAACACTCCCGGCCTGCCAGCCGGCCGCGCTCCGCGCCACGGAGACGCGCCGGGCGCGAGCGTCGACCTCCCCTGCTGCCAGAATGGCACGAACGGGGCCGTGCGCCGTGGCACGATCGGTGCCAACGTAGAGTCGAATCGGACGGGCCACGGTGTAGAACGAATGAGTGAGGATCGAATGAGTGAGCGGTTGAGCCTACCCCTGCTGCCCTTGCGGGACATGGTGTTGTTCCCGGGGGTGACGACGCCCATCAGCGCGGGCCGCCCGGGGACGCTGCGCGCCATCGAGGCGGCGCTCAAGTCCGAGCGGCGGCTCATCTTCGCGGTGGCGCAGCGCGAGAACACCGAGCAGGTCAGCCTCGAGAACCTGTACTCGATGGGAACGGTCGCGCGCATCGGGCAAATGCAGCGCGGCCTGGCCGGCGTGCAACTGCTGCTGCAAGGCGAGTTCCGCGCCAGCGCGATTCATCTCTCCGAGCACGACGGCTACCTCGAAGCCGTGGTGCGTGAGGCGGCGGACCAGCCTCCACCGGATGGCAGCGACGCCGCGTTCCTCGCGCTCTACAAGGAGGCGCGGGAGCGCGCCGCCGAGTTGGGGCAGAAGAGCGGTCTGCCCGAGGAGATGGTCCAGCAGGTAGTGGCTTCGGTGACCGACGCCGGCCGGTTCGCCGACATGGTGGCGGGCTATCTGGACGTGAAGACGCCGGAGCGCCAGGCGCTGCTGGAAACGCTGGCCGTCGAGGAGCGGCTGCGGCGGGTCCTGATCCTAGTGCAGCGGCAGATCGACGTCGCGGACGCGCAGGAAGACATCAAGTCCCAGGTCCAGGAGGAGCTGGGCGAGCGCCAGAAGGAGCTGTACCTGCGGGAGCAGCTGAAAGCCATCCGGCGAGAGTTGGGCGAGAGCGAGGAGGACCGCGACGCGGCGGCGCTGCGGGAGAAACTGAAGAAGCTCCAGCTGCCGGAGGCCGCGCAGAAGGAGGTCGAGCGCGAGCTGGGCCGGCTGGAGCGTACCTCCAAGGACTCGATGGAGGCGCAGGTCATCCGCACCTTCCTGGAGTGGATCGCGGAGCTGCCGTGGAACGCGCGCTCCGAAGACTCGCTCGACCTGGCACGCGCCGAGCAGGTGCTGGAGGAGGACCACTACGGACTGCGCGACGTCAAGGAGCGGGTCCTGGAGTTCCTCGCGGTGCGCCAGCTGCGGGATCGTGACGAGAAGCAGGAGCGCGCCACCGCCTCGGAGACACCCGGGCAGGCCGACGACAAGGTCCTGGCGAAGGGTCCGATCCTGCTGTTCGTGGGCCCGCCGGGCACGGGCAAGACCTCGATCGCGAAGTCGATCGCACGGGCGATGGGGCGCAAGTACGTGCGCATCTCGCTGGGCGGAGCGCGGGACGAGGCCGACATCCGGGGCCACCGGCGGACCTACGTGGGCGCCATGCCGGGCCGCATCATCCAGGGCATGAAGCAGGCGGGCACGAAGAATCCGGTCTTCCTGCTGGACGAGGTCGACAAGCTCGGCGTCTCGTTCCAGGGTGATCCGGCGGCGGCGCTGCTCGAAGTGCTGGATCCCGCGCAGAACGACTCGTTCACGGATCACTACCTGGGGGTGCCGTTCGATCTCTCGGAGGTGCTGTTCATCGCGACGGCGAACTTCCTCCAGAACATCCCCGCGCCGCTCCTGGACCGGCTGGAGACCGTGGACTTCACGGGGTACACCGAGCTGGAGAAGCTGGCCATCGCGCGGCAGTACCTGGTGCCACGGCAGCTCAAGGAAAACGGCCTGACACCCGAGCGCCTGCTGATCGAGGACTCGGCGGTGCGGGAGATCGTGGGTGGCTACACGCGCGAGGCGGGAGTCCGGCAGCTCGAGCGCGAGCTGGGCCGTCTGGCGCGCAAGATCGCGCGCCGCGTGGCCACCGACGGCGGAGAGCGCATCGTGCTCACCGGGGACGATGTGCGCGCTCAGCTTGGCCGGCCGAAGGTCCGCCCCGAGCGGGCCGCGACCAGCGACGCCATCGGAACGGCGACCGGGATGTACTACACGCCCACCGGCGGCGACATCATGTTCGTCGAGGCCTCCCTCATGCCGGGCAAGGGCGAGCTGGTGCTCACCGGGCACCTGGGCGACGTGATGAAGGAGTCGGCTCGGGCCGCCCTCACCTATGCGAAGACCCACGCCTCGGTGCTGGGAGTCCGGGAGGAAGCGCTCAAGGATCGCGAGGTACACGTGCACGTGCCGGCGGGCGCAATCCCCAAGGACGGCCCATCGGCCGGCGTCACGATGGCGACGGCGCTGGTCAGCGCGATGACGCAGCGGCCGGTTCGGCACGACGTGGCGATGACGGGGGAAGTGACCCTCAGCGGCAAGGTTCTGCCCATCGGTGGCCTGAAGGAGAAGGTGCTCGGGGCCGCGCGGGCCGGGATCCTGGAGATCCTGCTTCCGAAGGAGAACGAGCCGGAGCTCGAGGACCTGCCCGAAGAGGTGCGGCGGAACCTCGCGTTCCATCCGGTCGAGACGCTCGATGAGGTGCTCGCCATAGCCCTGCGCAGCCAGGACGCGAAGGCCGTCGACGAGCTGCTTTCCGCCAGGACACCCTAGGAGGGGTCCGCCCATCAACCAGTCAGTTGACGTCTAGTGCCAGGCGCAGTAGTCCGCCACCATCCGGGCGACAGTCCCCTCGAAATCAGCCGGCTGGGTGCCTGCAGAGCGCGGGCCGACAAGTGCACGCCCGTGGCCGAGTGACGCCGAGACGACCACCTCCGCCACAGGCTCCAGATTGAGGTCGTCCCTGAAGTGGCCCGAACGCTGACCGTCCTCGAGGATCCGGACGACTGCCTGCACGGCTCTTGACCGGGTGTCGTCGACGATGAGCGCTCCGAGGTGAGGAACGGCTGCCGCCAGGCGTTTCACCAGGTCGCGCAGCCTCTCCACGGGGGTGCCTCGCACGCCCGACTCCAGATCCAGCCGGCCGGTGACCGCCTCCGCGACGGCCCTGTGGAGTCCTGCCTTCGACTCGAAATAGTGAAACAGCAACTGCTTGTTCACGCCGGCAGCGGCCGCTATCCGTTCCACCCGCGCCCCGGCGAACCCGTGCGCCGCGAACTCCGCCTCAGCAGCTGACAGGATCCGATCTCGGCGGGGCCGCTCGTTGGCTGAAAGCACGCAACTGCTCAACTGAATGGTTGACGAGGGAACCTAGGCTGGCGTCGACCTGCGGTCAAGCGGCTACGGCGACGACTCCATGGACGATCTGGCGTCGGCAAAGGCACGGTCGATGCTGGTGATGCACGCCTCGATGCTGGCTCGATCGGCGGCCGTGAGCGGGGCGGCCACGGCCTCCAGGCGCTGAACCAGGGCCTCGCCCTCCCGGCTCCGCGCGCTCACAACCGGGAACCCATAGGACCCGCCGGAACCGGCCAGCTTGTGGAAGGCCTGCCGGAGCCGGACCAGTACGGCCTGCTGGTCGCCAGCGAGCGCGGCCTGCAGCGCGCGGAGCTCCTCCACGCGCTTGATCGAATCGACCAGGTATTCACGGCGCAGCTGCCGAAGCTGCTGGGTGAGGAGATCGTCTGGGTCAGGGACCATCGGGCCTCTCCGATTCGATCTCCGCCTCAGCTCGTGCCCTGCGCCGCGGAGGCGAGTTCGCGGCGCAGCAGGTGACGGACGAAGGGAACCACGGCGGGATGGGTCGTCGCAACGCCAGTCGTGCCGGATCCGGTCTCGAGCGCGCAGACGGCGCGGCGTCGATCGGTGACGACTGCGATCGGCAGGCCGCCCCAGTACGACCGGATGTCCGCCGGGGACACGGCTCGCACCAGCGCGCCCTCGGGGGCGGGCTCACCCAGCGATAGCAGCCGCACGGCGGTGCGCGCGCCGCGAGCCCGGACGAAGTCCTGATACACATCGGACGCCCACGGACCGACGACCGCGAGCAGCTCCTCGCGGGCGCCGCGTGCCCATTCCGCCACGCGGTCGAGCACCGCCGAGCGTTCCGCGAGCAGCTCGACGGCCGCCGGCCCCGGTTGGGCGCTCCGTCGCTCCACGGCGGACAGCTGCTGCGCCAGGCGCTGAAGTTGCTGCTGGGTTTCGCGCCCCAAGCGCCCCAGGAGCGTGTCCGGATCCTCGGCCACCCAGCGCGCCGGGCTGCCGGGGAGCCGCGTCACGAAGCCCCTCGCGGCCATGCTCTCGAGCGCGCCGTACGTGTTCGCGCGGGCCAGGGCGGCCTCACGGGCGACGGCGTAGCCGGTGGCTGGGGAGTGGCGAAGCAGAGCGACGTAGACTCTGCTTTCCGTCGGTGTGAAGCCAAAGCGGAGAAGCTCATCCACAGTAGTAGCAATAGCTACTACCTAGCGGTCAGTCAACACGCATCGTCCGGTCGCCCCGTTACGCGCGGGCGACCTCCCAGCCCGCCAGGCGCGCGATCAAGGCCATGCGGAACGTGACGTCGGCCTGTCGACTCTCGGGGCTCCGGGCGTCAGCCTGGAGCGGGAACGCGTGGTAGGACCACGGCGAGGTCCGCCGAGGGATGGTGCGCAGGTTCTTGGGGCTCCACACCCCCTGCTCGTCGCAGTCCTTGAGCAGCCGTGCCCATGCCCGGGCGGCGCTCGCAGAGCGCTGAAGGACGCCGAGGCGCGCTAGGATCTCCATCCAGTAGAGCGCGAAAGGCAGATCGTCCGGCTGGCCGGAGGCGGAGACCTTCAGCGGATCGCCGAGCAGGACGAACGTCGGCTTGAGGACCTTCTTGCCGCAGGCCACGCCGAAGCTCTTCTTGGTGGCCGGCTGCGCCAGGTACGTGCCCAACCGCTCGACGAGGCCGGCGCGCTCGCGTTGCACCGCCGGGAGCATCGCGAGCAAGGCGACGGAGAAGAGCGTGGGCGGGTAGGTCCCCGGTTTGAGCACCCACCCCTGGGACGTCTTGACCAGGGGTTCCTCGACCGCCTCGCCCCGGAGAAACTGCGACACCGCGTTCGCGATCCGGTGAGCAGCGCCGCGGACTCTCGGGTCGTCGCCCTGGCCCGCTTGCGCCAGCGCCGCCGCGGCGGCCTCCCGGATGATCTCTCTGATCCAGGGCTCGACGCCGGCCTCGGCGGCACCGAACTTCTGATACTCGAACAGCAGCTTTGGGTCGTTGTCGCGCGAGAGGATCCGGTACAACAGGCGACCTGCGAGCTTGAGGGGCCGGCTTTCCTGGGTCCAGCAAAGCTCCACGAGCCGGCGGTACTGGTGGATGGTGCCAACGTCCTTGATCCCGGCAGCCTTGTTGGGCGATACGCCGAGGAGATTGCCTCCCCAGATTCCGGTGTCCTTCTGTTTCTTGACGACCTGGCGAGCGGGCCCGTACGCCTCCAGCTCTGGCCTCAGCGCCTCCAGCTGGGCCGGATCCGGACTCCCCACGATCTCCGTGAGGGTGCGATACCTGATGGCAGGGCAGCCGTACTGGAGCAGCCAGGAAACAGGGACACGATGCGAGGTGGGAAGGGTCAGGCTCGCCTCCGGGGAGGTTGCGGCGTCCGACTCAAACGGCCGCCAAAGTTACAAGTCCGTCCCACGCCAGGCTAGGGCCCCGGTGACGTCTCGGGCAGCCCGATCACACGCACTCTGGCAACGGTACCGAAGGCCGCGTTCCCTCGCTCCGAGGTCAGAACCAGCAGGTCGGGGGCAACGAACGCCACGCCTTCTCCCTGCGGCTCGACGAAGGGAATCATGAGGCCGCGCGCAGGCGTCAGCGGCGTCGGGAGGGAGTCGCCCCGCAGACGGAAAAAGTGGAGGGAGGAGTAGGTGCGCACCGCTAGCGTCACGCCGTCGGGGGATACGGCGGCCCCGGTGACGACGCGGAGCAGCAGCAGGTTCGGCGCGATGTCCAGCAGGCCCACGAACCGCAGCGTATCCACATCGCCCGGGCGCTGGGGCGCCGCCCTCGGGGGCACCCGGTACACCCGGGGTCGGCCGAACGCCTCCTTCGTGATGATGAACATGCGCGCCGCCGGATCGACGACGATGGCCTCGGCGTCATGGGGGTGGTCGGGATAACGCAGCACGAGAGCGGACTCCACCGACACCGATCGCAGCGTGTCCGCGGCGCCGTTGGGCGGCTCGGGCTCGGGGAGGCGGTAAACCACGATCTCCCGCCGCGAGTGGAGGTTGTCTCCGATGTCGGCGGGGAACAGGCACCGGGCGGCGACGCCCGGGCACGGCCCGGCGCCCAGGTCTTCCCAGTCCACGTTGCGGGCTCCGGTGACCAGCAGTGAGCCCAGATCGTCGCCGGCGGAATCGGTGGCATAGAGCCGCGGCTCGTCCCCGCTGTCGTTGTGCGTCCACAGCACTCCGGCTCGACGGGTGCTGGTCGTCACCCCCGAGCTTTCGACCAGGCGCGGCGACCGCAGCACGGCGTCGTCGACATGCTCGAGGCGCGGCCGCTGCTGGGCCGCGGCCGGCGAGCTCGCCACGAGCAGGCATCCGAGGAGCACGATCGCGCGGCGCACGCGGGGCAGTGTACCAGGCCGTCGTGCCCGGCGGCAATCCTTGCCCGCCGTGCGACTGCGGTCGATCTTTCGATCATGCCCACATCGTTGCTCGCGCGTCGCGTGACGCGCCGGCCGGAGCAGGTCCGGCTCTCCGGACGTGTCCTCTACCTGACGGAGGATCCGGAGCTGATCGCGCGCCAGCTCGCAGGCCAGGACCTCGACTGGCAGCCCGGCGTGAAGCTCCGCGACAACGTCTCGACCGACGAGATCACCCCCGCCTACATCTGCTACTACTTCGACGACACGCTGGGCGAGTTCCCCTACCTCGGTCTCAAGGCGGGCGACCAGTTCCCCATCACCCGAGGCTCGGTCAAGCGCGGCGGCTTCGTGGCCTCGGCGGCCGGCAAGCGCCGCGGCAAGGGCTCGTCGCGCGAGCAGTCGCCCTATGCGGAGCTGCGCGCCGGGATCCAGCTGGTCGCCGGCGAGAGCATCGAGCGGATCTACCACGAGAACTGCCAGAACCTCGGGATCCTGACGACCACGGACTTCTCGGTCCTCGAGCGCGTGCGCCGCGGGGAGGCCATCCCGCTATCGCTGTTCACGGCGGGTGAAGGGCGGATCACCCGGGACATCATCGAGTTCGGCGGCCTGTTCAACTACAATGTGGCGCGGCTGCAGGGCGCCGTGCGCGTGCCGACCGTGACCACGTCGCCCCGGCCGATGACGATCGCGGAGAAGATCTTCGCGCGGCATTGGGTGGTGGATGCCGCAGCCGGGCGGACCGGCGTCCCGGCGGTCGCGCCGGGCGACGAGGGCTTCGTCGTCACCGATGTGCGCTTCAGTCACGAGTACGTGACCCCGATGGCCGCGATCTTCTTCGAGCAGCTGCTCGGCCCCGACGAGCCGCTGAACGATCCGGCGTCCATCTTCTTCTTCCGCGACCACCTGACGTTCCTGCGTGACGCCATGACTCCGGAGCGGATCGCGGAGGGCCTGCTGGACGTGGCGAGCCAGCTGGAGGTCAAGCAGCGGCAGTTCGCCGCCGCGAAGGGCGTAAAGCTCTACGGCGAGCTCGGGCTCGGCCGCCTCGGCTCCGAGGCGATCTGTCATTCGAAGATCTTGGAAGCGCACGCCCTGCCGGGACAGGTCATCATCGGCAGCGACTCCCACACGCCCCATGCCGGGGCGGTGGGCTGCGTCGCCTTCGGGGTCGGGACCACGGCGGTCTTCAACAGCTGGATCACCCGCGACGTCCGGGTCCAGGTTCCGCCGTCCTTCCGGGTCGTGGTTCGCGGCCGGAAGCCCGACGGCATCACCGCGAAGGACATCATGCTGCAGCTGCTGCGCCACCCGTACGTGAAGAACGGGGACGCCATCGGGCAGGTGGTCGAGTACTGCGGCGAGGCCGTCGAGGCACTCAGCGTAGACGAGCGCGCCACCATGACGAACATGGCGGCGGAAGTCGGTGCGTTCACCGGAATCATCGCGCCCGACCAGCGGACCGTGGGCTTTCTCGTCGAGCAGCGTGGGCTGGCGCCGGCCGACGCCGAGCGACTCTGCGCCGGGCTGTTCTCCGACCCCGGGGCCGAGTACGTGCGGGACATCGAGATCGACGCGTCGGCGCTGAAGCCGATGATCGCGCTCCCAGGCGATCCGGGCAACGGGCGCGAGATCGCCGAGCTCGGCGAGCGGGTGAAGGTCGACATCGCGTACGCCGGGTCGTGCACGGCCGGCAAGCGCGAGGACATGGACATGTACGCGCGCGTCTTCGGCGAAGCCGCCGCCCAGGGGCGCCGGGTGGCGCCGGGGGTGCGGTGCTTCATCCAGTGCGGCTCGCAGGAGGTCTTCAGGTACTGTCAGGCGCGGGGCTACGATCGCATCTTCGCGCAGGTCGGTGCCACGTTCATCGAGCCGTCGTGCGGGGCATGCATCAACGCCGGCCCCGGTGTGTCCCGATCGAAGGGCGAGGTGACGATCTCGGCGATCAATCGCAACTTCCCGGGACGCTCCGGCCCCGGCCAGCTCTACCTTGCGTCGCCGTACACGGTGGCGGCGTCGGCGCTCGCGGGCTACATCACCGCCTGGGAGCCGGAGCCGGCACCGGCAGGGATCTCCTGAGCGGGGAGGGGCAGTGGCAGGCACCAGCTTCGACTCCGGTGTGCGCCTCGCCAGGCAGTGCAAGGCGCTCGGCCACCCGGCCCGGCTGGCGATCGTCCGCTATCTCGCGGCGCAGCGTGGCCGCTGCACGTGCGGCGACATCGTCGACCAGCTTCCACTCGCCCAGTCCACGGTTTCGCAGCACCTGAAGGTCCTGCGGAACGCGGGGCTGATCGTCGGCGAAGTCGAGCCTCCGCGGGTCTGCTACTGCCTCAACGAGCAGGCGCTCGCCGCACTGAAGCGCGCGGTGGCCGCTCTGTAGCGGCGCTCAGCGCGCCGCGCTCCTCAGGGCGTTGAACAGCAGCGGATAGGTTGCCAGGCTCTGGCCCCGGTACTGGGGCCGGAAGCCGAACAGGATCACGCGTCCCCGTCCGCGCCGTACCTCGACCATCGCCGCCTTCCCCGCAAGCCTCGGCGCCCCGAGGAGCCAGCCCGACAGCAGGACGTCCGCCGGATCGTCGGGGTATCGGGCGACCACGCGGACTCGCAAGGGATCGCGCACCTCGAACGCCGGACCTCCCTCGAACCACGCGATCGTCTGATTCGGCATCCCCGCCGCAAGCGGATCGTCGGGGTCGAGCACCAGCCGCAGGATGCTCCCCGGACCATAGAAGTCGGTGGGGGGCACGTCGAGCAGCAGGTCCGTTACCGGAAGATCCAACGCGCCGATGGCGAAGCCGCAGCTCTGGTTGAGCGCGATGACGGTGCCACCGCCGTCGACGAAGTCGCGGAGCGCCTGCACGCCCGTGGGCCCGACTCCGCCAGCCAGGTTGCCGGGATAGCGGTCGGCGGGAAGGCCGCTCAGCAGGGCCGCCGGCTCCTGGCTCGGCAAGATGAGGGCGTCGAAGCGTTCCGCGAGCCGACCCGCCCGGACCTCGGAATCCGCGATCGACTGGTACGGGATCCTCCACGTATCCAGCACCCACCGGGTCCAGCCTTCGTCCTCCGGCGCCGCATAGGAGCGGTAGATCGCGATCCGGGGCGAAGCGCCGTTCGGCCGCGGAGCGGAGGGGTCGGTCGACAGACCCGGCGCGACGAGAGCGGGGGCCTCCGCAGCGATCGGCGCCGACAGCGGGACGGGCAGCGATTCGGCGACCGCGAGGGTCCGCACACCCAGCAGCAGCGAGAGGCTGTGCGCCGTCACGTCGTACGGCCGCCGCGGGGGACCTCCGGGGTATTCGCGCAGATCGGGGTACGACTGCCTCTCCAGCACGGCCTTGGCGAAGGCGGCATATGGCTGGCGGAGCACGACCACGTAGGTCCCAGGGAAGAACCGCTCCCGGCCGAGGCTGAAGGCTGCCCGTGCGGCGCGCACCTCCACCTGGGCGTGGCGGAAGATCTCGAGCAGCGTGCCGAGCGCGACGGGGTTCTGGCCGGCCGCCGGAATCACGTAGGCGTACGGCCAGCCGCTCCAGCCGTGCACCGCGTGATCCGCCACCTGGACCGCGTCGCGCAGCCACCGCTGACGGAAGGTCGCCACCTCGCCCAGCAGCGCCATTGCGCTGGCGGTCTGATAGCGCACGATGTCGCCCATGCCCCACCTGCCGCCGGGCCAGGGGGCGACGAAGTTCCAGCTGGCCACGCGCGGATCGAGGCCGGGGGCCGGCCGCAGGCTGTCCGGCGGCACGGTAACCGGACTGGCCAGGTTCGCGCTCGCGGTCTCGGTGAGGATGCGCGCGGCCCCGTGGTAGTGCTCGAAGGCTCTCCCCGGGGACCAGGCATCGTAGAGCGAATTGACGGCGACACCGGTGAAGCCATCCGCCGTCATGCGCCACGCGATGGCGAGCCCCAGCGCGTTGTCTCCGGCGACCAGCAACGGATCGACGTTGGGCTCGACGGGATCGAGATAGGGCGGAATGAAGATCCGTGAGCCGTCCGGCCCCTGCTGGTGCAGGTCCAGCGTCACCTGCGGGTGCCACACGTCGTAGAGGCTGTCCACCACGAGCCGAGTCTCGACCTGCGTGAACGCGTACCAGTCGCGGTTGTCGTCGTGCCCCGCATAGCGGTTGTAGAGCTCCGGCGGGCTCGTGCCCTCCGCCGCCGTGCCGAGCGTCTGGGCGTACCACCGCGAGACGATCGGCACGCCGTCCGGATTGAGCGACGGGACCAGCAGGACCACCGTCCGGTCGAGAATCGTCCGGATCTCCGAGGACGTGCCCGTCGCCAGCCGGTACGCGATCTCCAGCGGCGTGAACCAGCCGCCGACTTCGGTGGAGTGAATGCCCGCGGTGACCAGCACGAAGACGCGTCCACGTCGAATCAGGCGCCCGGCGCCGTCCGGGTCGTGAACCAGCCTCGGGTCGGCGAGCTGCCGCTGGATGACGCCGAGCGCGCCGAGCCGGGCGAGGTTGGCGGGACTCGAGATGAACGCCACGATGAACGGGGCGCCGTTGGTCGTGCGACCGATCTCGTGGACGACCACCCGGTCGCTCGTCTCCTGGAGCGCCCGGAAGTAGGACACGATCGGGTCCCAGTCCACGAGCCGGCGGTCGGTGCCGGGCTGGAACCCGAGCACGGATGCGGGCGTGGGCACGACCGGGCGCTGCGCCTCGGCGGAAGCGGCCGCGGCGAGTGCCAGGCAGGCGATGAGGGCGGCGCGGCGCATGGCCGGCGAGTTCCGCAGAGGCGGCCCCGAGGTCTCCGGTTCGTTCGGCCGGGATGGGAGTCGAAGGTAAGCGGGTAGCTGCGGGCGGACCACTCCGGCGTTGGATCGCAGGCGACGAGCCCCGTCCCGATGCTCCGGGACGGGGCTCGTCGGTTGAGAAGCTACGGGCTGCGGGCTACTGCAGCCGCTTGATCTCGACGCGCATGTTCTGCGCACGGCCCGCGGCGGTCTTGTTCGTGGCCACCGGGTGCTGCGCGCCGTAGCCGACCGCGGTCAACGCGGAGGCGGCGACGCCCTTGCTCACCAGGTAGGTCTTCACCGCATTGGCCCGCTGCTGCGAGAGCCGCAGGTTGTGCGCCGCGGTGCCGACGCTGCTGGTGTAGCCGGCCACCTCCCACTTGGAGTTGGCGACGGCCTGGATCGCAATCGCGATCTTGTCGAGGTCCGCCATCGCCGCGGGCAGCAGCACCGCGCGGTTCGGACGGAAGGTGACGTTCTTGAGGACCAGGCTGGCGGCGCCCACGGCGGGCAGCGTCGGCAGCTCGACCGGCGGAGCACCCTTCGGCGCGATGACGACGGTGACCGTCGCGCTCCCGCTCTTGCCGTCCACGCTGGCGGTGACGTGAGCCGCGCCGTTCGCCACGCCGGTGGCCAACCCGGTCGGGCTCACGGTGGCGACGGCCGCCGCGTCACTGGTCCAGGTGAAGGTCCTGGCCGCAATCGGCCGACCGTTTCCATCCAGCGCTTGGGCCGACAGCTGCGCCGTCGCGCCCGCGGCCGAAATCTGGGACGTCGCCGGCGTCACGACGACCGAAGCGGTCGTCTGCGCGACCGTGACGTTCACCGAGCCGCTCTTGCCGCCGGTGGTCGCCGTGATCCGGGCCGTCCCGTTGGCCACGGCCGTAACGACGCCGGCCGCATCCACCGTCGCCACCTTGGTGTCGCTGCTCGCCCAGGTGAACGCCGGTGCGGCGAGCGGATTGTTGTTCGCATCGCGCGCGGTCGCCGAGAACGCCTGAGTGGCGCCGATCGCGTTGAGAGTGGCCATGGCCGGCGCAACGGCCACGGACGCGGCCGTGCGGGCGACGGTGACGTTCGTCGTCCCCGTCACGCCTTCGCTGGTGGCGCTGATGGTCGCGGCGCCGTCACGCACCGCCGTCACCACGCCGGTGGGCGAAACGGTCACCGCCGGGTTGTTGCTCGTCCAGCGGATGACCTTTCCGGTCATCGGGTTGTTCTTCTGATCGAGCGCGCGGGCCGCGAGCTGCTGGGTCTGCCCGAGCGACGTCAGCGTGGCGGTGGCCGGCGTGACGCTGATGCGGGTCAGGACCTTGCGGCCGCCGAGGAACCACGACAGGCCGACGGTGGCCGTGCCGGTCGGGATGGAGCCGATGGCCGACTCCTTGAAGTTCTCGTACCCGACCCGGCCCTCGATGCGGAGCGCCACGGCTTCACCGATCATGTGGCGCAGGCCGACGCCGACGTGCCCGCCGTACTGGGCGGTGAAGTGCCCGCCGGTGAAGCTGGCGTAGGTACCCTCGCCGCCGAACGTGAGGAACGGGCTGGTCTTCCGGTTGATGTCCGGCGTCCAGGTGAGCGCCGCGAACGGCTGGATGTAGGTGACCGACGGCGAGGAATTGAACCCGATCCCCGACCCGACGCTGAGGTCCCAGCTCTTGTTGAAGTGATAGCCGAGACGCAGCGCACCGCCGGGCACGACCTGGTTGTTGCCAGCCAGCTTCTTGTCGAAGTACAGAACGCCGGCACCGGCGCTCAGTTCCCAGCTGCCTTCACGATGCGCAGCGGGCATGGCGGGCATCGCTGCCGGTGCGGGAGCCGGGTGCTGAGCCGGGGCCGCCGCGGGCCGCTGAGCCGGCTGCTGAGCTGGAGGCTTGGCGGGCTGGGCCGGTGGCGGCTGCGCCGGGCGTTGCTGCGCGAGCAGCAACGTCGGCACCAACGTGGCCAACGCCCCTGCGGCCAACAGAACTCGCTTACCCATGATGCGTCTCCTAGCGGAAGTTTGTCCGGGCCGCGCCGGGCGCTCGCACGTGCGCGAGCCCAAGAGTGCCCCGAGACTCAGCGTGGGCGACGAACGAAGGCGGTTGGCGCGCGGGGCGCCTCTGCAGCGAAGACCTTCGACGTCGCTCCGAGGAACGACGAACGCGGTCGCCACGGCCTCGACCTTGGGAACGAGGGGTCTGGCGGCCGCCGGAGTCCCGACAATCTTGGCGCGTCGGCTGGGGATGCGCAACCCCGAGCCCCGGGCGCCTTATCCCTGGACGAAACGGGTCGCCGCGGCGAGGCGTTCGGCGCTCGCCGACAGCTCCAGGGCGCTCTGCGACAGGTCCTCGATGGCCTTGAGCTGCTCGGCCGCGGCGGCCGCCACCACTTTGGCCTCGCTGGCGGACGCCGCGGCGGCCGCCTTCACCTCCGACAACACCGCTTGCATTTCGGCCGTCCGCTCGGCATTGCGCCGCGGAAACTCCACCATCCGGCTCGAGAGGTGGGCGAGCGTCTCGGCCGCTCGGACGATGCCCTCCAGCTCCGCGATCCAGCGGCTCGCGGCCGCCGCGACGTCCCCGATCTCGCGGCGCATCTGCTCCAGCAGCTGAGCCGCTCGGTCGATGACCCGGCGGGTCTCGCCGGTCGTCTGGCCGGCCTGCTTCGCCTCCTTGGCGCTCTCCTCGGCGAGCCGGCGCACCTCGTCGGCGACGACCGCGAATCCGGCTCCGTGCTGACCGGCACGCGCCGCCTCGATCGTGGCGTTGAGCGCCAGCATGTTGGTCTGGCTCGCGATGGCGCCGATGGTCTCGGCGAACCGCACCACTTGCTCGGAAGCCTCCCGGAGCCGGCCGACCTCCGCGACGCTCTGCTCGACGGTGCTGCCGATGCGCTCCAGGTTGGCCTTCGTGGCGGCGGTGGCCGTCCGCACCGCCTGGGCGGCCCGCTCCATCTCCTGCGCCGACCGGTGGGTCTCCTCGCCCGCCAGGGCGGCGTCGTGGGCCGCTGCGCGCAGGTCCACCATCGCCGCCTCGGCCCGCGCTACGTGCTCCGTCGCGTTGGCGGCGCCACCCTCGGCCCCGTGCGCGGCGGCGGCCACCTCTTCCGAGCTGGCGTGAATCTCCTCGCTGGTGGCCGTCACGTGCTCGACGTAGCCGGCCGTCTGCTGCGAGGATTCGACCAGAGGCTCCAGAACCCCGTGGACCGCGAGAGCGAGCGCCAGCTGGGGAGCCACGAGGTTCAAGATGTCCGCGTCGGCGGGGCGGTACATCGCGGCGTCGGCGTGTCGGATGCTCCAGGCGCCGACCAGCGCCTCGCCCTGGTACAGGGGGATGAGGATCTCGGAAGCGCCGTTGCCGGCGCCGCCCGCCTGCTGGTGCCCGTTTCCGGCCGTGACGACCGGCTTGCGGCGCGTGAACGCCTCGCCCACCAGGCCGCGGTCGCCCGGAGCTCGGTACCCGGGCGCGCGCTCCGGCGACGTGTCCACGACCTGCACCAGCTCCTGGCGCTCGGCGTCCCACCGCGCCACGCCCATCTGATCCCAGGGCACCAGGCGTCGCGTGAGGCCCAGAATGGTCGCGAAGCTCCGCTCGAGATTGACGTCGCTCGCGATCGCTCGCGAGAGCCGCTCGACCAGGCCGAGCTCATCGGCACGGATCCCCTTGTGCACGATCCAGTGGGCCAGCACCAGGAGCCCGACGACGACGAGGCACACGCCCACGGCGAGTGAAGCCGGGATGTCCGCCGTCACGACCTCGATCCACGCCAGCGCGAATGCCGCGCTCAGGACGTACACGACCGATTCCCAACGCAGCGTCAGGCGCGCGTCCACCCACGCCAGGCTCTCCGACAACGTCAGCTCGGCGTAGAACGTGCCGTTGACGACCAGGGGAAGCCCCACGAGCAGGAACACGAGCGGCAGCACGTTGGGCGCGGTGAGCGCCCCCGTTCCGAAGGCGCCCCCTAGGCGCTGGTAGACGAAGCCCACCACCGCCGCGCCGAAGGTGAGATGGCTCGCGTTGGCGATGGCGGCGCGAAGCCGCAGCCGGCGCAGCGGCAGGTCGCCCGCCAGCATGCCGAGGGGCGAGACCAGGACGCCCCAGCCCCAGCCGCGGTGCAGGATGGCGAACAGCACCACGCCGAGGACGAACGACGAGAATCCCCTGCCGGGCAGCGCCAGTCCGTACCTTCGTGTCGCAGCCGCGAACCCGACCAGGAACACGTACTCGAAGACGGGGAAGGGGTGCGGGAAGTCCCCGCGGACGATCACGAGGACGAGTGCCGCGAGGGCCAGCAGATCGACGCCGACCCTCAGGAACTGCTCGCCGCTCGGCGAGTGCCTGGCTACCTGCTCGTCGCTCAAGGTGGTGTCTCCCAAGGAGCAATCGTACTGACTGACCAATCAGTCACTGCTGCCGGCGCGCCGGCAGCCTGCAGACGTGCCGGATGCGCAGGCCACAATCGCGGCCTCGGAGCGTGCCCACGGTATGATGTCCGACCGCCGACGTCAAGCAGCGGCCTGTCGCGGAGGCACGCTGCGTGCTACAGTCTGTCGCGGCGTTCCCAAGGAGGTCGGGTGAAGATCAGCATCGAATACTGCGTCGTTTGACACTACGAGTCCCGGGCCGCCGGTCTGGCGGCCGAGATTCGTCGTAGCGTCCCGGGTGCCGAGGTGGTGATGATGCCATCGTCCGGCGGCGTGTTCGAGGTGACGGTGGACGGCAAGCTCGTCTTCTCGAAGAAGGCGCTGAACCGACATGCGGAGCCTGGCGAGGTCCTGGAGCTGATCCGGCAGTGCGCATAGCGCTCTCGACCGGCGGCGGAGACGCCCCGGGGCTCAACGCGGTCATTCGCGGTGCGGTGCTGTCGGCCGTGCACCGCGGCTGGGCTGTGTACGGGATCCAGCGGGGCTTCGGCGGCCTGCTGGGCCAGGATCGGGTCGTGGCCCTCGGCCCCGACGAGGTCCGCGGGATCACCCACGTCGGCGGAACCATCCTCGGCACGACCAATCGCGACAGTCCGTTCAAGTACCCCGTGCGCCAGCCGGACGGGACGGTCAAGGAAACCGACCGCTCCGACGAGCTGCTGGCGGCGTTCCGGGCGCACGGCTTCGACGCCCTGATCACGATCGGGGGGGACGGCAGCCTCAACATCGCACAGCAGCTCTACGAGAAGGGCCTGCCGGTGGTCGGCGTCCCGAAGACGATCGACAACGACGTCGGCGGGACGCAGGCCACCTTCGGGTTCGACACGGCCGTCTCGACCGCGACCGACGCACTCGACAAGGTGCACTCGACGGCGGAGAGCCACAGCCGCGTGATGGTCGTGGAGGTGATGGGGAGGTACGCCGGCTGGATCGCGCTGCACTCGGGCGTGTCCGGGAGCGCCGACGTGATACTGATTCCGGAGATTCCGTTCGACATCGACAGCGTGTGCCGGAAGATCAAGGAGCGCGAGGCTCGGGGCAGGAACTTCAGCGTCGTGGTCGTCGCGGAGGGCGCGCTTCCCAAGGGCGGGTCGCGAGCCCTCAAGGGGCCGGCCTCGCTGGGCGGAGGGATGGAGCGGCTCGGCGGGATCGGCGAGGTCGTGGCGCGGGAGATCGAGCAGCGCACCGGGAAGGAGACCCGGTCCCTGACGCTGGGCCACCTGCAGCGCGGCGGCACACCGACCACGTTCGATCGGCTCCTGGCACTGCGCTTCGGAGCCGCCGCGGTGCGCTGCGTCGCGAACAAGGTGTTCGGTGTGATGGTGGCGTACCTGCCGCCCACCGTCGGCTACGTGCCACTCAAGGACGCCCTGGCACACCCCAAGATCGTTCCCCTGGACTCCGACACGGTGTCCACGGCGCGCGAGCTTGGCGTCTGCCTGGGTGACTGAGGCCGGTGCACCCGAGCAGAGACCACTACCTCCCACCAGATCGCCAAGCCTTCCACGCCGCGAGGCCGCCCACCGGCCGCGTGGTCGTCATCGCACCGACCCGTGCGGCGTGCGAGACGATCGAGCTGGCGATGGGCCTGGACGTCCTGACCGTGCTCGACGCTGAGCACGGCGCGGAGATCCAGGCGTTGGCGGCGGGCGGCAGGGGCTTCGGCGTCGTCGCGGGCACCGGCACGGGCAAGACGCTCGGCATCCGGCGAATCGCTCAGACGATCCTCGGCGTCCCGCTCCGGGTCGGCGTCGTCAATCGCGAGCGCGAGGCCACGCCGGAGACCCCGTCCTGGAACGTCGTCATCGTCACCACCGGCATCGCCCGTCGCTGGTTCCAGGCCGGCGTCATCACCGGCGCCGACGTGCTGGTGGTGGACGAGATCCACCAGACCTCGGCCGAGCTGGAGCTGTGCCTGGCGCTGGGCAAGCGGGCCGGGTGCAGGTTCATCTGGCTCTCGGCGACGGTGGACCCTGCTTTCTACGCGCGCTACCTCGGGTCGGCGCAGGTGATCGAGACGCGCGCCTTCGACACCGCGCGCTCCGCGCGCGTGCGCGTGCTGCCGTCGTCGATGGAGGACTTCCTGGATCCGCGCTTCCTGCGCCGGGTGGTGCGGGAGCGCCGGGGTGTCGCGGTGTTCGTGCCCACGAGGGCGGAAGTGGAGGCGGTGGCCGAGGCCGTGGGAGCCCAGTGGCCCGCGCTCACCACGGCCTTTTACCACGGCGGCGAGCCGATCCGCGTGATCCGGCCGTTTCTCGAAGGGAAGGCGCGGAAGCCGTACCTGCTGGCGATGACGGCCGCGGGCCAATCGGCCCTGAACATCGCCGGGCTCGACACGGTGGTGATCCTCGACGCGCGGTACCAGAACGTCGTGGAGCGCGGACGGAACGTGCTGACCCGCATGCCGCTCGCCGCGAACGACCTCCTCCAGATGGCTGGCCGCGTCCACGGCCGCGTGCGCGGCGGCGAGGTGTGGATCCTCAGCGATCGGGACCTGGCCTTCGACCGTCTCGCCCCGGGGCCCCCGGAATTCCAGCTGGCCGGCGACGTCGAGCGGGTGGCGATGACCTGCGCGGCCCTCGGCGTGAACGCCGCGGATCTCGAGCTGCCGGTGACGCTGGATCGGACGGCGTACGCGGCCGCGCTCCGGCGACTCGAGAGCCGCGGAATCGTCGCCGATGGCCGGCTCACGGTCTACGGCGCCGAGGTCGAGGCCCTTCCCGTCGAGCGGCCGTGGGCGGAGCTGCTGCTGCACGCCGACGCCGACCTCGTCCCCGTCGTGGCGGCTTGCTCCGGGGTCGAGTCCCTGCACCGGATGACCCGCGAGGAGCGCATGCTCCGCGGGCTCATCGTCCCGGGCTCCGATCACCTGTCCGTGTACAACGTCTTCGCGGAGGCGGTCAATCAGCACGCGACGGTGAGCGAGGTGTACGGGCTCGCGCGGCACGTCTTCGCCGATTCGCTCACCGAGTGGGCCGACCGCCGTGGCGTGCTGGTGAAGGCCGTGGAGGACGCGGCCCTCGGCGTGGCGTCGGTGTACCGGGCGCTCGAGATGCCGCTGCCAGCGACCATGCGCCACGGCGACGAACGGACGCTGCGGCGCTTCCAGGACCTGGTCGCGCGCATCATGCCCTTCGACCTGGTGATCGACGAGGAGACGGCGTCCGGCGAGCCGGTCCGCGTCTCGCGCGGCTCCGTGTGCGGAGCGTGGGGCGGCGTGGCCGGCGCGATCCGGTACTTCGCCGACCGGTTCGGCGTGCCCCGCGCGGCCATCGAGGGGACCCAGCTACCCTACGACCTGATGCGGAACTACGCCCGCATCCTGGCTCCCGAGGTGCAGTACGACCCGCGGCACCGGCGGCTGCCACTGGTGGCGGTGCGTCGCCGCACCTACCACGGCTTCGATCTCGAGCGGGACGTCGAGCCGCTCGAGCGCATCCCTGAGGACCTCGCGGGAGCGGCGCGCGCGGCGCTGGTCGAGGCGCTGATGACAGGCGTCGCCCACCACCGGCATGCCCGGGCGCTGCGGCACACCCTCGACCGCCTGGGGGAGTTGTGGCGGCGCTCGGGCGGCACGCTTGGCGGCGTCGACGGTTCGGTGGTGCGCGCCGCCCTCGGACGGCGGCTGTCACCCCTCGGCCGGTTCGAAGACTTCCTGGCGGCCGACCTCGCGCTCAGTGCCGACGATTTCGTGCCGGCGGAGACGCGCCGCGGCCTCGAGGCCCTCCCTTCGGCCGTCACGGTCGCGGGCGAGAAGTGCCCGCTCGACTACGAGGTCGAGGCCGG
>DASPTN010000110.1:0-6451 GCA_035623395.1 Gemmatimonadales bacterium | reverse complement strand
ACGTCGCGGAAGTCGCCGCCCCGCACCATCCGCGCGGCGCCCCCGAGGTCGCGCTCGATCAGGGGCGCCGCCTCGCCGTACGCCACCACCGCGCGCACGCCGCCCAGGCGGGGCGCCAGCGGCGCGAACGAATCCACCTTCGGCCGCCCGCCCAGCAGCAGCACCACCGGCCGCGGCACGCTCGCGAGGGCGACCTCGACCGCGCTCAGGATGGTGGCCTTGGAGTCGTTGATCCACAGCACGCCGTCCAGCTCGCGCACGGGCTCGAGGCGGTGCGGCAGCGGGCGGAAGGTCGCGAGCGCGCGCGTCAGCGTCCCGCGGTCGGTCGCCGGCGGCACGGCCAACAGGGCGGCGAGCGCGTTGGCGACGTTGTGATCGCCGAGGAGCTTGAGGTCCGCGCGGCGCAGCAGCGGCGTGCCCCGCACCACCAGCCAGCCGGCCGCGCGGTCGTAGAAGGCCGCCGCCGCGCGCTCGCGGAGCGAGAACGTCTCGCGCAGGCCCGCGGCCGCGGCGGCCATCGCGAGCGCGGCCGCGTCGTCGCCGTTCACGACCCAGCGGCTGTCCGGGCCCGCGTTCCGGAACAGGAGGGCCTTGTCCGCGTAGTACGCCTCGGCGGTCCCGTAGCGGTCCAGATGGTCGGGCGAGAGGTTCGTGAGCACGCCGGCGGCCGGCTTCAGGCCGGGCGCGTCGTGGAGCTGGAACGAGCTGGCCTCCACCGCCAGCCAGGCGGGCGGCGTCGCCGCGAGCGCGACGGCGGTGATGGGGTTGCCGATGTTGCCCGCGGCGTCCGCGTCGCTCAGGCCGGCCGCGCGGAGCAGGTGGGCGACGCAGGCGGTGGTGGTGGACTTGCCCTTCGTGCCGGTGACGACCGCGAGCCGGGTGGACGGGAGGAACCGCGCCCCCAGCTCCAGCTCGGCCAGCACGGGAACACCCGCCGCCCGGGCGGCGGCGAGGACCGGCGCGTCCGGCGGCACGCCCGGCGAGGCGATCACCGCACGGCAGCGCCCGATGCGCCCGAGGTCGTGCCGGCCCACCTCCACCCGGCAGCCGAGCGCCTCGAGCGCGGCGGCGTTCTCCCGTACGGCCGGCGTGTCGCCGGCGTCGGAGGCGTAGACCGCGGCGCCGTGCCGCAGCAGCAGCTCGGCCGCGGCGCGGCCGCTGCGCATCAGGCCGATCACGGCGACCTCGCCGCCCCGCCACGCGGCGGGAATCACCGCGCCGCCCGCACTCCGCTCACCGTGGGTCGAGATCACCGGATCTTGAGCGTCGCCAGCCCGACCAGCGCGCAGATCAGTCCCAGGATGTAGAAGCGGGTCACGACCGTGGTCTCGTGCCAGCCGAGCTGCTCGAAGTGGTGATGCAGCGGCGCCATCCGGAACACCCGGTGCTGCTCGGCGAACACCCGGCCGTAGCGCCGCAGGCGGTAGCGGAACACGCTGGTCTGCAGCACCACGGACACGGCCTCGGCCACGAACACGCCGCCCACCAGCACGAGCAGGAACTCCGCCTTGAGCAGGATGGCCGTGGTGCCCAGGCCGCCGCCGATGGCGAGCGACCCGGTGTCGCCCATGAACACCTTCGCCGGGTGGGCGTTGAACCACAGGAACCCCAGGCAGCCGCCCATCAGGCTGGCGCAGAAGATCGCCAGCTCGCCGGCCCCGGGCAGGTAGAAGACCTTGAGGTACTCGGACGCGTCGGTGCGTCCGAACAGGTACGCGAACGCGGCGAAGCTCAACGCCGCGATGGCCGAGAGCCCGGTGGCCAGGCCGTCGAGCCCGTCGGTGAGGTTGACCGCGTTGGACCACGCGGTCACGACGAACGTGACGAAGGCGATGTACAGCGGCGGCTCGAGCACGATGAACACGTACTTGAAGAACGGCACCGTCGTGGACGACGGCGGCAGCACGGTGCCGGACCACGGGAAGACGAGGAGCACGACGCCGAGGGCGAGGCCGAAGGAGATCTGGCCGGCGAGCTTGTAGCGCGCCACCAGGCCCCGCGGGCGCCGCTGCACGACCTTGAGCCAGTCGTCCACGAAGCCGATGCCGCCCATCCACACCGTGGCCGCGAGCGCGATCATCACGAACCGGTTGTCGAGCTTGGCCCACAGCAGGGTGGAGACCACGGAGGCGACCAGGATGATCACGCCGCCCATGGTGGGGGTGCCGCGCTTGCCGAGGTGGGTGGCCGGCCCGTCGGTCCGGACGATCTGGCCGACCTTGTGCGCCTGGAGCCGAGCGATCACCCACGGCCCGGTGACGAAGGCCAGCAGCAGCGCGGTCGCGATGGCCGCGCCGGCGCGGAACGAGATGTAGCTGAGCAGGTTCGCGAGCGAGTACTGGTGCGCGTACGGGAACAGCAGCTCGTAGATCACGCCGGCACCTCGTGCGTCGCGCCCGCGCCGGTGGGCGGGGGGGGCGGGGGGGCCGACGGCCACAGCAGGGGGATGACGCGCTCGAGCTGCACGCCGCGCGAGGCCTTGAGCAGCACGACGTCGCCAGGCCGGAGCAGCTCCCTGAGGCCTCCGGCGGCGGCCTCGGGCGTGTCGCCCGTGACCAGCGCCTGTTTCTTGAGCCGGGACTTGAGCGACTCGAAGGCCGGCGCGAATTCGCCGACCGCGACCACCACGTCGGGCTTCGCGGCCACGATCTGCTCGGCCACCGCCCGGTGCAGGTCGCGCGAGGCGGCGCCCAGCTCCCGCATCGTGCCCGCCACCACCACGGCGCGCCGGTCCCCGCGCAGCGCCGCCAGCAGGTCCAGGGCGGCCGCGAACGACGAGGGATTGGCGTTGTAGCAGTCGTTGATGACGGTGGCGCCGCCCAGCTCGAGCACCTCCGAGCGCCCGGCCGGGAGCCGCGTGCCGGCCAGCGCGCCCGCCGCCTCGGCGAGCGGGACGCCGAGCGCGTCGGCCACGGCCAGCGCGACCAGCGCGTTCGCCACCATGTGCCGGCCGAACAGCGGCAGCTCGACCGTCACGCCGCGCACCGTGAAGCGCGGGCGGCCGTCGGGAAGCAGCGTCAGGTTCTCGGCGGTCCAGTCCGCGCCGGCCTCGAGGCCGGCCGTGACCACCTTCCTGGCGAGCCCGCGCGCCGCCTCCGCCAGCCGCGCGGGCACCGTGCCCACGACCGCCGTCGGGGCGCCGGCCAGCAGCGCCAGCTTCTCCGCGAACACGCCGTCGAGGCCGCCGAAGCCCTCGAGGTGCGCCTCGGCGACGGTGGTGACCACCGCGACGTCGGGCCGCACCACCTCGCGCAGCCGGGGGATCTCGCCCGGGACGCTGGCGCCGCACTCGACCACCGCCGCCTCGGCCTCGATGGGCGCCGCGAGCAGCGTCAGCGGCACGCCGACCAGGTTGTTGAGGTTGCGCTCCGACTTGTGGACGCGGAGCCTGGCGCCGAGCGCGGCGGCCGCCAGCTCCTTGGTGCTGGTCTTGCCGGTCGTGCCGGTGATCGCGACGACCGGCGCGGCGAGCGCGTCCCGGCGGTGGCGGGCGAGCGCGCCGAGCGCGGCCAGGGTGTCGTCCACCTCGAACCAGTCGAACCCGGGCCAGCGCGGCGTGTCGTGGCGCACCACCACCGCGCCGACGCCGGCCATGCGGGCGTCGCTGAGGTAGTCGTGCCCGTCGAACCGCTCACCCTTGAGCGCGACGAACAGCTCGCGCTCCTTGAGCGACCGGGTGTCGGTCGAGACGCCCGCGTAGCTGTTGTCCCAGGAGGCCACCCGCATGCCGAGGGCCTCGGTGACGTGCTTGGCGGTCCACGGGAAGGCGGTCACGGCACGCTCCCGGCCGCCGCGGCGCCCACGGCCGCCGCGACGATCTCCCGCTCGTCCATGGGCACGTGCGCCTCGCCCACGACCTGGTAGGTCTCGTGCCCCTTCCCCGCCAGCAGGATCACGTCGTCCGGCTTGGCGATGGCGAGCGCCCGGAGCACGGCGGCCTTGCGGTCCACGATCCTCAGGTGCGGTGTGCCCTCCATGCCGGCCTCGATCTCGTGGATGATGCGGTCCGGATCCTCGGTGCGCGGGTTGTCCGAGGTGACGACGGCGAGGTCGGAGCCGCGGGCGGCGACGGCGCCCATCAGCGGCCGCTTGCCCCTGTCGCGGTCGCCGCCGGCGCCGAACACGACGATCAGCCGCCCGTCGGTGAGGGGCCGCAGCGCGGCGAGCGCGCGCTCGAGGGCGTCGGGCGTGTGGGCGTAGTCGCGGAGCACCACGCACGGGCGGTCGGTGAGCCGCTCCATCCGGCCCGGCACCTGCGGCGCGGCCGCCAGGCTCTTCGCCACCGCGGCGGGGTCGCGGCCGAGCGCGATGGCGGTGGCCGCGGCCGCGAGCGCGTTCTCGACGTTGAACCCGCCCAGCAGCGGGAGCGCGACCGGCACGGCGGCATCGCGCACCACGAGCCGGAAGCGCATCCCGAGGCGGTCGCCCTCGACGTGCTCGGCGCGGACGTCGGCCGGCGCGCCGATGGCGAAGGTGATCCGCTGCGTGCGGGCCGGCAGCGCGGCCCACGCCGGATCGGCCGCGTTCACCACCTGGAAGCCGCCGGGCGCGAGGTACCGGTCCAGCTTCAGCTTGGCCGCGAGGTAGCTCTCGGCGTCGCGGTGGTAGTCGAGGTGGTCGCGCGTGAGGTTGGTGAACACGGCGGCGCGGAACGCCAGGCCCGCGACGCGGTCCTGGTCGAGGCTGTGCGACGAGGCCTCCATCGCCACGGTCTGCACCCCGCCGTGGCGCAGCAGCGCCAGCGCCTGCTGCAGCTCGACGGGGCCCGGCGTGGTGAGCGAGCCCGACACGGGCAGCGGCCGGCCGCGGCCGTCGATCACCCCGAGCGTGCCGATGGAGCCGGCCGGGGCCCGGTCGCCGAACAGGTGGCGCAGCAGGTGCACCGTCGTCGTCTTGCCGTTGGTGCCGGTCGCCGCGAGCAGCACCAGGGCATCGCCGGGATTCCCGAAGAACGCCGCGGCGGCCACCGCCGCGCCGCGCCGGCCGTCCCGCACCACCGCCTGCGGGATCGGCGCCTCGGGCACCGGGCGCTCGACCAGGGCGAACGCGGCTCCGGCGCGCGCCGCCGAGGCCACGTGGTCGTGCGCGTCGGAGGTCGAGCCCCGGTAGGCGAGGAACAGCGCGCCGCGCTCGACGCGCCGGCTGTCGGTGGTGACCGAAGGGATGACGGCCGGCGCGTCCGCCGGCCAGCGCACCAGCAGGTCCTCGCGCTCGAGGCGCGCGCGCAGCGCGTCAGCCTGCACGGTCGGCCTCCGCGCGCACCACCACGACCCGCCCCGGCCGGGCGGGCGTGCCCGCCGCCGGCGTCGTGCCCGTCACGCGGCCCCAGCCCTCGACGCGCACCTCGAAGCCGCTGCGGTGCAGCGCGCGCGCCGCGGCGCGGAGGTCGCTGCCGGCGACGTCCGGCACGGGCACCGGGGCCGCCGTGTCGCCGCCCTCCGGCGGCATCGGCCACGGGACCACGACGCTGGTGCCGGGCGCCGCCTCGGCGGCCGCGGGCGCGCCGCTGGTGTCGGCGAGCCGGCGGCGCACCAGCCGTCCGCGGTCGAGGGCGACGCCGGGCGTGGCGAGCGCCGCCTCCAGGATCGTCCGGACGACCGGCGCCGCGGTCGAGCCCGCGAAGTACGCGCCCTGCGGATCGTCGAGCTTCACCACCAGCACGAGCTGCGGATCCTGCGCCGGGAAGATGCCCACGAAGCTCGCCCAGTAGTGGCCGGGCAGGTAGCGGCCGCCGATCGCGCGCCGCGCCGTGCCGGTCTTGCCGGCCACCTGGTACGTGCCGAGGGCGGCCGCGCGCCCGGTGCCCTCCTCCACCACGCCCCGCAGCATCTGCGTGAGCTCGGACGCCACCCTCGCGCTCACCACCTGTCGCACCGGCCGCGGCCGGGCCGTGAACACCGCGTTCCCGTCGCGGTCGCGCACCGAGCGCACCAGGGTCGGCTCCAGCAGCACGCCGCGGTTGGCCAGCACGCCGTACGCCGCCGCGAGCTGCAGCGGCGACACCGCCAGCTCGTAGCCCATCGCCAGGCTGGCCGGGCTCTCGGCGGTCCAGGCGCGCGGGTTGCGCAGCCGGCCCGGTGACTCGCCCGCCAGCTCCACGCCGGTCGGCGTCCCGAAGCCGAAGTCGCGAAGCGCCACGAACTGCTCGGCGGGCGAGAGGCGCGCGCCGAGCTTCGCCATGCCGATGTTGCTCGACACCCTGAGGATCCCGGCGAGCGTGAGGGTGTCGGACGGGTGGACGTCGTGGATCACGCGCCCGTTGAGCCGATAGGCGCCGTGCTCCACGTACACCTTGTCCTCCGGGGTCGCCTTCCCGTCCCGCAGCAGCGCCGCCGCGGTGAACACCTTGGCGGTGGAGCCCGGCTCGAACGTGTCGCCGAACCCGCCGCCCTCCCCCGCCGTGCGGCGCACGCTCGCCATCGCGAGGATCTCCCCGGTCGCGGGCTGGATG
>DASPTN010000109.1:0-4659 GCA_035623395.1 Gemmatimonadales bacterium | reverse complement strand
TTTCTTCTTCCCGGCGATGGTCCGCCGCGGCCCCTTCTTGGTCCGCGCGTTGGTGCGGGTCCGCTGCCCGCGCACCGGCAGGCCGCGCCGGTGGCGGATCCCGCGGTAGCAGCCGATGTCCATCAGCCGCTTGATGTTCATGGCGACTTCGGTCCGCAGCGCGCCCTCGACCTTGTGGTCGCGCTCGATCACCTGCCGGAGCCGCGACACCTCCGCGTCACTGAGGTCGCGCACCCGCGTGGCCGGGCTGATGCCGGTCCGCTCCAGGATCGACGTCGCGGTCGAGCGCCCCACGCCGAAGATCGCGGTGAGGCCGACCTCGACGCGCTTGTCGCGCGGAAGATCCACGCCCGCTATGCGTGCCACGAGCTAACCCTGCCGCTGCTTGTGCTTGGGGGAACGCTTGCAGATCACCCGGATCACGCCGCGGCGCTTGATGACCCTGCAGTGCTCACAGATTGGCTTGACGCTGGTACGAACCTTCAAACGCGCTCCCGGAATCCGCTAAGTCGGTTCGGAACAAGACCTAAAACGTAGCCGGGCCCCGGGGGAGATGCAAGGGAGCTGATGTCGGAGGCCGGAGCAGTTGCCAGGCGCCAGGTTGCAGGCGGTTCCAGGCCGCCGGATGACCGGTCCACCGACCGACCGGTCGCTGCTCACGGCAGGGCCCGCACCTCCACCAGCCGGTACGACGCCCCCACCCTCCGGAACCCGAAGTACAGCGTCTGGGTGTGGCGCACGTCGGTGCCCCGCACCTCGTAGACCCGCTGCGCCTCGACGTAGGCGCGGTCCGGGTCCACGTTGCGCACCACGAGCACCACCAGATCCAGCTCCCGGGCGCCCTCCGCGAAGGACCGAAGCAGCTCCGCGGCCTGCGCCGGTCGCAGCGGGGACGACGGCTCGGCGCCCGGCAGGTGCACCATCACCGCCTCGCCGCTCGCCACGAGGGTCGTGAACTCGTGCGCCATCCATTGCGCGGCCGCCCGGCGCGCCGCCGTCATCAGCGAATCCGCCTGCCCGCCCTGACCGGCGGACAGCGCGACGGCGAGCGCCAGGAGCCAGCTCACCGCTCCATCTCCGCGGTCGTGGCCAGCGCCTCCGCCAGCGGATCCGCGGCGGCCGTCACCGGCCGTCCCACCACCACGTAATCGGCACCAGCCTCGAGGGCCTGGCGCGGCGTCGCCGTCCGGACCTGGTCGCCGGCGGCCTGATCCCCGCGCCGGACACCGGGCACCACGATCGCCGCGCCCGCGCCCGCCGCGGCTCGCACCGCCCGCGCCTCCGCGGCGGCCGTGACGTACCCGTCGAGGCCCGCCTCCACTCCCAGCCGGACGAGCCGCTGCTGCTCGGCCGCGAGATCGCCGACGCTGCGCCCTACCACCGCGCCGAATCCCGCGGCGTCGAGCGACGTCAGCACCCCCACGCCCACCAGGCGGATGCCGCCGGAGCGGGCCTGCGTGGCCGCCTCCAGCATGCGGGCGCCGCCGGCGAGGTGCACGGTCGCGAGCGCCACGCCCGCGTCGCGGGCCGCCTGCACCGCGCCGGCCACCGTGTTCGGGATGTCGTGCCATTTGAGGTCGAGGAACACCTGGCGTCCGCGCTCCCGCAGCGCGCGCACGACGGCCGGACCGTCCGCCACGTGCAGCACCGGTCCGATCTTGTACCACCGCACGGCCTCGCCCAGCCGGTCCACCAGCTCGAGCGCGGCGCGCGCGGTCGCCAGATCGAGGGCCACCACCAGCTCGGCCATCGTCAGCCGGCGCGCCGGCCGGCGGCCACGGCGGCGCCCGAGGCCAGCAGGTCGTCCAGTTCCCGGGCGATCCGCTCCGGCGCCCGGGGATCCGCCAGCGCCGCGGTGCCCACGCCCACCAGGGTCGCGCCCGCCCGGAGGTATTGCAGCGCGTCGGCGCCCGTCCGGACGCCGCCCGTGCCGATGACCGGCTTGCCGGTCCGCGAGGCCACCAGGCGCGTCACCCGCAGCCCCACCGGCAGCAGCGGCGGCCCGCTGAGGCCGCCGTGGCCCGCCCCCAGCCGCGCCCGGCCACGCTCGTCGTACAGCTCCGCCGGGAGCGTGTTCACCGCCGTGAAGGCGTCGGCGCCGGCGTCGCAGGCCGCCGCCGCCGTGCGAGCCGGGTCCGGCAGCGCCGGCGACAACTTCACCACCAGCGGCTTGGTCGTCTCGGCGCGGACCCGGCGCACCAGGTCCGCCAGCACCCCATCGTCGGCCCCGAACTCCATCCCGCCGTGGGCGACGTTGGGGCACGAGACGTTGAGCTCGAAAGCCGCCACGGCCGGCTCGCCGGCGAGCGCCGCGACCACGCGGGCGAAATCCCCGGCCGCATTGCCGACCACGTTCACGAGAACCCGCGCCCGGTGCAGGGCGCCGGCGAGCCACGGGAGGTACTCGCGGCGGAACGCATCGAGGCCGGGATTGGCGAGGCCGACCGAATTCAGCATTGCGCCACGCGTTTCGGCCACGCGCGGCGGCGGGTTCCCAGGACGCGGCTCGACGCTCACGGCCTTGGTCACGATTCCGCCGAGCGCCTCGAGGTCGATCACCCCGGCCACCTCGCGGCCGAAGCCCGCCGTGCCCGCCGCCAGCAGGATGGGGTTCTGGAACCGCACGCCGCAGAACTCGACGGACCGCGCCCCGCCCTCGCCGCTCACTCGGGCGGCTCCGGCCGCGGCGGCCCGGCCGGCTGCGGCCGCTCGGGTGGACGCGGCGTCGGCCGCGGCCGGCCCGGCTCGTCGTCCTCCACCGCGCCGACCACCCCCGGACGCGGGCCCGCGGGTGCCCGCGGCGCGCCGGCGGTCGCGAGCGACAGGGTGCGCCGCAGCGAGTCCTCGAGCGCCGCGTACGCGCTGTCGCCGCCGGCACCCGAGCCTGCCGCCGCCAGCGCGTACGGACTGCCGCCGTAACGGCCGGCCAGGAGCGCCCGCAGGGAGTCCGCCGCCGGGTGCCCCGACGCGATGGCCGCCACCAGCGCCTTCGGCGTCCATGGCGACTCCGGATAGCGGTCCGCCATCGAGGCGAACGCCTCCGCGGCCAGGGGCCCTGCGTCCAGGGAATCGCGCAGCAGCTCGGCCCGGTAGAACCACCAGGCGTCCGGTGCGCTCCGGGCTCCGGGCAGCGAGTCGAGTCGCTCCAGCAACCGCAGGATGACCTGCGCGTCGCGCGCCGCGTTGCCGCCCGACATGCGCAGCTCGAGGAGCCGGTCGCGCTGCACCGACAGCTCGGAGTCGCTGGCCGCCCGGGCGATGGCGACGCGGCACAGCGCGACCTCCGCCGACTGCCCCGCCAGGCTGTCCTTCGCGAGGTCCTCGGCGCGCGTCAGCTCCGAGACGGCCCCGGCGGTGTCCCCCGCGGCGAGCCTCCGCTGGCCGTCGTCCAGCAGCAGCCGGGCGCGCGCGCCGCTCGTGAGGTTGGTCCTCGCGGCCAGGCGTCCGGCCAGGGCCGAGGCGTGGACCGCCGCCCCGGCCGCCGCCAGGCTGTCCAGCGCCGGCCGCCAGTCCTCCTCCGGGTAGCCGCGGCGCGCCGCGAGCGCATCGTAGAGCGCCCCGGCCGAGGCGGTGTCGCTGAGCCGCAGCTCGAGGCGTCCCAGCTCGTACGGCGCTCGCGGGTCGGTCGAGCGCTCGAGGTCGGCTCTCGCGGGCCCGGGCTGGTTCAACACCAGCAGCAGTCGCGCGCGGTCGAACAGGGCCTGGTTCCTGACGTCGCCCCGGTGCGACTCGACGGCGCTGTCGAGCGAGGCGCGCGCCGAGTCGGTCCAGCCGAGCGCGTAGTACGCGCGGCCCAGCAGGCCGAGCGCCTCGAGACGCTGGTCCCGCGACCCGGTGAGCCGGATCGCCTCCTGCAGCGCGACCGCGCCGTCCGAGTACTGCTCCAGCTGCACCAGCGCCCGGCCTCGCACCAGCTGCGCGTCGCCGGCCCACCGCGAGTCGCCGTGGTGCGCGAGCAGCGACTCGGCGTGCGTCAGCGCCTGCTGCCAGCGGTCGCGCGCCTCGGCCATGCGGCCCGCCCGCTCGGAGCTGGCGGCCTGCCGCGCGTAGTGGTTGGCCAGGTACATGCCGTTGAAGTACGCGCACCCCGGCGCGGCGGCCGCCGCGACGGCCGCGACGACGGCCAGGCGCAGGCGCCGGCTCACGGCGCCTGCCCGCCGGCGCCCGCCGTCGAGAGCCGGCGGTCGTACTCGGCCAGGTAGCTGACGACGGCGTCGGCGATGCCGTGCGCCAGGCCGCGCTGGCCCGCGGCGCCCGTGAGGTATTTCGCTTCGTCGGGGTTGCTGCCGAAGCCGACCTCGACGAGCACGGCCGGCATGTACGACGTCGCGAGCACGGCGAACCCCGCCTGCTTGACGCCGCGCGCCTCCGCCGGGTGCACCTGGCCGAGGGTGCGCTCCACGATCTCCGCCAGCCGGCTCGACTCCCGCAGGTGCTCGTTCTCCTGCAGGTCGTTGAGGATGAACCGCATCGGGTCGTCGTCCGACGCGCCCGGCTGCTCGAAGCGCACCGACTCGTTCTCCATCTGCGCGACGCGACGCGCGTCCTCGGTCTTGGCCTCGGCGAGGAAGTAGGTCTCGAAGCCCCGGGCGCCGATCGCGTCACGCCAGTGCGGGTTCGCGGCGTTCACGTGGATCGACACGAACAGGTCCGCGTGCG
>DASPTN010000108.1:0-20617 GCA_035623395.1 Gemmatimonadales bacterium | reverse complement strand
CAAAGGCCCCGGCTCGATTTCGAGTCCGGGGCCTTGGCTTGTTCTCACCGCCTCTCATCTCGTTGCCACTCGCAACTCGGCGTCTCGCAACTCAACTGACCCCTCGCCACTGCCGACGGACCGCCTCGCGGTGGCGAACCGGTACCCGATGTAGATCAGCACCAGCCCGATCAGCTCCGTCACGTACAGCACCTCCGTGTGACCGAAGCGCGTCGCCGTCCCGCCGATGCCCGGCAGCAGCGCGCCGACCGCGATGAGCACGTTGCCGACGAACCGGTGGCGGGTCGCCGCCTTCCGGCTGAAGCGCCACGCCGAGAGCGCCGCGCCGCCCACCAGCAGGACGAAGGCGTACAGGTTGATGAACGGGCTGAACCCGCGGGCCCAGCTCCACTCGAACACGTGGCCGGTGAGCCGGTGCGGCTCGACCAGCGCGTAGTCGATCGGGTTGACCAGCGCGAACGCCGACGCGACGGCGAGGACGGCGAGCAGCGCGATCGTGAGCCGGTTCGCGGTCCGGCGCGCGAGCAGCAGGTACGCCGTGCCCTGCGCCAGCGGCGCGCCGCCCATCAGGGCCCCGCTGATGTACCATGCGCGGAACAGCCACGCGTGCCACCCGAACAGGGTGGTGGCCGCCTCGGTGAACGTACCGAGGCCGTAGACCAGCACGCCGAAGGCCCACCACAGCAGGTGCGGCCCGCTCCGCCGCTGCGCGAAGCGCCGCAGCAGCGCGGCCGAGAAGCCCGCCGCGATGAACGTGGTGGCGACGGGCAGGTAGTCCACCACGGGCAGCGCGGCCCGCGCCGCGATCGCGGCGAGCGCCGTCACCAGCCCACTCCCAGCGACGCCGCCGCGTACACCCGTCGCCCCCAGATCAGCGCCGCGCCCGACGGCTTGGCGTCGGTGAGGTCGTCGGCGCCGGCGGTGAACTTCACGCCGCGCGTGATCGGCACCGCGCCGCTCAGGTTGAACCGCGTGAACGCGCCCTGGTAGCTCACGACGCCCGCCTGGTCGCGGGCGACCGGCTCCTGGCCGGTGTAGATCGCGGCGCCGCTCACGCTCCAGCCCGCCCGGCCGACCGTCACCGAGGCGTTGGCCGCGTGGGCCGCCCGCCCCAGCAGGTCGGTGTTGGTCGTGACGTCGCGCGTGCTGAGCCAGGTGTACGAGGCCGCCGCCGTCACCAGGCCGCGGGTCACGCTGCCGCCCGCCTCCACCCCGCCGGTGCGCGCGCGATCCACGTTCTGGTAGGTGAACAGCAGGATCCCGCTGCTGTCGCCGGTCTGGTTCGCCTCGATGAAGTCGCGCAGCCGGTTGGCGAAGCCGCGCACGTACAGGCGCGACCCGGCCCGCGCCAGGCCCGCCTCGCCGGTGACGTTCCACGACTGCTCGGGCTTCAGGCCCGGGTTGCCGTACACCGCGTACCCGAACTGCGCCTGCAGCAGCTGCAGGTACTGCTCGTCGAACGACGGCGCCCGGAAGCCGTGCGCCACCTCGGCCTTGAGGTACAGGCCGGCCGGCGCGCGCAGCGCGACGCCGAGCCGCGGCGAGAAGTCCGCGCCCCAGATCTCGCTCGCCGTGAGCCGCGCGCCCGTCGTCACGTGCAGCGCCGGCGCGAGCGCCCAGTCCACCGAGGCGTAGAGCGCGCCGCTGGAGGCGGCGCGGTCGTAGCCGGAGACGCGGTCGGACAGCAGCCACTCGCGGTCCGCCTTGGCTCCCGCCACCCATTCGCTCGCGCCGAACGCGCCGCGCTGCACCAGCTCGGCGTCGGCGATGCGCTCGCGGTCGAACGACGGCGGCTGCGTGCCCGCCGAGTCGGTCGCGTCCACGAACCGGTGGTCGTACCAGCTCCCGTGCAGCCGCAGCTCCGTGCGGCCATCGGCGCCGAACCCGAGCGTCACCAGGCCGTCGTACTGCAGGTTGGTGCTCGTGAGGTGGTCCGGCGCGATGGTGTACTTCTGGGTCTCGTCGATCGTCATCAGCCGCGCGTCGATCGTGCTCCCGCCGACGGCCCCCGCCAGTCGCCCCATGAAGTCCCAGCGCTCGGCGCCGCCGAGCGTGCCCGGGTTCGCGCCCGGCAGGGCGTCCACCGCGCGATGATCGCCCTCGAGCGAGGCGACGAACCCGCCCACCGGTGCGCCGACGCGCCCCTCGTAGTCGCGTTGCCCGAAGCTGCCCATCGTGCTCGAGAGCTGCAGGCGCGGCAACACGTCGCGGCTGGTGATGAGGTTCACCACGCCGCCCAGGGCCGTGGAGCCGTACAGCGTGGACTGCGGGCCCTCGACGATCTCGATGCGCTCGAGATCCGCCGGGCTGATGCGCGAGAGGTCGAACTCGCCGTTGAGCCGCCCGGCCATGGGCGCGCCGTCCAGGAGCACCAGCACGCGGTCCGACCCGAGGCCCTGCAGGTAGATCCCCGAGCCGGAGCCGACCACGGCCTCCGGCTGCAGGCCGGGCACGTCGGCCAGGACCGTCGTGACGTCGGGAGCGGCGCGCCGCGCCAGCGCCGCGCTGTCCACCACGATCACCGGTGCGGTCACGCCCGACGCGGGCGTCGGCCGCCGCTCGGCCGTGACGACGATGGGGTCGAGGACCGTCGCCGGACGGCGGAGCGACGAGTCGGGCTTGGCGGTCGTATCCTGCTGAGCCGCCGCGACGACGGGCGCGGCGCTCGCGAGAAGTGCGAGGATGGCGAGGGAGGCGGACAAGCGACTGAGCATGAGGGGGCTCCAAGCTGCGAGTGCGCGCCGAACGCCGGCGCGCACTCGCAGCTTAAGCGCCTAACCAGACAAAACCATTCGGACTTCTACGGATGTCCGACCGTATTTCTACCGATTCACGAGAGGAGCATCCGACCCCGCCCGCCGCTAGTGATCGGCCCCCCGCCGCCGATCATCCTTGGGCGGCGGCGTCGGCTTGGGCGCCGCCCTCGGCGCCGCGGCCGGCTTCGGTGCAGCCGCGGCGGGCGGCGCGGCCTGCGCAGGATGCCCGGCCGGATGCGGCGGGTACTCCGGGTCGCGCCGCGGGCCCGCCGGCTTCCCCGCGCGCAGGTTGTCCATCTGCTGCGGCTCGAGCGGCCGCCCCGCGTCGGGCTTCATCGCGCGTTGGCGGTCCTGGAAGGGCAGGTCCTGTGGCGGTGGGGCGTGGCGCGTGATGAGCACCGGCGCCGGTCCCGGCGCCGGCGCGTTGCGCCGCGGCACCACCAGCGGCTGGCCGGGTCGCACGGTCGGCCGCGTCTCGGGCGGCCGCGCGGTGAAAAACACCGGCCGGCGCACGACCGTTGGCTGCGGCATCGGGCTCCCGCCTCCCGCGGCACTCGCCGCCGGCAGCGCGATCGGGTGCGCGATGATCGGCGCCTGCGCCAGCTCGTCGGCGCGCACCGGGATCATCCGCCGCTGGACGCCCAGCCCGCGCTGGAACGTGGAGCTTGGCACCGCCGTGGTCCCGGGCCCCCGGTTCCGGTAGTTGATCGTCGTGATGTTCGTGACGTTGGTGATGTTCGTGATGTTGGTCACGTGGCGGATGTTGGTGACGTTGACCCGCCGCAGATAGTCGTCGTCGTGGTGGTACCACGGGTAGTAGGGCTCGCCCGGGCCGAGCGGGAACCACGCCTGCGCTCCCCACGTCGACCCGCTCACGAACACCACCAGCGCCGGCGCGTAGTAGGGCCGGACAACCACGGGACCCGGCAGCCAGCCCCAGCGCGAGCGGACGTACACCCACCGGCCGTAGTGGAACGGCGCGTAGCCCCACGGCTCCCGCTCCACCCACGTCCAGCCCCACGGCTCGATCCACGCCCAGTGCCCGTAGCGGTACGGCGCCCAGTCCCCCGGCAGACCCGAGGGATACCAGACCGGTCCGTACTCGGCGTCGTCCTGCCAGGCGCCGGTGTTGTCCAGATCGGCGTAGCCGGGGATGTCGCGGCTCACGTACTTCGCCGAGGGCGAGTCGGAGAGCCGGCCCTCCCGCGCCGCGCACCACTGATCGAAGTCGTCGGGGGCGGCCGGCGGGACGCCGGTCACCCGGATGGGATTGACGCCGGTCAGGCGGACGGCCTGCCCGGCCTCGACCACCTGCGCCACGCCGCCCGCCGTCCACTCGAGGCTGCCGCGCAGCACCGTCACGGTCATGGTCGTGTCGTCGGGCGGAGCGTCGAACCGGTAGTCGCCCGGCGCCTGGACCGCCAGGACGCCGTGCGGCGTGTCCACCTCGAGCGAGTCGCCCGGGTCGAGCCGGTACACCGCGATCCGCGCCATGCCCTGCGTCAGGCCGAGCTGCAGGAACTGGTCGGAGAGGTTGGTGACCGTGAGGTCGGCGCCCTCGCCGAGACGCACCGCCGCCGACCCGACCTCCAGCTCGGCGCGGCCGCCGCGATCGACGTAGAGCCGGTCGCCGCTGGTCATCGGGTAGTTCAGCGTCGCCTGGCTCCACGCCGTGTCACCCGACGGCTGGAAGGCCACGTTGCCCGCGAGGGAGCCGATGCGCGCCACGCGCGCCGGCGGATCGCCGACCGGGGTCGTCGCCACCTTGTCGTCCTGGGCGGACAATCCGCCCGCGAGCAGCGGGTACAGCGACCCGAGCAACAGCAAGGAGAAACGCATCACTCGCTCCATCGTCGAGGTTCACTCCGGTCGATCGAGACCGGCGCCGCGGCGCGCCGGCCGAGTCGGGCCCCGCACCGCCTGTCTAATGGTACCCTGTCCCGGCGCCGGTGTGGCCCGCGCCGGCCCGCCGCGCCGCCTGCGTGCGAAGAGCCCGGCAGCGGCGGCTCAGTGCGGCGCCAGCTGCGATGGGGGCTCGAAGGAAACGTCCACCGAGTACCCCTCCGGGGCGAACAGCCCGGAGAGCAGCTGCCGCGCACTCTGCTCCGCGTGCTGGAGCACCGCCAGGTCCGCCGCCGCCATCGCCACCTGCCGGCGGGCCAGCAGGAAGATCGTGTCGCGGTCCGCCGGGTGGAACGGGTTCCAGAGGCCGCGGCTCTCGTCGTAGGTGCGCAGCTCCACGATGTCCACGCCCAGCAGCCGGGCGTGCGGGAGGGTCAGCGCGATGTGCCGGTCCAGCTGCCGGACGCCGACCCTCGGCGGCACCGACAGGTCGAACCCGACCAGCGTCTTCCCGGTGACGATCACCAGCGAGCGCTTGGTGGAGCCCAGCCACGTGTTCTCGTACGTGACGACGTCGCGGACCATCGCCTCGGTGGTGATCAGCTTGGCGACGGTCTGGAGGCGCTCGACCACCGCGGCCTGGCTGATGGTCGTGCGCCCGGGATGGACGAGCGCGTCCACACCCCGGGAGACGGCGAGGCCGAGCAGGACGCCGAGCACCAGGAGGACGGCGCCGACGCCGAGCCGCAGCGAGCCCGAGAGCGGTAGTCGCATGGCTGATCGCCTCCGCGAGAGGTTCGGGGCTCGCCGCGGCCGCGCCGCCTGCGGGCCCACCGACGGCGACGGGCTGGAGAGCCGGTTTGGCCGGGACCAGAGGAGACATACGTCGATCGCCGCCGCGCCACCACTCCCCAGGGGCTCCGCGACCGGCGCGGCCGTTTCGCGTGCGGCGGCGCGGCGAGCAGGTCGCGGCTTGCGCCCCGGGCATTCAGGAAGCAATTTGTCGGCTTACGCAGCGACTCGCCTCCTAGACCGTCTCCACCGGGCCGTCCCACGTCAATGAGGAGGGCTGGCATGCGCCAGCTCCACGTCGGCGTTCTGGATGTCGTCGAAACTCCGACCCGCGGCCTGTTCCCGCGCGTGATGAACGGAAACTTCGCGAGCATCATGCCCCAGGTGGTGGGCGCGTGGTGCGAGCGTGCCGGCCACCGGGTGAGCTACGCGTGCTACATCGGGTTCGGGAACGTGCTGACCGAGCTGCCGCCCGACCTGGACCTGCTGTTCATCGGCGCGTTCACGCAGGCGGCGTTGTTCGCCTACGCGGTGAGCAGCTACTACCGGCAGCGCGGCACGGTCACGGTCCTGGGCGGGCCGCACGCCCGCTGCTACCCCGAGGACGCCGCGCGCTTCTTCGACTACGTGCTCGGCTTCACCGACCGCGCGGTGATCGACGAGGTGCTGCGGGACTGCGCGCCCCACCGGCCGGTCGGGCGCCGGCTGGCCGCGGCGCGCCAGCCGCTCGAGCTGCCGCCGCTCGCGGAGCGGTGGCGGTTCGCCGAGGCGGCGATGGCCAAGGCGCCGGCCCTCAAGATCCTGCCGATGATCGGAAGCCTCGGCTGCCCCTACACCTGCAGCTTCTGCATCGACTCGACCGTGGACTACCAGCCGCTGCCGTACGCGCAGCTGGGCGAGGACCTGCGCTTCGTCCAGCGCAAGATGCGCCGGCCGGTCGTCGGGTGGCACGATCCCAACTTCGGCGTGCGGTTCGACGAGTTCATGGACGTGATCGAGGACGCGGTGCCGCCCGGGCGGATGCGCCACATCGCCGAGAGCAGCCTGTCGCTGCTGTCCGAGCCGCACCTGGTGCGCCTCAGGCGCAACGGCTTCCAGGCGCTGCTGCCGGGCGTGGAGTCGTGGTTCGACCACGGCAACAAGTCGAAGACGCGGCTCACCGGCGTCGAGAAGGTGCGCCAGGTCTCCGACCAGGTGAACACGATCCTGCGTTACATCCCGTACGTGCGCACCAACTTCGTGTTCGGCCTCGACATCGACCAGGGCCCGGAGCCCTTCGAGCTGACGCGGCAGTTCCTCGACCGCTCACCCGGGGTGTTCGCCGCCTACTCGCTGCTCACGGCCTACGGCCGCGCGGCGCCGCTCAACCTCGACTACCAGCGCGAGGGCCGGGTGCTGCCGTTCCCGTTCCAGTTCCTCGACAGCCACCAGGCGATGAACGTGCGGCCGAAGAACTACGGGTGGTCGGAGTTCTACGACCACGTGGTGAAGCTCAGCGGGCACTCGATGTCGCCGCGCGGGATCGCGTACCGGTTCGCCACCACGCGCGGCGCGGCGCGGTGGATCAAGCTGGCGGAAGCCTTCTCGTGGTCCGGCCGGACCCGCTATCACGCGGGGATCCGGCGGCTCCTCGACCAGGACCGCTCGGTGCAGCGTTTCGTGAACGGGGAGAGCCACCGGCTGCCGGAGTTCTATCTCGGCAGGATCAAGCAGAACCTGGGACCGCTGTACGAGCTGCTGCCCGCGGGCGCGCTCGAGCACGACCACCTGGCGTATCTCAAGAGCGCCGCGCGGCCCTCGCTGGCGGCGGCGACGGTCGAGCCGGTGCAGATCAAGCCGCGGCCCGGCTGGCGCCGGGCGGCCGGCGGCGACGACGCCGCGCAGCTGACGGCCTGAGCCGAGGCTACCAGGAGCCGCCGAGCGCGCCGATCTCCCGCTCCACCGCTTCCACCACGGCGCCGCGCTCGACCGCCGCGGCCATCGCGTTGTGGTCCGTGAACAGCGGCCGGTCCTCCTCGAGATGCTCCACGACCCGGCGCACCGCCGCGCGCGCCGCGCGCACGCCGCGGCCCGGCGTGAAGTCCCGGAAGTCCAGCGCCTGCGCCGCCGCGATCAGCTCGATGCCCAGCACGCCGTAGGCGTTCGCCAGGATCTGCTTCGCCTTCAGCGCCGCGTTCATCCCCATCGAGACGAAGTCCTCCTGGTCCGCGGCGGCCGGAATCGACTGGATCGAGGCGGGCGCCGAGAGCGTGCGCTGCTCGACGATCAGCATGTCCGCCGTGTACTGCGACAGCATGTGGCCGGAGAACATCCCGGCGCCCTTGGTGAGGAACGCCGGGAGCCCCACCGACAGCGACGGATTGAGCAGCCGGTTGAGGCGCCGCTCGCTCAGCACGCTCACCATCGTGACGCCCGCGCCCACCATGTCGAGCGGCAGCGAGACCGGCGTGCCCTGGAAGTTGGCGCCGGTCAGCACCAGGTTCTCGTCCGCGACGAAGATCGGGTTGTCGGCCACCCCGTTCAGCTCGGTCTCCACCTGCCGCCGCGCCCAGGCCATGAGGTCGCGCAGCGCGCCGACCACCTGGGGCGTCGAGCGCATCGAGTACGCGTCCTGCACCTTCACCTTGAGCTTGCCGGTCACCAGGTCGGACCCGTCCATCAGCTTGCGCAGGTTCGCCGCGCAGGTCTGCGCGCCGGAGAACCCGCGCAGCTCGTGGAGCCGCGGCTGGTAGGGCTTCAGGTTGCCGAGCAGCGCCTCGATGCTCATCGCCGCGGCGATCTCGGCCTGCGTGATCCACCGCTCCACGTCGTGGAGGATCAGGCAGCCCATCCCGGTGATGAGGTTCGAGCCGTTGATCGCCGCCAGGCCGTCGCGCGCCTTCAGGCCCGGCACCGCGATGCCCGCCCGGTCCATCGCGGTCTTGGTCGGCATCCGCTCGCCGCGGTAGAAGCACTCGCCCTCGCCCATCAGCGACAGCGCGATCTGGCTCATCGGCGCCAGGTCGCCGCACGCGCCCACGCTGCCCTTCTCGCAGGCGATGGGCGTGAGGCCGGCGTTGAGCATGGCGACGTAGGTGAGGGGGATCTCGGGACGGCAGGCGGAATAGCCGCGCGCGTGGACGGCGACGCGGGAGACCATCGCGGCCCGCACGTGCTCGACCGGCGCGGGCGCGCCGATGCCGGCGGCGTGGTTGTAGATGAGGAAGCGCTGGAACTGCTGCACCTGCGCGTCGTCGAGCCGCACCTCCGACAGCTCGCCGATGCCGGTGTTCACGCCGTACATCGTCTCGTGCGCCGCGACCTTCCGCTCCAGCATCGCGCGGCAGGCCCGGATGCGCTCGAGCGCATCGGGAGCGAGTCCGACCTCCTCCCCGCCCCGCGCCACCCGCACCACATCCTCGATGGTCAGCGGCTGCCCTGCGCCGATCCGAACCACGCGCCAATCCTCCCGATCCCGACGCCGTTCAACTTACCACGCCGACGCGCGAATCGGCTGCATTCGCCGTGCCCCGGCGGCAGCGGCCCCCCGGCCCCGTCCGTGCCGGGCACGGGGCCTGGAGGGCGAGGCGCGCGCGGGGGAGGCCGCCGGGGCCCGCCGGCTAGTGCCAGGTGGCGGTGAGGCCGAGCTCCAGCAGGTTGGGCTTCACCGCGACGCCGGTGTCCGCGCCGCCGACCTTCAGGTTCCCGCTGATCGCGGTCATGAAGGTGGCGAACGGCGTCAGCGAGAACCGGCGGCCCGTGTACAGGTCCGCCCCCACGCCGATGCTCACGCCGAGGCCCTCGGACTCCACCTTGGGCGACGTGTTCAGGCTGTAGACGGCCACGCCGAGGCCGCCCTTGAGGAACACGGGGGTCGTCAGCGACGGGTAGAACAGGACGACCGCCGACATGTCCCCGACCGCCTCGTCGACGCCCGACGTGTTGCGCCCCCACGCGTTCAGCTCGCCGCCGATCAGCAGCTGCCGGCTCGGCGTGCCGCCCATCCGCAGCGTGAAGGTCGCCGCTCCCGTGCGGCTCCCGGACGTGCACAGCGAGCAGGAAACCGCTGCCGAGCCGTAGCCGAGGCCGACGCCGATCCAGAAGCCCTCGCGGTACGGCCCCTCGTCCCTCTTCTGCGCCTGAGCGGGGCTCGCTGCCACGAGACCGCACGCCGCGGCCAGCGCGAGCCAGCGCCACTTCGGAGAAGCTTGCATCGACGCGCTCCAGGTCTGGGGTATGCGGGCGGCGTCCCGCGCCGCCGCGACATCCACGGTACGACCGCGCGTCAGGCGCGCGTCAAGCGGAAATCCGACGATGCGGCTCGCCTCTGGACACGACCGGCGGGGCGACCGATCTTGGGCCCATGCCCTCCGCAGCGTCGTTCTTCACGCCCGCCAGCCTCCGGTTCCTGCGCGGCCTCGCGCGCCACAACCGCCGCGAATGGTTCGAGGCGCACCGCCGCGACTACGAGACGGCGATCCTGTTCCCGATGCGCGACTTCGTCGAGGAGATGGACGTGCGGCTCGCGCGGCTCGCGCCGGAGATGGTGGGCGATCCCAAGCGCAGCATCTTCCGCATCTACCGCGACGTGCGCTTCTCGAAGGACAAGTCGCCCTACAAGACGCACGCGGCGTGCTGGTTCTACCACCGCGACGCCAGCCACAAGGTCGGCGAGGAGGCGCACGGGGGCGGCGCCGGCTTCTACTTCCACGTCCAGCCGGGCGCGTCGCTCGACGCGGGCGGGATGTGGATGCCGGCCCGGGTACCGCTCGACAAGATCCGCGACGCGCTGGCCGCCAAGCCCGCGGCGTTCGAGCGGATCGTCGCGGCGCCGGCCCTGCGGCGCCGGTTCCGCGAGCTCGACACGGACGCGATCCTGACCCGCGTGCCGCGCGGGTACGCGCCGGACCACCCGGCGGCGCGCTGGCTGCGCTACCGGACGTTCACGGTGAGCCGGCCGCTCTCCGACGCGCAGATCACCAGCGCGCGGCTCCCCGCGCTGCTCGCCGACGACGTCGCAGTGATGCTGCCGCTGGTGCGCTGGATCAACGCGGCCCTCGGCCTCAAGCCGGCCCCGCGCCGCTGACGGCGGTGGCCGCGCGCGCGGACGCCGCCGGAGCGGTCCCGGCCGAGCCGCTGCGGGTCGACAAGTGGCTGTGGGCCGCGCGGTTCTTCAAGACGCGGGGCCTCGCGGCCGAGGCGATCGCCGGCGGCCGGGTCCAGATCAACGGCGCGCGGGCGCGGCACGCCAAGACCGTGCGGCCGGGCGACGTGATCCGCGTGCGGCTCGGCCCGTACGAACACCTGGTGACGGTGCTGGCGGTGTCGGCGCGGCGCGGGCCGGCGTCCGTGGCGGCGCAGCTCTACGCGGAGGACCCGGAGGGCAAGGCGCGCCGGCTCCACCTGGCCGAGCAGCATCGCCTCGCGGCCCACGCGTTCACCCTCGGCGAGGGCAAGCCTTCCAAGAAGGAGCGGCGCGAGCTGCTCCGCTTCAAGCGCGGCGAATAGGACCATCCACCGGAATCCGACCATGCGCGCTCCCCTGCTGGCCGCCGCCGTCGCCCTGAGTGGCCTCGCGGCATCGCAACCGCAGTCCCTCCACGTCCTGCGGGTCTCGCCGACGAGCCCCGCCGAGCCCACCGCGATCGTCGCCGTGACGTTCGACCGCCCGGTCGCCGGCTCGCTCGACGGCACGGTGGACCCGCGCACGATCTTCGCGATCGCGCCGGCCGTGGACGGCAAGGTGGAGTGGCGCGACCCGATCACGCTGCGCTTCACGCCCGCGGCGCCGCTCGCCGCGGGCTCGAGCTACGTCGTGACCATCGCGGTCGGCTTCCAGGCCATGGACGGCAGCCGCCTCGCGCGGCCGTACCGGTTCGGCTTCCGCGTCGGCGGGCCGCGCGTGCTGACCGGCGGGCCGGTGGACGCGCCGTGGGGCAGCCGCTGGCTGAAGCCGGACGCGCAGTTCGAGCTGATCACGAGCGGGCCCGCCGACCTCGCTCTGGCGAGCCGGCTCGCCTTCCTGGAGCTGGACAACACCTGCAACGCGCCGACGGTGGTCCACCTCAACGCCGTGACGCAGCGGCCGATCACCGACAAGGACGGGCCCCGCTACCAGTACGCGGGCGGCTACGGACGTTCCAGCCAGGCCCAGGCGCTGCGGCGCGTGATCCGCCTGGTGCCCGAGCGCGCGCTGCCGAACGCGTGCACCGGCCGGTTCGTCGCGCCCGGGAGCCTCGACACCACCAGCTCCGAGCCCAACCGCACCTGGAGCTTCGCGACCTTCGGGCCGCTCACGGCGTCGGTGCGGTGCACCAGCGACCCGCTGTGCCCCGGGGGCTACGCGGTCGTCACCTTCAGCAACCCGGTGCGCGGCTCGGAGGTGCGGCGTGCCGTCACGCTCAGCGCCACCACGCCGTACACGCTGTCCGACACCAGCGCCGAGCAGGCGGAGTGGGTGCTGGAGACGCCGCTGCGGGCGCGCAGCGGCTACACCGTCACCGTGGACTCGACGCTGCGCGACGTGTTCGCCCAGCGGCTGCCGCGCCGCCAGGTGCTGACGCTCTCCACCACGGGCTACGAGCCGTCGCTCGACTATCCGACCGGCTCGATGCTGGTCGAGCGGAACGGGTTCCGCACCGTCGCGGTCAAGCACGTCAACACCGACACGCTGTTCGTGACGCTGGCCCCCGTGCCCCAGAGCCTCGAGGCCCGCGTGCTGGCCACGCCCGAGTGGAACATGGCCGACGCGTGGACCGCCGTCGCCGCCGGGGCGACGACCCGCGCGCTGGCGGTGACGGGCCCCCACGACGCGCCCCTGGTCAGCGCGGTGAAGCTGCCGGCCTACAACGCGGCGCGCCCCGACGCGCCGACCCTCACCCTGATGCGCATCGCGCAGTCGCGGGACGACACCACCGAGCGCCGCCGCCAGGTCGCCCTCGTGCAGGTCACCGACCTCGGCGTCGCGGTCCGGATGGGCGCCGAGGAAGGGGTCGTGTGGGTCACGACGGTGCACGACGGCCTCGCCTGCCCGCGCGCCACGGTCACGCTGTACGACCGCCGCGGGCGCGTGCGCGCGACGGGCACCACCGACGCCCAGGGGCTGGTCCGGTTCACCGATCTCCCGCCCGACACTTCGGGCACCGAGCAGGCCCGGCGGTTCGGCGCGGGCTTCGACGGCTACGTCGCCGTGACGCTGGCGAGCGACCGGGCCGTGGTGCCGCTCACCAGCTACGCGTGGGAGCTGAGCCCGTGGCGGTTCAACGTCTCGGGCGCCGATCCCCGCGCGCGGATCCCGGCCGCGGCGGCGGTCTTCACCGAGCGCGGCATCTACCGGCCCGGCGAGACGGTGCACGCCAAGGCGATCGTGCGCACCGGCAGCCTCGGCGCGCTCAGGGTGCCGAGCCGCGGCGATTCGCTGCACTGGGTGTTCTACGACCGCGAGGATGGGACGCTGCGCGACACGACGGTCGCCGTGTCCGGGTTCGGGACCGCCGAGCAGGCGCTGCCGGTCGCGGCCGACCTCCCGCTCGGGACCTACCGGGTGGGCGTCGCCCTCAGGCGCGCGGGCGAGTGGACCGAGCTGGCCACCGCGTATTACCGGATCGCCGAGTATCGCCCGCCGGAGTTCCTGGTGAGCATCGCCGCCGACACCGGGCCGCACTTCGCCGGCGACACGCTCACCGGCACGGTCGAGGCCCGCTACCTGTTCGGCGCTCCGATGGCGCGCGCGGCGGTGAGCTGGGAGGTGCGGCAGTCGCCGCTGAGCCCGTGGGCCCTCGACATCCCGGGCACCGACGGCTGGTACCTCGGGGAGTCCGGATGGTGGTACGAGGACGACGACGAGGGGCCCGGCGCGCGCGTGGTCGCGAGCGGCACCGACACCCTCGACGCCACGGGGCACCTCGCGCTGCGCGTGCCGGCGGGCGAGGCGCAGAAGGGACGGGGCGCCCGCGTGGCCATCGCGGCCACCGTGACCGACGTGAACCGCCAGACCGTGACCGCGACGACGTCGACCACGGTGCACCCGGCCGCGTTCTACGTCGCCGCCAGGCCCCTCGGGCTCGACTACTTCTGGACCGCGGGCCAGCCGGTGGAGATCGCCGTGGCGGCGGTGGCGCCAGACGGCCGGCGGGTCCCGGGCGTCGCGGTCCACGGCGCGATCGTGCGCCGCGAGTGGCATCGCGTGCAGCGCGAGCGCGAAGGACTCGACGAGCAGGTCGGCGAGTGGGTGCCCGACACGGTCTCCCGCTGCGACCTCGTGACCACCGCCGACTCGGTGCCGTGCCGGTTCACGCCGGCACAGGGCGGCTCGTACGTGGTCGCCTTCCGCGCCACCGACGGAGCGGGCCGGCCGGCCTCGACCAGCTTCTACCGCTGGGCGACCGGCGCGGGCTGGGTGCCGTGGGGCGACGAGACGCAGTTCAAGATGGACGTCATTCCCGACCGCACGCGCTACGACGTGGGCGACACCGCGACGGTGCTGTTCGCGTCGCCGTTCACGGACGCCGAGGCGTGGGTGACGGTGGAGCGCGAGGGGATCATCCAGCAGCGCCGGATCCGGATCACGTCGGGCTCCACCTCCATCAAGCTCCCGCTCACCGAGGCGTTCGTCCCCAACGCGTACGTGTCGATCGTGGTGGCGCGCGGCCGCAGCGCTCCGGGCGGCAGCATCGGCGACCCCGGCCGCCCCACGATCCGCGTCGGCTACGCGCAGCTGCTCGTGACGCCGCGGGTCAAGCGGCTCCAGGTCGCCGTCGAGCCGGCGGCCGCCGAGTACCGCCCGGGCGACAGCGCGCGGGTGCGGCTCCACGTGCGCGACGCAGGCGGCGCGGGGCGCCGCAGCGAGGTCACGCTGTGGGCCGTGGACGAAGGCGTGCTGTCACTCACCGGCTACCGCACGCCCGACCCCGTCGCGCTCATCTACGAGCCGCGCGGCGTGGCGATGCGGCTCGCCAGCGACCTCGTCTCGGTCGCTGCGCAGGTGCTCGACTCCGAGGGCATCTCGATCAAGGGCGACCAGGCGCCGGGCGGCGGCGGCGGCCTCGAGGCCGGCGACGTGCTGCGGTCGCGGTTCGCCTCCACGGCGTTCTTCCTCGGCTCGGTCGTGACCGACTCCGCGGGCGAGGCGGTGGCCGCCGCGAAGCTGCCGGACAACCTCACCACCTTCCGGGTGATGGCCGTCGCCGTCACCGCGGGCGACCGGTACGGGAGCGGCGAGTCGAGCCTCCTGGTGACGCGCCCGCTGCTGGCCCGCCCGGCGCTGCCGCGGTTCCTGCGCCGCGACGACGCCTTCGTCGCCGGCGTGGTCGTGAACCAGCGCGCCGGCCAGACGCCGACCGTGACCGTCACGGCCCGCGCGCGCGGCACGGCGCTCGGCGACTCGTCCGTCAAGACGGCCACCCTGGCCGCCGGACGCGGCACCGAGGTGCGGTTCGCCTTCCGCGACACGACCACCGACACCGCCGTGTTCCGGTTCGACGTGGCGGGGGCCGGCGACTCCGACGCCGTGCTCACCCGGCTCCCCGTGCGTCCGTCCCACGCTCCCCGCGCGCACACCGTGGCCGGGGTGCTGCTCGGCCGCGCCACCGCCGACCTCGCGCTCCCCGGCGACATCGATCCCGAGCGCTCCGAGCTCGTCCTCGGCCTCGGCGCCACGCCGCTGGCCGTCGTCGGCGGCATGTACCGCTGGCTCTCGGTGTACCCCTACGACTGCACCGAGCAGGTCTCAGACGAGCTGCTGGCCGTCGTCGCCCTGGTGCGCGGCGGGGACGCCGGCCGCTCCTACGCGCCGGCGGACGCGCTCCAGCAGATCGCGGAGGGCGTCGCGGCCCTGAGCCGCCGGCAGCGCGACGACGGCGGCATCGGGCTCTGGTCCGCGGACGACTGGACCACGCCCTGGCTCAGCGCCTACGCGGGCGAGGCCCTGCTCGCCGCGCGCCGTGCGGGGGTGAGCGTGCGCGACTCGGTCGTCGCCGCCCTCGCGACCTACCTCCAGCGCTCGCTCCACCAGCGGCAGCGGCCGCAGGGCCCGCTGTACCGCTGGTTCGGCGACCTGAAGATCCGCCTCGCCGAGAACGTGGCCGCCGCCGACTACCTCAGCCGGCTCGGCCATCCCGACGTCGCGGCGGAGAACGAGCTGCTGCGCGTCGCGCCGCAGATGGCGTGGGAGGACCGCGTGCGCCTGGCGGAGATCGTGGCGCGGCGCGGAGCCGTGGACGCCGGGCGCGCCCTGCTGGCGCCGATCTGGGCCGGCGTGCGCGTCGAGGGCCGGCGCGCCGTGCTCTCCGACTCCACGCGGCGCTCGTTCTACTTCTGGTCGCCGCGGCGGCCGGCGGCGCGGCTCCTCTCCGCGACGCTGGCGGTGGACTCCGCCAGTCCGCTGATCGGCCCGCTGGTGGAGACCGTGGTCGAGCAGGGCCGCGCGGCGAGCGCGTGGTGGAACACCCAGGACTACGGCGCCGCGGTCGAGGCGCTCGCCGACTTCGACGCGCGCCAGCGGCGGGCCGCGGAGCGCGGCTTCACCGTGACCGGTCCCGGCGGCGCCGTCGTCTTCCATTCCGACGGCGGCCAGGTGGCGCCGGCCGCGCTCACGCGCAACCTCGCGGGCCTGCTCGCCGACGGACCCGACGGCGCGAAGCGGCTCTCGCTGGACCTGGCCGCTCCCGGCGCCGACAGCACGGTGCCGCTCTTCTACTACGTGACGGTCTCCGAGGTGCCGACCCAGCGTCCGCTGAATCCCGACCAGCAGGGCATCGCGGTCGAGCGGTGGTACGAGGACTACGCGACGGGCCGTCCGATCACGAGCGCGACCGAGGGCGCGCTGGTGCGCGTGCGGCTGCGCATCACGCTGCCCGCCGAGCGCCGCTTCCTCGCGCTCGAGGACCCGCTGCCCGCCGGGCTGGAAGCGGTGGACCTCAGCCTCCGCACCACCGGCCTGCCCGGCCCGGGCGCCAACCCGGAGCCGGCCGCCGGCGAGGGGGAGGACGAGGAGCAGCAGGACCAGGGCGGCTATCTCTACGACTGGTACTACGGGAGCTGGGACGCGGGCTGGTGGTCGCCGTTCGACCATCGCGAGATGCGCGACGACCGCGTGGTGTACGTCGCGACCTACCTGTGGCGCGGCGCGTACACGGCGACCTACGTGGCCCGGGCCACGACGCCGGGCGTGTTCGTCCGCCCGCCGGCGCACGCGGAGGAGATGTACAACCCCGCCGTCCAGGGACGGAGCGACGGCGGCGTGTTCACGGTGACGCGGAAGACGCCGTGAGAGTGCGGAAGGCGCTTCTCGCCGCCGCCGCGGCGGCGGCCGCGGTCCTCGCGGGCGCAGTCGCGTGGATCGCGTGGCCGCTCCCGCCGTCGCTGACGGCGCCCCCGCAGGCCGCGAGCCTCACGATCGAGGACCGCCACGGCCTGCCGCTCCGCACCACGCGGGCGCCGGACGGCAGCCGCACCCGCTGGCTCGCGCTGAGCGAGGTGGATCCGCAGCTCATCCAAGCGTTCGTGGCGCTCGAGGACCGCCGCTTCTATGCGCACCACGGCGTGGACCTGCGCGCGGTGGCCCGCGCGCTCGCGCAGGACGTGGGCGGAGGTCGCGTCGTGTCCGGCGCCTCGACCATCACCATGCAGCTCGCCCGGCTGCTGCGGCCGGCGGAACGCGGGATCGCGGGCAAGCTCTCGCAGGCGCTGTGGGCGCTCCGGCTCGAGCGCCACCTCACCAAGCAGCAGATCCTGGAGCAGTATCTCAACCGCGTGCCGCTCGGCCAGGGCACGATCGGCGTGGACGCGGCGGCGGCGCTCTACCTGGGCGCCGGCGCCACGCGGCTGTCCCCGGGCCAGGCGGCGCTCCTCGCGGGCCTCGCGAGCGCGCCCGCCGGCGACAACCCGTTCATCGCCCCCGACCGCGCGCGCGCCCGGCGCGCCGTCGCGCTGCGGCGGATGCGGGAGCTGGGCTACGTGACGGCGGAGGACGCCGCCCGCGCGCAGACGGAGCCGGTGGTCGCCGCGGCCGGCCGCGCGGCGTTCCTCGCGCCGCACTTCACCAGCCGCGTGCTGCAGTGGGCCGAGGACTCCGGCGTCGCGCTCGCTGGAACGTGGCGCACGTCGCTCGACCTCGCGCTCCAGACCGAGCTGGAGGCGGAGGTGCGCCACACGGTCGCGCTGCTCAGGGACCGCGGCGTCCGCCAGGCGGCCGCCGTCGCGCTCGACAACCGGACCGGGGACGTGCTCGCCTGGGTGGGCTCTCCCGACTTCTGGGCCGACACGTCGGGCCAGGTGGACATGGTGGTCTCCCCGCGCCAGCCCGGCTCGGCCCTGAAGCCGTTCCTGTACGCGCTCGCCTTCGACCGCGGGCTGTCGGCCGCCTCGGTGCTCGCCGACGTCCAGCACACCTACCAGACCGCGACCGGACCGTACCAGCCGCGCAACTACGACCGCCGGTTCCACGGCCCGGTGCGCGCGCGCGAGGCCCTGGCCAGCTCCTACAACGTCCCGGCCATCGAGCTGACGGATCGCCTCGGCACCGGCAGCCTCCTCGGCGTACTGCACCGCGCCGGATTCGAGAGCCTCGCCCACGCGGCCGACTACTACGGGCTCGGCCTGGCGCTGGGGAACGGCGACGTGACGCTGCTCGAGCTCGCCAACGCGTTCCGCGCGCTCGCGGAGGAAGGCGAGTGGAGCCCGGTGCGGTGGGGCGTCCGGACCGACGCGGGCGCCGGCGCGCCCGCAAGCCGGCGCGTGGTCTCGCCCGGCGCCGCCGCGCTGGTGCTCGACATCCTGCGCGACCCGGTCGCGCGGGTGCCGGGCTTCGGCCTCGACACGCCGTTCGACTTCGCGTTCCCGGTCGCGGTCAAGACGGGCACGAGCCACCACTTCACCGACAACTGGGCCGTCGGCGTCACGGGCGGCTTCACGGTCGCGGTGTGGGTCGGCAACTTCAGCGGCCGCCCGATGCGCCAGGTGAGCGGCGTCACCGGCGCGGGTCCCCTGCTCCACCGCGCGATCCTCGACGTCGCCAGGCGGTACGCGCCCGGCGCGCTGCGCTCGCCCGCGGCCTACGGCGCGGCCCGCCTCGCCGTGTGCCGGCTCTCGGGGCTCAGGGCGACGCGCTCCTGCCCGGGGCTGGAGGAGTGGGTCCTGCCCGGCACGGAGCCGCGAGCGGAGTGCGACTGGCACCGCCCCGACGGCGGCATCGCGTGGCCGGCCGAGTACGCGGCCTGGGTCGCCGAGCAGGGGCTGAGCCGGCCGGCCGACGCGCCCGGCGGTGGCGCGGGCACGGCGGCGCTGGCCGCCGTCGACAGCGGGTTCCGCATCGTCTCGCCGCTCGACGGCGACCGCTACGCCGTCCCTCCCGGCACCGACCCGCGCTACGCCACCGTCGCGCTGCGTGCCGTCGGGAGAGCGGAGGACGATCCCGTGCGCTGGGCCGTGGACGGGCGGCCCGTCGGCTCCACCCGCTGGCGGCTCCGCTCGGGCACGCACGCCGTTCGGGCCGTCGCCGCGTCCGGCCGCGCGGCCGAGGTCACGATCCGGGTCGAGTGAGCGCGGCGGCGCGACCCGTCGTCCCGCGGTAAGTTCCGCCCGTGCCGGAGCTGCCCGACATCACCGTCTACGTCGAGGCGCTCGCGTCCCGCGTGCAGGGCCGGGTGCTCGAGCGCGCGCAGGTCACGAGCCCGTTCGTGCTGCGCAGCGTGGACCCGCCGCTCGCGTCCTGCGAGGGCAAGCGGGTGATCGAGCTGCGGCGGCTCGGGAAGCGGATCGTCGTCGGGCTCGACGATCGGCTGTTCCTCGTGATCCACCTGATGATCGCCGGGCGGCTGCAGTGGCACGCGCTCCCGCCCAGGTCCTCCCGCCGATCCACGCTGGCGGTCTTCGGCTTCGACGCCGGCACCCTGGTCCTCACCGAGGCGGGGACCACGCGCCGCGCCTCGGTCCACGTGGTGCGCGGCGCGGACGCGCTCGCCCGGTTCGACCGCGGCGGCCTCGAGGTGCTCGAGGCGGACGCCGCCGCGTTCGCCGCGCGGCTGCGCTCCGAGAACCACACCGTCAAGCGGGCCCTCGCCGACCCGCGGCTGATCAGCGGCGTCGGCAACGCCTACTCCGACGAGATCCTGCACCGCGCCCGGCTCTCGCCGATGGCGCTCACGACGCGCCTCGGCGACGAGCAGGTGCAGCGCCTGTTCGAGGCGGCGCGCTCGACGCTGGTGGAGTGGACGGAGCGGCTGCGGCGCGAGGCGGGCGACGAGTTCCCCGCCAGGGTCACGGCGTTCCGCGACGGCATGGCCGTCCACGGGCGTTACCGGCAGCCGTGCCCCGTCTGCGGCGAGCCGGTCCAGCGCATCCGCTACGCGGACAACGAGACCAACTACTGCGCCCGCTGCCAGACCGGCGGGCGCCTGCTCGCCGATCGCGGACTCTCGCGCCTGCTGAAGGACGATTGGCCGCGCTCCCTGGACGAGCTGGAGGAAATGCAAGAGAAACACTCGGAAAGAGCCTCCTAAGTCGCTGGCGCCCAACGCGATAATCCGTAAATTCCGGATTGCCGAATCGCCGCAACCCTTTTGACCACGTTGGACCATCGTCGGAACGCCACGCGGAGAAGGCGCGAGCGCATCGCGCATCCGTGCGGCGAACGAAACCCGAGGGAGGATGCAGATGAGCGAAGTGCCGCCGGGAGGCGGACAGCATCCGCGGGGCACGCTGGCCGTGGTGGGGATCTACGGCCTGCTGTTCCTGCTGGGCTGGCTGGCCTTCTACTTCCTGCTGTTCACGCCGCGCGGGGCGGTGACGCCATGAACGTGGACCTGTACGAGCGGATCTGGATGTGGGGCGCGGCGGTGATCGTGGCCGTGTTCCTGGTCGCGATCGGGGTCTCGACCTTCGCCTACGCGGTGCGCCCGCCGAGCCACGTCGAGACGATCGACCCGTCGGCGGTGATGCAGGATCCGCGGTTCGCCACGCCGGGCGTCACCACCGCGGCGGACGGCAGCGTGCACGTGACCATGGTGGCGATGACGTTCGCCTTCCTCCCCAACGAGGTGCACGTCCCGGTCGGCAAGCCGGTGACGTTCCGCATCACCAGCATGGACGTGACCCACGGCTTCGAGATCGCCGGGACGAACGCGAACACGATGGTGGTCCCCGGCTACGTCTCGCAGTTCACCTACACCTTCACGACGCAGGGCGCGCGCCTGGTGGTGTGCAACGAGTACTGCGGCACCGGGCACCACACGATGCAGGGAAAGGTGATC
>DASPTN010000107.1:0-10769 GCA_035623395.1 Gemmatimonadales bacterium | reverse complement strand
CCCTCGGTGACGATCGCCGAGGCGTTCGGCGTGGTGCTGCTCGAGGCGATGGCGTGCGGCAGGCCGCTGGTCACGACGTCGCTGCCCACCGGCGTGACCGCCGTCAATCGCGACGGCGTCACCGGGCTGGTGGTGCCGCCGGCCGACGCGGGCGCCCTGCGCGAGGCGCTGCGGGCGCTGCTGGCCGATCCGGCGCGGCGCCGGGCGATGGGCGATGCTGGACGGCGCGCGGTGGAGGCGGAGTACACCGCCGCGCGGATGGCCGACCGCTATCTCACGCTGTATCGGGAGGCGGCGGGCTAGCCAGCCGGCGGCGGCGCTGCGCCGCCGCGGCCGGAATCGAGAGGATGTGCGAGATCGCCAGCGCGCCCACGAAGCCCGCGTGGCGCATCGTGACGAAGCCCCGCCTGATCGACGCGAACACGCCCCGCCCCGGCACCGCCTCGGGGATCACCCGCAGCGCCCGGTCGAGCACCGCCCGCCACAGGCCGTAGCGGCGCGCGCGCTCGATCGTCGCGCCCCAGGCGATCGCCTCCGAGACCCGCTCGGTCTTCCACGTGCGCCGTCCGATGGTGTCGCGCCACGACGCCAGCCTCAGGTAGCGGGGCAGGGGCGAGGGCTCGACCTCCGCGGCGAGGATCGGCGAGAGGTTGGCCGCGTCGGCGACCGCCTCGAGCAGCGGCTCCGGCCGCGGATCGGCGTCGAGGCGCCGCAGCACCTCGCCGAAGCTGAAGCCGCGGGCCCGCGCGGCCAGCGTGAGGTCGAGCGCGGCCCGCAGCGAGCCGCTGCTCCACGCATGGTTGCGCGCGTCGTGCACGAGGAAGTGCCAGAACAGGTCCATCGCGGACGGCTGCAGCACGCCGGACACCGACGCCGGCTCGGCGCGCTCGAACCAGCCCTCCACGTCCCAGCCCTCGCCCCAGCGCGCCGGGCCCAGGCGCCAGTGCAGCTCGACCGTCTGGGCGGCGGGGCCGGTGAAGGTGTCGTGGTACGGCCGGAACACCTCGGGCACCGAGGCGTCGCGCGGGGCGCTGCGCAGGAAGTCCAGGGACTCGAGCACCCACTCGGCCGGCTCGAGCTGCGCCTCGGGCACGAGGACGTCCACGTCGTTCATCCAGCGGATGCCGAGCGCAGGGGAGACGTTGCCCACCAGCAGCGCGGAGCCCTTGAGGGCGATGACCGGGATCCCCGCGGCCGCGAACTCCACGCCGATCCGCTCGAGGTCCGCGGCCTGCTGCACGCACTGGCGGCGCGCCTCGTCGTAGGCGTCGGCCGCGAGCTGGTCCACGTCGGGCGGCGCCACGCCCCTCAGGTCGAGGGCCGCGAGCGCCCAGCCCACGGCCGCGCCGACGCCGTCCCAGGTGAGCGCCGCGTACCAGGAATCGGAACGCGCCTCGGCCTGCGCCCAGCGCTCGATCAGCTGCGCGTGCGCCGGACCGCCGTCGAGGGCGATGCGGAGGGTGCGCGCCAGGAGGCGGCGCAGCTGCACGGGATTCAGTCTGGAAGTCACCGGCGCTGGGTCACGATGCCGGGGCTCGAAGGAGGCAGTGGGCGGCACAGGACTCGAACCTGTGACCTCCGGTATGTGAGACCGGCGCTCTAACCAGCTGAGCTAGCCACCCGTCCGTCGCGATGCACTGCGTGCGTCGCGGCGAACAAAGATAGACGGCCGAAGGGAGCATTGCCATCCCGCCGGCCCGGGTCCCATGTTTGGCCGTCCCGTTCCCGGAGTCCCGATGAGTGCGTGCGTCGCGTCGCGCGATCTCCCGGTCCGGTCGGTCCCGGCGGACGGATGGCCGCGGCGTGCGGCGGCCGCGCTGCTCCTGCTCGCGCCGCTCGCGGCACCGCCTGCCGGCGCGCAGCGGGCACCGACGCCGGCCGCCGTTCGCGCCCGGGTGGACTCGCTGGCGCGCGCCTACCTCGACGCGCACCGGACGCCCGGGCTCGCCATCGAGGTCGTCCGGGCGCGCGACACGCTCGTGAAGGCGGGCTACGGCCTCGCGGACGTGGAGCAGCGAGTGCCCGCGTCCGCGGCGTCGCTGTTCGAGATCGGCTCCATCACCAAGCAGTTCACGTCCGCTTCGGTGATGCGCCTGGTGGAGGCCGGCAGGATCTCCCTCGGCGACTCCATCGCCGCGTACGTCGCCAACCTCCCCGCCGCCTGGCGGGGGGTCACGATCCGGCAGCTGCTGAATCACACGTCGGGAGTTCCCAGCTACACCGGCATCGGCGAGCGGTGGACCCGCCGCTGGGGCGAAGACATGCCGCCCGAGTCGCTGGTGGCGCTCACCGCGCACGACTCGATGTGGTTCCAGCCGGGGAGCGACTGGCGTTACGACAACAGCGGCTACGTGCTGCTCGGAATGCTGCTCGATCGAGTCACCGGCGAGCCCTTCCCGGCGTACGTCGAGCGGCGTCTCCTCCGGCCGCTCGGATTGCGGCACACGTGGTACTGCGACGTCCGGCGGGCCCTCCCGGGCCGCGCGCCGGGCTACGAGCGCGACTCGACCGGCTGGCGCCGGGCCGACTTCCTCAACATGACGCAGCCGTACTCCGCGGGCGCGCTCTGCTCGACGGTCGGCGACCTGGCGCACTGGAACGTCCTGCTCGCGACCGGCCGCGTGGTGACGCCCGCGTCGTACCGCGTGATGACCGCGCCGGAGGGCGCCGCCGCCGCGCATCACTACGGTTTCGGGCTGTTCGTCGACACGCTCGCCGGCCGGCGCATGATCCAGCACGGAGGCGGGATCAACGGCTTCGTCAGCGCCAACGCGTACCTCCCGGACGACTCGCTGTCGGTCACGGTGCTGACCAACACCGGCTCCGCGAGCCCCGAGCGCCTGATGCGCAACGTGGCGCGCGCCGCGCTCGGCATCCCGCTCGCCCGCCTGCCCGCGCGGGTTTCGCTGTCCGCCGCCGAGCGCGCGCGGTACGCGGGTCGGTACGAGATCACCCAGCCGGACGGCAAGCCGCTGGCGGCGACGGTGCGGAGCGGCCCGAGGGCTCTCTCCCTGCTGGTGCAGGACGACAGCGTGGAGCTGATCCCGTTCGGGCACGACACCTTCGGCGACGCGGACGAGTCGCTCCGCATCACCTTCTCGGCGGACACGAGCGGGGTGAGCGGCTTCACGGTGATGGCGGGCGGCCAGACGATGCGGGCCCGCCGCGTGGGCGACGCGCCCTAGCGGCTCCGGACCTGTCGCGGCGCGGGGCGGGCGTCAGGTCGGGCCGGGCGTCAGGATCGGCGGCCGCCCCGGCGGGCCGGCCGCGGCTCCGTCAGCCGGTCGGGCTCGGCGGGCTGGCGGATCGCCCGAAGCGCTTCGCCGCCCGCGCCCGCAGCTTCGCCGCCTCGACGTCGCGGTTGCGGTACGGCGCCGTGGTCACCAGGGAATCGAGGAGCTTCCGCACGGTCGCCGCCACCTCGTCCACGGCGAGGTCGAACGCCGGCTCGTTCGCGACCGACGGCTTCGTGAATCCGCTCACCTTGCGCACGAACTGCAGCGCCGAGGCGCGGATCTCCTCCGTGGTGGTCGGCGGTTCGAAGTGGTAGAGCGTGCGGATGTTGCGGCACATGGGTCGGCTCCGTCAGGGGCGTGGCCGGGCGCCGGGCCCACGCGGTTCGAATCGCTGCGCTACCTGCCCGTCGTGCGCTTCGCCGCCCGCACGGCCACCGAGCCCGTGACCGGAGTCCCCCGGACCGTCGCCGTCAGCGTGTCCTCTCCGATCCGGGATCCGAGCGTCCAGCGCGTGGCCGCCTGTCCGCCCGCGTCGGTCATCACCCTCACGGGAGCGACCGAGCCCGAGGTGGCGGTGAACACCACCTGCACGTCGGGGATCGCGTTGCCGTAGGCGTCGGTGACCACGAACGGCACCGGCTTGGGCAGGGCGCGGCCGGCGGGCGCGCTCCGCGGTGCGGCGCCCGGGGCGATGTTCGCGGGCTCGAGCGGACGGGCGTTCGCCCCCACGCGGACCGGCGCGCCGTCGCCCGCCCGCAGGTCGAGACGCTGCGGGCCCGCCTGGTGTCCGAGCGTCCACACCAGCGAGGCGCGGCCGGCCTGATCGGCGACCACCAGCGTGTCGGCGACGCTCCCGCTCGCGGGCGCCGCGCGCAGCGTCGCGCCGGCGGCCACGTTGCCGGCGCTGTCGGTGAGGCGCACGACGATCGGGCGCCTGAGCGCGGCGCCCACCGGGCCGCTCTGGTCGGCTCCGCTCTCGACGGCGACCGTCGCGGCCGGACCGGCCAGCGCCGTCGCGGTGATCGTGAACGGCGGCATGGTCCGCGGGTTGCCGACCTGGGCCCGCGCCCGCTGCGGTCCCGCGCGCCGGCCCAGGGTCCAGCGCGCCGATGCCTGGCCCAGCGAGTCGGTGCGCGGCGAGAGCGCTTCGATGCTGCCGCTCGCCGCCGTCCATGCGACCGGCACGTCGGCGACGGCCGCCCCGCTGCTGTCGGTGATCCGGATCGTGACCGGGGAGGCGAGCGTGGCGCCCGCCGTGCCCTGCGGCGCGTCCCCAGCGAGCTGCACGCGCGTGTTGGTGGGCAGCGGATCGGCCTCCGCCGTGAGCACGACGCTGGTGTCGAGGCCGACGACGGTGGCCGTGAGGTGCTGGCGTCCCGCCTGCGGTCCGAGCGACCACGTCGCATGCGCGCGGCCGTCGCGATCCGTTGCGGAGGTCTCGGGATCCGCCTTGCCCTGAGCGTCGCCGGTCGCGAAGGAGACGGCGGCGCCCGGAACCGGCCGGCCGCCGTGAGAGAGGACCAGGACGGTGACGGCTTGCGGCAGTCGCCGGCCGGCGCCCGCGCGCTGATCGTCGCCGGACAGGAGCCGGACGGACGCCGCCGCGAGGGACACCTCGGCCGCGATGCTCGCCGAGGCGCCCTCGATCGACGCGGTCAGCGTGGTGCGGCCCGGCGTCCGCGCGCTCGCGCTGCCGGACGACGTGATCGCGACCACCGAGCTGTCATCGGATTCCCAGCGGACCGTGCGGCCGGCCACCAGCCGGCCGCGCGCGTCGAGGGCGCGCGCCAGCAGCTGGACCGCACCGCCTTCGGGCAGCCGCACCACGCTGTCGCGCGCGATCGCCACCGAGCGCACGCGCTGCTGGACCGTGACGCTGGCGCGACCCACGTGGTCGTGAACCGCGGCGGTGATGGTCGCGGCGCCGGGTCCGCGCGCCGCCACGGCGCCGGAGGAGTCGACCGTCGCCACGGCGGAGTCGTCGCTCGCCCAGACCACGCTCGCACCCGAGATGGTCGCGCCGTGCTCGTCGGTCACGGTGGCGGCCAGCTGCAGCGTGTCGCCGACGGCCGTGAGCGTATCCTGGGCGGGAGCGATCACGACCCGGCGCGCGGCGAGGTTGGCGAAGCCGGCGCCCGCCACGCCCAGCCACGGCGTGAGGCCGAGACTGCGCGCGTTCACGAGGATGCCGATGAGCGCCGCGATCGTCGTGAGCAGCAGCACGGTCCACTTGCCCGCACTATGGATGTGGCGCGGACTGTCCTGGACCAGCTTGGTGACGGATTTCCTCAGTTCCATGTCGGGTCGCCCGAACGTGACGCCAACATGAGACGGCGCGACGGCGCCGTCTCATAACGCACCGCACTCGGCCAGCTGAGGGGAGCCACGGTCGACGCAGACGTCCGCGGGTCGTGGGGTCTGCCGTCAACTTGCGGCGGACACGCGGGTTGTGCAATGGGCCCCGGTGGCCGGGCAGGGTTTCCCAGCCCGCTGGCACCGGGTGCCGGCGCTTGGAACGCCATGCCACGCTACTCGATGCGGCGGTACACCTCCTCGAGCCTCCACGCGTGCACGGTCTTCCCGCCGTGAATCTCCGGGAAGGTGCCGGTCTGAATGAAGCGATCGCCCTCGGTGCGGCAGGTGTAGGGAATCGACAGGCCGATGTACGCGGGATCGGAGAAGAACTCTATGCTCTCCGTGTACGTCGTTCCCTGGAGAGTGTAGGTCCCGCTTCCGGCTCCGCTGGTCTGGAAGACCTGCAGTGAATCCGCCGCCGTCTTCATCTCCCTGATGCCGCTGTCCATTCTGCCGATGTAGGTCCAGCGCGTCCTGGTGATGATCTTCAGCTGGTGCCAGGTCGCCGGGTAGGCCACGGTATCGGCCTTGCCCGAGACGAGCTCCCAGACGCCGACCAGCTGGCACGAGGACTGTGCCCGGAGCGAGACGGAAGCGGCGAGCGAGACGAGGGCGGCGACGATTGCGGCGCGCATGGGGCCTCCCGGTGGAGTGCGGTGGCCGCGGCGGCGTCGTCGGTGTGGTGCTCTGCGTGGGAGGGCATCGCCTGGCGGCAAGCCGTCGGGGGCCGTCGGCTTGACGGAATGCTCGCGCAATCGTGCGTCGGAGGCCGTGCGCGAACAAGGGGCACACGGGTCGGGTTTCGGCGGCAATCCGTGTCCCTGAACGAGGATCACGCGTCTCCGCCTGGACGTTGCGGCAATGGGCCCTGGTGGGATCGAACCACCGACCAACGGATTATGAGTCCGCCGCTCTGACCATCTGAGCTAAGGGCCCCGTGCCGGGCAATCTGCGCGGGCGTGCGGTGGGCGACAAGACCGTCGGCGCCGGGACTCGAGGCGACGGGCCTCGCTCGCCGGCGCGAAGCCCCTCTGCCGCTATGGCGGCGGACCCTGGTTCGCGCCGCTGACGCGTGCCGTGGGCCCCGATGGCCGGCTCCAGCGCGGCCGGGCCAGCCAGCGGGCGGTCGCGTCGAACAGCCGCGCGACGCCGATGCTCTGCATGCAGTGCGGCCGCACGTCGCAGTCCGCGAGGTAGCAGCGGCGGCACGGCAGCGGCGTGACGACCTTCTCGCCGAGGCCGAACATGTCGATCTCGGCGTCGGAGGTCGGGCCGAAGAACGCGATGGTGCGCACGCCCTGCGACAGGGCGAGATGGAGCGCCAGCGAGTCGCTGGTCACGACGGCGTCGCACCGGCCGAGCAGGGCGGTGAAGACCAGCAGGTCCGGCACGAGAGGCGCCGCGACCACCCCATGCCGGTTCGCCGCGGCGACGATCCGGGCGTTGCGCACCGCTTCCTCCACGCCGCCGGTGAGGAGCACCGTGGCGCCCAGCTGGTCGTGCAGCCGTGCGGCGAGCTGGGCGGTGTCGTCCTCGCCCCAGCTCTTGTATTTCCACCGCGTGCCGGCGCCGGTGTTGAGCGCGACCAGGGGCCCCGCACGCTGGCCGCCGAGGTCGGTCCCCGTCTGCACGGCGAGATCCACGAGCACGCGGCCCGCGTCGAGCCGTGCCGCGGGCGACACCTGGACCAGCGGCCGCTCGACCGGCCCGGGCAGTCGCAGCCCCGCGAACATGATCTCGCCGAAGGTGCGCGCGTTCGCCTGCTTGAGGCGGTTGGCCTCGGCCAGGCCGCCGTCCTCCGAGGGGCGGAGCAGGCCCATCCCGAACCACTCCTCGAGATCCGGTGTGTAGCGCAGCGTGCCGTCGACCGCGCGATAGGCGCCCGAGAGCTGGAGCGACCGGAGCTGGCTCGCGAGGTGGCAGGCGACCAGGCTGTCGTCGAGCGAGATGACCCAGTCGAACTGCGTCTCGCGCCACGCGCCGGTCTCCTCCGGCGTGCGCACGAAGCGTACGTCGGGGTGGAAGCCGACCAGCGGGACCGCGGCGGCATCGGTGATCCAGGTCAGCTCCACCGCCGCGTCCAGGCGCTTGAGCCCCGCCACGAGCGACGTGGTGCGGACGACGTCCCCCAGCGCGCCGAGCTTGATCAGGGCGACGTGCATCATCGGCGCGGCTCGCAGGTCGACCAGGCCGCGAGGAGGTCGCGCGCCACGACCGACCAGTCGTACCGCTCGAGCACGGCGGCGCGTCCCCTCCCGGCGAGCGCGGCGCGCTCGACTGGCGCGGCGGCGAGGCGCGCGACGCGCGACGCGAAGGCCTCCGCGTCGTCGGCGACGACGTAGCCCTCGCCCTCGGCCAGCTCCAGGCCGCTCACGCCCGGCGTGGTGGTCACGACCGCGCGCTCGTACGCCAGCGCCTCGAGGATCTTCCCGCGCGTGCCGCTGCCCTGGAAGACGGGCACGACGCTGATCGCGTGCGCGGCGTACAGCGGCGCCACCTCGTCGGGGGAGTCCTCGAAGCGTACCCGGGCGCGCGCGAGCCGGCGCCGCACCTCGCCGGGCGCGCGCGAGCCGGCCACCGTGACCGGCAGACCCGCCGGCAGCAGCGGCAGCACGCGGTCGAGGAACCAGTACAGTCCCTCGACGTTGGGCGCGTAGCCGAGCGAGCCGAGGAGCAGCACCGCCGGCGGCTCGGGCGGCGGGGTCGGCACGATGGCGGCGGCGTGCGTCCCGTTGCGGGTCGCGGCCCACCGGCCGCCGGGCACCAGCTGGCGGTAGCGCTCGAGGTCGGCCTGCGAGTAGGCGAAGGCGAGGTCGGCGGCCAGGACCGCCCGCCGCTCGAACCGCGTCAGCGAGCCGCGGTGCAGCAGCTCGATCAGCGAGCGGCCCCGCCGCACCGCCGTGGAGCCCGTCCGCCGGAGCAGATCCGACTCGACGTTGTGCAGCGTCACCGTGCGGAGGGACCGCGGCAGGTGACGCCGGTCCGGCACGTACGCCGCCATCCGCAGCTCCTCGGCGTGGATCACGTCGGGATGCCACGCGCTCGCGTAGTCGTCCACCCGGCGGCGGAGCGAGCGGGACGCCGGCCACTGGTGGTAGCTGCGCGTCAGCGCGTGCCAGGCGCGCGCCGGCAACCGCTCGCGGTCCAGCGCGTGCAGCTCGATGTCCACGCCGCCCCGCGCGTCGCCGGTGTGGTTGCGCACGATGGACGTGTGGCCCTGGTCCAGCGCGAGCAGCCGGACGTCCACGCCGAGCCGCTGCAGCGCGGGCCACAGGAACGCGTTGCGGACGCGGGAGCCCGTGTTGGACGGCCACGGGCAGTCGGAGAGCAGGGCCAGGACCTTCACGCCGCGCAGCGCCTCACGAGCCGGTCGCCGCGGTGAGCAGCCGCTCGAGCGGGGCCACCAGCCGCTCCCAGTCGTAGCGGTCGACGGCGGCGTCCCAGGTGTCACGCCAGCCGCCGTCGAGCGACGCCAGGACCGCGGCGGCGAAATCCGCCGGGGTGGGCTCCGCGACCCGCAGGAAGGGCAGGTTCTCGCCATCGTACGCGCCAAGCGGCGTGCTCACCACCGGCTTCCGCGCCGCGGCGTAGTCGAAGACCTTGATCGGCAGCATCGCGTCGGTGAGCGCGTTCCTGGTGAACGGGACCACGCCGACGTCGAACAGCGCCACGTGCGCCGGCACCTCGTCCGGTGCCACGAAGCCGGTGACCGTGACCCCCGCGCCGGCGCCCCTCAGCTCGGCGGCTCGCGCCCCGTCACCCACGACCAGCAGCTGCGCCGAGGGCCGCTGGCGCCGCACCAGACGCCACGCCTCGACCAGCAGCCCCGCCTGCATCCAGTCGTCGAGACCGCCCGTGAAGCCGATCACCGGCCCGGCGTCGAGCGCGAGGCGCTCGCGGAGCGCCGGCGCCCGCGTCGCCGCGGCGTCGCGGAACCGCCGCACCCAGGTGCCGTTGGGCACCAGGAGCGCGTCGCGCCCGAACTCGCGCCTCAGGACTTCGACCAGCACGCGGGAGGAAGCGGTCGCGGCCGCGGCCCCGCGCAGCTCGCCCGCGATGAAGCTCCGCACCTCCCGCGCGGTCCGGTCCCGGCCGGCCAGCTCCAGGCCCGCCATGTGATCGTCGGGGAGGTCGTACACGACGCGTACGCGCCGGCCGCGCGGCGCGCGCACCTCGCCGGTGTTCTGCGTGAGCACCGCCTCGACGCCGCCGAGCCGCGCGCAGGCCGCGAGCCAGAGCGACTGCCACGCGCGCGACAGCGCCGGCCAGCGCGGCAGCGACGGGAGCCGCAGCGCGCCGACCCCCGGCCCCAGCGGCCGCCGCGACGTGCTGAGCGCCTGGCGCAGATGCCAGCGGATCTTGGCCGCGACGCCGAGGCCGGGCGGCTGCCGCTCGCCGTAGAGGACGGTGACGCGGTGGCGCGCGCCGAGCGCCAGCGCGATGTCCGCCGCCCGGTGGCGCAGCGGCGTGTTGGGCACGGCGGGCACGACCCAGATCTTCACGGGCGCCGCGCGGTCATCACCAGGCTCTCGAAGTCGCGCGACGCCTGCTCGTAGTCGCGCGACGGAGCCACGACGCGGGCGTCCTCGAAGCCGGCGGCCCGCATCCGCTCGCCCAGCGTCTCGGCGTCGTAGGCGTACAGGTGCTCGCCGTCCTGGCGGAAGTGGTGGTTGAGGGCGTCGGCGCGGGTCACGGCGCCGGGCGGAAGGAAGGGGGCGAAGTCGCGGGCGAAGGCCGCGTCGCCCTCGACGTAGGCGCGCACGTGGCGCGCGAGATCCGGCACGCTGAGCCGCAGCACGCCGCCGCTCTGCAGCACGCGGCGTGCCTCGGCGAGGAAGTGCGACGTCTCCGCCGGCCAGGCGAGGTGCTCGAACAGGTGCTCGGCGTACACCGCGACGGCCGACCCGTCGGCGAACGGCCAGGCGCGTCGCACGTCCAGGCGCAGGTCCGCCGCCGGGTGGATGTCCACGTTGACCCAGCCCGTGCGGAGCCGGTCGCCGGAGCCGAGGTGGAGCCGGAGCCCGCCGCCGGTGTTCAGCGCTTCGAGCGCGTGCCGCCGCGTCAGCAGCGTGCGCCGGTGCACGTACGCCACCACTAGCTCGAGCTTCAGCCGGCGCCAGGCGGCCGAGAGCGGGCCGCTCACGCGATCCCCCGCGGCGGAGCGCGGACGATGTCGGC
>DASPTN010000106.1:0-13415 GCA_035623395.1 Gemmatimonadales bacterium | reverse complement strand
GGCGGCGATGCACTTCTTGCGCTCGAGGCGATGCAGGGCCGGGTACAGCGAGCCGGTATCGACCTGAAGCACCGCACGCGAGCCGGCCCGGATCAGCTGCGCGATGCCGTAGCCGTGGCGCGGGCCCCAGCGCAGCGTCTGGAGGACGATCAGGTCCAGCGTGCCCTGGAGCAGCTCGATGCGGGACAGCGGACAGTGCCGGTCGGCCATGGCGGCGCCACCAGGGATCGTGGCCCCGGGCGCGGGCGGAATCGCCCGCCGCGCCCGTGAGCCTGTAGACGGTCTACACCCTAGGATGTAGGATGCCTACTCCCCTGGCCGCCATCAAGACGACTTCGGGCTCGGGATTGGGTCCCACAGGACGGCGAGCGCCGACTTCACGTCGTCGGCGTGCACGCCCACGCGGAAGCCGGGGACGGGAGGTACCAGCGCGGGCAGGCTGTAGCCCGGATGCTCGGCGACGACGGACTCGACGCCGCGGGCGGAGAGCCGCTCCCGCGCCGTGCGGGCGGCCTCGGCGTCGGGAAACGTCTTGATCCAGACCACATCGGTCATCATTGGCCGTCCATCCCTCGGCCGCGCGCGAACGCCCGCGCGGCCCCAGAAGGAATAGACGGCGAGCGTCAGTCGGGCGTCAAATGGGGCCGGCGGGGGCTCCCGGGCGCTCAACCGAGGGGCGGAGCGCGGCCCGTGGCAAGCCGTTCGCCGCCCGCGACTTGGCGTTGCGCCGCCCGGAGCGGCGCCTAGGCGCTGGTTTTCCGGAACCTGGTGGACGCGAACCACAGGATGGTCGCGCCCATCACGGCGAGCACCGCGACCTCCGGCCACAGCGCGGCGAGCCCGGCGCCCTTGAGGAAGATCGCGCGGACCGCCCGGACGTAGTACGCGACCGGATTGAGGAGCGACAGGTACTGGAAGGCACGGGGCATGTTCTCGATCGGAAAGAAGAAGCCCGACACGATCATCGCCGGCAGGAAGAACATGAACATCGTCATGAACGCTTCCTGGGTGGTGTTCGAGACGGTGGAGATCAGCAGGCCGATCCCGAGCCCGCACACCACGTAGGCGAAGCTCACCAGGAACAGCAGCGCCAGGCTGCCGCGCAGCGGGATGTGGAACCACAGGGTCGCGACCGAGGTGATGAGGCACAGGTCGATCATCGCGATCCCCACCACCGGCAGCGTCTTGCCGACGATCATCTCGGCCGGCGTGAGCGGGCTCACCATCAGCTGCTCGAGCGTGCCCAGCTCGCGCTCCCGCACCACCGCCAGGGTGGTCAGCAGGAGCGACATCAGCATCATCAGGTTCCCCACCACGCCGGGCACGTTGTACACCCGGCTCTCGAGGTTGGGGTTGTACCAGGCCCGCACCCGCAGGTCCACGCCGGGCGCCGCGCCCTTCGTCGCGATCGCCGCCGGGGCGGCCGAATGCTGCTGGCCGAAGCGGAGGATGATCTGCGACGCATACGCCTGGGCCACGGTCGCCGTGTTCGACGTGGTGCCGTCGATCAGCAGCTGCACCGTCGCGGGCCGGCCCGAGGCCAGGTCGGTCTGCAGGCCGCGCGGGATCTCGAGCGCGAGGATGGCGCGGCCGTGGTCGAGGGCCTCGGCGAGGTCGGAGGCCCGGCTCGCCGTCCCGGCGAGGCGGAAGTACCCGGAGGCGGTCAGCTCCTGCACCAGCTGGCGCGAGACGGCGGTGTTGTCCCGGTCGTACAGGACCAGCGCGGCGTTCTTCACGTCGGTGGTGACCGCGTAGCCGAAGATCACCAGCTGGATGATCGGGGCCATGAAGATCACGCGCAGCGCGCGCGGATCGCGCAGCGTCTGGGTCAGCTCCTTCCTGGCCAGCCGCGCCAGCCGGGCCCTGTCGAGCCGGGGGAGCCTCACGCGATCTCCTTCTTGAAGGCGTGCACCGCCAGGCCCAGGCCGACCACGGCGAACACGATCATGCCCACCGCCTGGCCCCACAGCACGTGGAAGCCGACGCCCTTGAGGAAGATCCCCCGCACGGCGGTGATGAAGTAGCGCGCCGGCACCACCAGGCTGATGATCTGCAGCACCTTCGGCATGCTGCTGAGGTCGAACATCAGGCCCGACAGCAGCGTCGCCGGCAGGAAGGTAGTGATCATCGCCAGCTGGGTCGCGAGGAACTGCGACTTCGACGTCGCGCTGATGAAGATCCCGAGGCCCTGCGCGCCCACCAGGAACAGGAACGCCGTCCCCATCAGGAACAGCGGGTTGCCGCGGAACGGCACGGCGAACACCACGCCGCCCGCCACCGCCACCAGCACGATGTCGACGATGCCGATGCCGACGTACGGCGCCAGCTTGCCGAGGATCACCTCGAGACGATGGACCGGCGTGGCCGCCAGCTGCTCCATCGTCCCGCGCTCCCACTCGCGCGCGATGGTGAGCGCCGTGAGCAGCGCCGAGAGGATCATCATGATCGTGGCCATCAGGCCCGGCACGATCATGTTGCTGCTCTTGAGGTCCTCGTTGTACCACACGCGCGACTCGGCCTGGAGCGGCACCGGGAGCGGCTGGCCCTTGAGGACGGCGTGCACCGAGTAGGTGGTGGCGATGGCCTGCGCGTAGTTGATGGCGATCGAGGCGGTGTTGGCGTCGCCGCCGTCCACCAGCGCCTGCACCGGCGCCGGCTGCCGGGCGGCCAGGTTGCGGGAGAAGTCCGGCGGGATTACGAGCACGAGGCGGACGGCGCCGCGCTCGAGCAGCGGGGAGATCTGACGGTCGTCGGCGAGCCGCGCCGTGACCCGGAAGTAGCCGGACGAGCGGAACGCGTCCACCAGGTCGCGGCTCTGGGTCGTGCGGTCGCGGTCCAGCACCGCCATCCGGATGTCGTTCACGTCGAAGCTGATGATGTAGCCGAACATCACCACCATCACGGCGGGGACCACGAACGCCATCGCGAGGCTCCGCGTGTCGCGCCGGACGTGGATCCACTCCTTGTGCGCCATGGCCCACAGCCGCTTCAGGCTGAGCCGCGGCACGCGGCCGCCCGTCCCGGTGCCGGCGTCGCGGGCCACCTAGCCCTCCACCGCGCCGCCCTCGCGGCGCACCAGGGCGACGAACACGTCCTCGAGCGAGGGCGGGATGGGCTCGATGCGGTCGACCGCGAGGCCACGCGCCGCGAGCAGGGCCGGCAGCGTCGCCGAGGCGGCGCGGGCGTCCTCCACGGCGACGTGCACGGCGCGGCCGAACATCGCCGCCTCCAGGACGCCGGGCTGCCCCTGCAGCGCCTCGGCGACGGCGGGTCCCTGCGGCGTCGTGACCTGGAGCAGCGGCTCCTTCATCAGGCCCCTCACGTTCTGGGGCGTGTCGAGCGCGATCAGCTTCCCGCGGTTCATCAGCGCCAGCCGGTGGCAGTATTCCGCCTCTTCCATGTAGTGGGTGCTGACCAGCACCGTCGTCCCGCCGTCGGCGAGACTGTAGATCAGCTCCCAGAAGTTGCGCCGCGAGATCGGGTCCACCCCGGAGGTCGGCTCGTCGAGGAACAGGATCGGCGGCTCGTGCAGCACGGCGCAGCCGAGCGCCAGGCGCTGCTTCCAGCCGAGCGACAGCTCGGCGGTGAGCTGGCGGCGCTGGTCCCGGAGTCCCGCCATCTCCAGCACCCAGGCGCGCCGCGTCTCGAGCCGCTCGCCGTTCACGCCGTAGAGCCCGGCGAAGAAGGCGATGTTCTCGTCCACGGTGAGGTCGCCGTAGAGCGAGAACAGCTGCGACATGTAGCCGATGCGCTGCTTGACCTCCTCCGTCTCGGCGACGACGTCGTGGTCCGCCACGCACGCGTCGCCCGAGGTGGGCGTGAGGAGCCCGGTGAGCATCCGGATGGTCGTCGTCTTCCCGGCGCCGTTGGGGCCCAGGAAGCCGAAGATCTCGCCGGGAGAGACGGTGAACGACACGCGGTCGACCGCGACGAAGTCGCCGAACTTCCTCGTCAGGTCGTGGACTTCCACGGCGCAGCCGTCGGTCACTGCTTCACCCGATCGATGAACACGTCCTCCAGGCTCGGCTGCGCGTCGGACACCTCGAGTACGTCGATGTGCCCGCTGCGCAGGGCCGCCTCGGCCGCCGGCCAGTCGGTGGACCGCGACCCGAGCGTCACGTGGATCGCATCCCCGAACACTGCGGCCCGCCGCACGGCCGGCACGGCCGAGAGCACGTGGGCCGCGGCGCGGCGGTCGCTCACGTGCACGGTCAGCATCTCGCCCGGGTAGCTCCGCTGCAGCGCCTGCGGCGCGTCGAGCGCCACGACCCGTCCGCGGTGGAGCAGCGCCACGCGGTCGCAGCGCTCGGCCTCGTCCATGTACGCGGTCGTCACGAAGACGGTGACGCCCTCGGCCACCATCTCGTGCAGGATGAGCCACAGGTCGCGCCGGCTGATCGGGTCCACGCCGAAGGTCGGCTCGTCGAGCAGCAGGATTTCGGGGTGGTGCACCAGCGCGCAGCACAGCGACAGCTTCTGCTTCATCCCGCCCGAGAGCTGGCCGGCGAGACGGTGCTCGAACGGGCCGAGGTTGGAGAAGCGGTACAGCCGCTCGAGCCGCGCCGGCCGCTCGGGCGCCGGGACCTGGTAGAGGTCCGCGTAGAACTCGATGTTCTCGCGCACCGTGAGGTCGTGGTAGAGGCCGAACCGCTGCGCCATGTAGGCGATGTGGCGCTTCACGCCCTCCGGGTCCTTCGCCACGCTGACCCCGCCCACCAGCGCGTCGCCCGCGGTCGGCGGGAGAACGCCGGCCAGCATCCGCAGCGTGGTCGTCTTGCCCGCGCCGTCGGGCCCCACCAGCCCGAACAGCGCGCCGCGCTGCACCTCGAGCGTGAGCCCGTCCACGGCCACGAGGTCCCGGAACTTCCGCGTGAGCCCGCGCACCGAGATGGCGGCCCCGGCGTCCGGCAACGTCACCGCCTGCTCCCCACTCCCAGCTGCACGTCTGCCGGAATCCCCGGCTTGAGGTCGTAGCTCGAATCCGACGTGATCCGCACCTTGACCGCGTACACCAGCTTCACCCGCTCGTCCGTCGTCTGCACGTTCTTGGGCGTGAACTCGGCTTCGCTCGCGATGAAGCTCACCGCGCCGCGGTAGACCTTGCCCTTGTAGGTGTCGGCGGTGATCGTGGCGGCCTCGCCGAGGTGCACCGCGCCCACGCGGGTCTCGGGGATGTAGATGCGCACCCAGCGGTCGTCGAGGTTGGTGACCGTGAGCACCGGCGCACCGCCCGACACCGTCTCCCCGATCTCTCGGTCCTTCACCGTCACGACGCCGGCGAACGGCGCGTGGATCTGCGCGTTGGCCAGCATCGCGTCGATCTGCGCGACCGTGGCGTGCGCCTGCGCCACCGTCGCCCGCTGGGCCTCGATGCGCTCGGGGCGCGGGCCCACCTCGAGCAGCTGCAGGGCCTGGGCGGCCTGGTCGCGGCTGCTCTGCGCGACGTCGAAGGCCGTCTGCGCCTTGTCGAGCGACTCGCGGCTCACCGCGCCGCCGTTGAACAGCTGGCGGGTGCGGTCGAGATCGCGCCGCGCGTCGGCGAGCTTCTGCTCGGCGGCGGCCAGCGCGTCCCGGCCCTGCTGGACTTCCTGGGTCCGCGAGCCGTGCTCCAGCTCCGTCAGCCCCGCCTGCGCGGCGGCGAGCTGGGCGGCCGCCTGCGCCCGGCGCGCGGTCAGCTCGGACACGTCGAGGCGGGCCAGCAGCTGGTCGGCCTTCACGCGGTCGCCCTCGTCCACCAGGATCGTGTCGATGCGGCCCGCGGCCTGGAAGCCGAGCTGCGCGTCGGTCGCCTCGACCGTGCCGGAGGCGTCGAGCGCGCCGGCGTCGCCGCGCGGCCGGAGGATGAAGTAGAGCGCGACCGCGACGACGATCACCGCGACGATCGGCAGGATTCGCTTGCGATTCATGTCGTGTATCTCCGTTGTCCTACCACCTACAACCCACCACCTACCAACGCTCGCCCGGACCTCGATCTTTCACTGCGTCACCACCCTCGCCAGCCAATCGGCGTCCAGCTCGCCCGTCACCCTCGCCAGCTCGACTCGGGCCGCGATCTCGGCGTTCCGCGCCTGCACCAGCCCGGCGCGGTTGGAGAGCAGCTCGGCCTCGGCGTCGAGGTAGTCCGTCTCGGTGCCCGAGCCCACCTGCACGCTCAGGAGGCGGATCCGCTCGACCTCCTCGGACTGCGCGACGGCGGTGACGAGGGCCGCCACGGTCGCCCGCGCCGCGGTCAGCGCGGCGAGCGCGGCGTCCACGCTCTGCTCGGTGGCCTGCCGGGCGGCGCGCAGCTGCTCGGCGGCCGCCCGCGACATCGCCTCGTTCACCCGCACCGTGTTCTCGCCCGCGAAGCCGACGAAGATCGGATAGGAGAGCTGCAGCTGCGCGGTCCAGTACGGCCGGTAGCCCGTGAACACGTGGCCGTTCTCGAGGTAGGCGGCGTTGAGTTGCAGGGTGGGGAAGTAGACCGCCCGGGCCGCGCCCACGCCCGCCGCGGCCGCTTCAGCCGCGCGCCGCGCGCGGGTCACGTCCGGGCTGCCGGCCTCCGCGCGCGTCACCAGGCTCCCGCGGTCCGCCAGACTCGTGTCGGCCAGGCGCACGGCCACCAGGCGGCTGCGCACCGAGTCGACCGGCAGCGCCACCAGCTGCGCGAGGCTGCGCTCGATGACGTCGAGCTGCGCCCGGGTCGCGACCTCGTCGGCCTGCGCCCGCGACACCTGCGCGGCGAGCCGCAGCACCTCGACGTGCGCCGCCTTGCCTTGCGTCTCGAGCTGCGCGACGCGGCCGGCCTCGGAACGGAGCGCGGCGAGCTGCTGCTCCTCGGCCTGGAGGATGCCGCGCGTGGTGAGCACGCCGAGGTAGGCGCTCGCGACCCCGGCCACCAGCTGTGCCGACGTCGCGTCGAGCGCGGCCTCGGCGCCCCGCTCCTCGGCCCGCGCCAGCCTCACCTGCGACGTCCGCCCGCCGAAGTCGAACAGCGTGTAGCCGAGCGAGACCGCGCCCTGGCTCAGCGAGGAGTTGAACAGGGGCGGATTCGCCAGGCTCAGGCCCGACAGCGGATAGACCAGGTTCCCGATCTTGTACTGGTTGGCGGTGAGCGTGGCGGCGATGCGCGGGAACAGCGGCGCCTGCGCCTGGCCCACCGACGCGGCGGCGGCGTCGCGGCTCGCGCGCGCCGCGCCCACGCTGGGGTGCGTGTCGAGGGCGCGCCGCACCGCGGCGGCGAGCGTCAGGCGGCTCGTGTCCTGCGCCGCGGCCGCCGGGACCTGCGCAGCGGGGGCAGGGGCCTGCGCCGCGAGCGCCGCGGCCTGCAGGGCGAGAAGCAGGGGAACGATCATGGCGTGCGGTCCTGCGACGGGTTCGGGAGGGCGCCGCCCGCGGCTGCGCCGGCGGCCGGCGTGGCGAACGATGCCCTCAGGTTGGCGATCACGTGCTCGGTGATGAGATGGCGCATCGCGGGATCGCCCGGATCCACGCCGATCGCCTCACGGATGGCGCGCCCGGCCAGGGCGAGGAACAGCGGCTGGCCGGCGATGCTCATCGCGAACAGGTGCGGCTCGCCGGGTCGGATGGTGCCGTTGGCCTGGCCCTCCGTGATGATCCGCGTGAACGACTCGACGTTGCGCCGGATCACCTTGGCCACCGGCGGCGGGAGCGGGCGATCGCTCGCCAGCTCCCGCACCATGAGGCACGGCATCTCGGGATGACTCCACATGTGCTCCATGAACGCCCGGGCCGCCGCCGCGAGCCGCTCCAGCGGCGCGCCGCTCTCGCGCGAGATCGCCGCCAGCCGGTCGGCGAGCGGCTCCGCGAACCGCTCGATGACGGCGTGGTACAGCGCCTCCTTGGAGCCGAAGTGGTAGGTGATGGCGCCGAGGTTGGCCCGCGCCCGGGCCGTGATGTCCCGGACGCTCGCGCCCTCGAAGCCGTCCTTGGCGAACGCCTGTCGCGCCGCCTCGATGAGCCGCTCGCGCGCTTCCTGGTGTTGTTTCATACGTATGTATTGTCACATACAAACGTATGAATCCGCAAGGGGCCAATTCCGAACTTGGATCTGGCGATTATCGGGCGCGCGGATAGCTTAGCTGAGCGCCGTCGCTGGCGCTCTCCAGCACGTCCCCAATGACTCGCCGGCCGTTCCGGCCGGCTGACGGACGAGCCGGCAGCTCCCCTCACTCACGGAGGTTCGCGGTGTACGGTCGAATGAGCATGGTGGCCGCGGCGGCACTCGCGCTCGCCGCCTGCGGCAAGCGGGAGCCGGCGAAAGCGCCGGCTGCCCAGGCGGGCCCGGCGAAGGGCACGCCGGAGTGGAAGATCCAGGATGCGATGAGCGCGGCGCCCGCCGCGATCGCGAGCGCGGCGACGATCATGGACTGGCCCTCGACACCCGACGGCAAGATGACGCAGCTCAGGGCCGGCACGAACGGCTGGACCTGCATGCCCGACGACCCGGGCACGCCGAGCGACGATCCGGTGTGCGGGGACAGCGCTTCGTTCGCCTGGTACGGCTTCTGGATGCAGCACAAGCCGCCGCGCACCACCACGGTGGCCCTCGCCTACATGCTCCAGGGCGCCACCGACGCCAGCAACACCGACCCGTTCAAGACCAAGCCCGACTCGGGCCAGCCGTGGGTCACCACCGGTCCGCACGTGATGGTCTTCGTTCCCGACGTGAAGGCGCTGCGGGGGATGTCCAGCGACTGGAAGAGCGGCGGCCCGTACATCATGTGGGCGGGCACGCCGTACGCGCACCTCATGCTCCCGGTCGCCGCGCCCAAGGCCGACAGCGGATCGGCAACGCAAATGTAGGACGCCGGCCGGCGCCGGTCTCCGGCGCCGGATGCAGGTTCTCGGGGTCTGCGCTTCCGGCCCGGGCGGGTTCCTCCAAGCCTGGGATCAGAGCGGCGGCGGTTGCGGCGGCTTCCACGCGCCGCGCACGTCCTCGAAAGCACGGGCCGCGGCCAGGAGAAGGGCTTCCTGCCGCGGCCCTGCCGCTAGCTGGAGGCCGATGGGCAGATGGTGTCGGGATAGTGCGCAGGGGATGCTGATGGCCGGAAGGCCGCTCAGGCTGAAGGGATAAGTGAGCCGCGTCAGCGCGTGCCTCGGCAGCTCGCCGCCCGGCAGCACCGGCTTGAAGGCATCGGCGTTCGGGAAGGCGAGGATCGGGACGGTGGGGCCCGCGAGCACGTCCACGTTCTCGAGCGCGCGGCGGAGCGAGCGCCGGATCTGGCGGCGGGCGTTCTGCGCCGCGACGTAGGCGCTGGCCGGGATGTCGCCCGCCGCCGCGAGCGCGCTCGACACGTCGTCGCCGTAATCCTGGGCCCGCTCCGGATACCACCGCTTGTGGAACGCGAGCGCCTCCGGCCGCACGGTGGCGATGCCCACGTCCACGCAGCCTTCGATCTCGGGAATGCGGACGACGCGCACCTCGGCGCCGGCCTCGGCGAGGGCCCGGAGCGCGTCGCGGACGCCGGCCTCGACCTCCGGATCCACGCGCTCGAAGACGTAGTGCTCGGGGACGCCGATGCGGAGGCCCTTGAGAACCGATGCGGGCGGCTGCGGCTTCTCCGCAACCCACGACCCACCACCCACCAACGCCGTCAACGCCTTCGCGGCATCATCCACAGTCCGCGCCAGGGGCCCGACCGTGTCCAGCGACCTCGCCAGCGGCACGACGCCGCGCGTCGGGACGAGGCCGTAGGTCGGCTTCAATCCCACGACGCCGCACAGCGCCGCCGGGATGCGGATCGAGCCCGCGGTGTCCGTGCCGAGCGCCACGGGAACGACGCCGGCGGCGACCGCCGCGGCGGAGCCGCCGCTCGAGCCCCCCGTCGTGAGCGCCGGGTTCCACGGATTCTTCGTCGCGCCGTAGTGCGGGTTGTCGTTCGTCGTGCCGAAGGCGAACTCGTGGGTGTTCGTCTTGCCGACCAGCACGGCGCCGGCCTCGCGCAGCGCCCACACCACCGCCGCGTCTTTCCGCGGCACCCACTCACCGAGGATGCGAGAGCCCGCGGTGGTGCGCGTGCCCTGCGTGGCGATGAGGTCCTTGATCGCGACCGCGACGCCGTGCAGCGGGCCACGCTTCGCGCCCGCCGCCAGCTCCAGCTCGGCCTGGCGCGCCTCCGCCCGCGCCGTCTCGGCGGTGACCGTGATGAACGGGTTGAGCGTCGGCTGCGCGCGCTCGATCGCGGCGAGCGTCGCCTCGGTGTTCCCGGTGACGGACGTCACGGCCATGCTCACAATGTTAGCACCTCCGGCCGAGCGGGTGAGGCCGCCGGCGTCCGCACGCGGCGGGCCGCCGCGCGCCGGCGGGTGATGGCGCAGCGCGCGACCTGACCGTCTGAAATCGCTCTCCGCGGCGCCTGGCCGGGTGCGGAACCTGCACTCACCAGCGACACGTGGAGCCGCCGGCCGCGCCGTGTGTATTTACCACACATGCTCGCTCGACCCGTGGTCCCGGTGAGCGTCGTCCGGCGCGCCGCCGCCCGGCTCCGGACGCCGCTCGTGGCGGTGCTGATCATTCCGCTCGTGGGCGGATGCGGTACGGGGTACTTCACCGAGGTACCGGGAAGTGGGGGTGGCGGAGGCGGCGGGGGAGGAGGCGGTGGAGGTGGAGGTGGCGGCGGCTCGAGCACGATGATCCAGATGGTGCTCAGTCCGCGCACGATCGTCGTGGGGCTGCGCGGGACGGTGCAGTTCTCCGTGATCGGCACGTTGAGTGACGGCTCGAGCACCGTGCCGAGCGTGACCTATCAGGCGAGCGGCGGGCTCGTCTCCCCGGGCGGGCTGTTCACGGCGGGCGCGACGTCGGGCGTGGACACCGTGATCGCGACGCAGCTCGGCGGACTCACCGGGACGCCGCCCTGCTGTGTGGACACGGCGGTGGTGACCGTGACGGCCAACCCGCCGACGGCGCTCGAGATGGTCGCGCAGCCCGGCGGCGCGGCGTCGGGGAAGGCGTTCACGCAGCAGCCGGTGGTCGAGGTCGTGGACGCGTTGGACCGGCAGCTCCTGATGAGTGGCGTCGTCGTGACCGTGTCCATCGCGAGCGGAACCGGCGCGCTCACCGGGACGACGACGGTCACCACGGACTCGAACGGGCGGGCGGTGTTCTCCGGCCTGGGCATCACGGGCACGGGGACCTTCACGCTCTCGTTCACGTCGCCGGGCCTGACGTCGGTCACCAGCGGGACGTTCACGGTCACGCAGTAGCGGGGGCCGGCCGGGGCACGGGGCGCGGCACCGCGCCGGATAGGGCGGTGGCGGGGGATGATGCGCGTCTCGACCGGGCCGCCCCCAACGTCCCGGAATCGCCGTTCGGCTAGGGAAACGGGTTGTCGTCGGCCGTGGCGAGCGAGTACCGGCCGGCGTAGCTGGTCTGCAGCAGGGTGCCGAGCCTCTCGATCCTGTCGGTGATCATGCCGTCCACGTCGCTGTCGAGGAACGCGGTCATTGATCGCGCGCTGTTCACCGTCCACGCGTAGACGAGGCTGAACCCGGGGCCGCTGCCGCTCCGGCGCAAGCCGACGGCGCGGCGCACTCGGCCGAGGTAGCACGTCGTCGGCAGGAGCGGGACGCTCGTGCCGTCCGCGTAGGTGTAGCGGAGGGGGAGGGTGCGGAAGAAGCCGTCGACCACTTCCGGCGTCGCGTGGCTGTCCACGCCCGCGGCGCTCCGCGGCGCGGCCGGGGCGAGGGCCGCGAGCCACGGCATGGCGTCCGGATCCGCGACGGTGAAGAGGATCGCCGTGCCCGGGAGGTCGGCGCTGAACGCGTCGCGCACCAGGCACGCGAGCCTCTCGAGGTCGTAGCGGTAGGGCGGCTTGAGGTCGAAGGCGACGAGGGCGAGCTGGCGCGCGCGGCCGCTCCGAGCCAGGTACGCCGCGAGCCCGGCGAGGTACTGGCGGAGCGTGAGGTGTCCTCGCAGGAGCCGCAGCACCCAATCCGGGACGAGCGGGATGCGCTCGTGGACGTAGAAGTCGTCCGAGTCCGGCTCGAAGCACACGTCGGGCTCGAGCGCGTTGGCGCCCTGCTCGAGGCAGCGGACGGCGGCCTCGACCGAGTTCGGGTTGTGGCCGATCAGGTAGAAGGGTCGCGGCATCGGCTCGCTGGTCGTCGGGTGTGCGTGAAGGCTAGCGCGGGACGGGCGGCGGCGGCACCGGTGTGGGTCTCCCGGGCCCGGGTGCCGCCGGGTTGACGCCCGGGCGGCCGGGCGCTACCTGATCCCGGGCACGCGGCCGGGAGGGCCGGCCGCCGGCCGAACGGCGGGAGGAGCTTCCATGAAAGCGGGCCTGATCCTGGCGGTGATCGTCGCGCTGGCCTTGGCTGGATCGACCGTGGTCTTCCAGCAGCGGGACGCGACTGCGCGGCACCGAGCGGATTCCCTGGCGGTGGCTGCCGAGTCGCTCACCGACGCCGGTCGCGCCCTGGCGGCGCGCAACGCCTCGCTCGCGGCGGCGCTCGACACGCAGGTCACGGCGGCCTCGCGCCAGAAGGAAGCGGAGATCGCGCAGGTGCGGAGCACGTACGACACGCTGGTCAACGCGATGAAGGCGGAGATCGCGCAGGGTCAGGTTCAGATCACGCGCCTCGCCGATCGCCTCAACGTCAGCATGGTGGACAAGATCCTGTTTCCGTCGGGCGAGGCGGGCATCACGCCGGCCGGCCTGCGCGTGCTGCGGCGGGTCGGGAACGTCCTGAAGACGACGCAGGGCAAGGTCATCCGGGTCGAGGGGCACACCGACGACGTGGTGATCTCCTCGCAGCTCAAGGGCACGTTCCCGACCAACTGGGAGCTGTCGACGGCGAGGGCCTCGAACGTCGTGAGGTTCCTGCAGGACAGCGTCGGCATCGACCCGGTGCGGCTGCAGGCGGTCGGGCTGTCGCAGTACCATCCGGTCGCGAGCAACGCGACGGTGCGCGGGCGGAGCCAGAACCGGCGGATCGAGATCGCGCTGCTGCCGATGGAGGGGGCGGGGCAGCACTAGGGGGTGCTCGGCTGCTGACGGTGTCCGCGCTGCAACGGTCCGGGCCTCGCGGCGACGCGCGAGGCCCGTTGTCGTTCCGGGTGCCCAGGCTGGCGGGGAGCTACGTGGCTGACGGGGCGGTGGGGGGTTAGATTCCGCGCCGTCACGGGACGTGGCGCAGCCCGGTAGCGCACCTGAATGGGGTTCAGGGGGTCGCGGGTTCGAATCCCGCCGTCCCGACTGCTCAACCACCGGCCTCGCAACCACTTGCGAGGCCGGTCATTTCTTGCCCCATTCGTTGGGGGCCGTTTGGGGGCCGTTTCGCGGGCTAATTCGCCACGGTCGCTGCGCGATCTCGCAACTTCCGCGGCTCGCTCATCACCGCCAGCAACGTGTCCTGATCCGGCTGCTGGTAGCAGGTCAACAGCGTCTCCACGTCCCGCCAGCCACCAGCCG
>DASPTN010000105.1:0-5336 GCA_035623395.1 Gemmatimonadales bacterium | reverse complement strand
GCGGTGACGCTGCTCTGAGCGACGCCCAATCTGGGGGTCGCTGACCTGCGAGCGGGCGCGCCACGGAGAGACCATGGGCAAGCAGACCCTGACGATCGACGGAAACGAGGCGGCCGCGCGGGTCGCCTACCAGCTCAACGAGGTCATCGCGATCTACCCGATCACCCCGTCGTCCCCGATGGGCGAGTGGTCGGACCAGTGGGCGTCGGAGAAGCGCCCCAACCTGTGGGGGACGATTCCCACGGTGGTGGAGATGCAGAGCGAGGGCGGCGCCGCCGGTGCCCTGCACGGCTCGCTGCAGACCGGCTCGCTGTCGACGACGTTCACGTCGTCGCAGGGGCTGCTGCTTATGATCCCCAACATGTACAAGATCGCGGGCGAGCTGACGAGCACCGTGTTCCACGTGGCCGCCCGCTCGCTGGCCGCGCAGGCGCTGTCGATCTTCGGCGACCACAGCGACGTGATGGCCACCAGGGCCACCGGCTACGCGCTGCTCGCGTCCAACTCCATCCAGGAAGTGACCGACCTCGCCGCGATCGCGACCGCGGCCACGCTGGAGTCGCGGGTGCCGTTCGTGCACTTCTTCGACGGCTTCCGGACCTCCCACGAGGTGGCCAAGATCGAGGCGCTGACGCCGGAGCAGCTGCGCGCGCTGATCGACGACGAGACGGTGCGGGCGCACCGCGCCCGGGCGCTCTCGCCCGATCACCCGGTGCTGCGCGGCTCGGCGCAGAACCCCGATGTGTACTTCCAGGCGCGCGAGGCGGTGAACCCGTACTACCTCGCCTGCCCGGGCATCGTGCAGCGGGTGATGGACCGGTTCGCCAAGGTGGCCGGCCGCGCGTACCACCTGTTCGACTACGTCGGGGCGCCCGACGCCGAGCGCGTGATCGTGCTGATGGGCTCCGGGGCCGAAGCGGCCCACGAGACCGTGGACTACCTGACGGCCAAGGGAGAGAAGGTCGGCGTCCTGAAGGTGCGCCTGTTCCGGCCGTTCGCGGTCCGGCCGTTCGTCGCCGCGCTGCCCAAGACCGTCGAGGCGATCGCGGTGCTCGACCGCACCAAGGAGCCGGGGAGCGCGGGCGAGCCGCTGTACCAGGACGTGCTCACCGCCCTGGCCGAGACGATGAGCGGCGCCGAGCCGCCGCTCAAGGCCTTCCCCAGGGTCATCGGGGGCCGCTACGGGCTGTCGTCGAAGGAGTTCACGCCCGCGATGGTGAAGGGCGTGTTCGACGAGCTGGCCGCCAGCGAGCCGCGGAACCACTTCACGATCGGGATCGAGGACGACGTCACGCGCACCAGCCTGCGCTACGATCCGGAGTTCTCGACCGAGGATCCCGGGACGGTGCGGGCGCTGTTCTTCGGCCTCGGCTCGGACGGGACGGTCAGCGCCAACAAGAACTCGATCAAGATCATCGGGGAGGACACCGACAACTACGCGCAGGGCTACTTCGTGTACGACTCGAAGAAGTCGGGCACGATGACCACCTCGCACCTCCGGTTCGGCAGCAAGCCGATCCGCTCCACCTACCTGGTGACCCGCGCCAACTTCGTCGCGGTGCACAACTTCACCTTCCTGGAGCGCAACGACCTCCTGGCCGCGGCCGAGCCCGGCTCGCCGGTGCTGCTCAACTCGCCGTTCGGCCCCGGCGAGGTGTGGGACCACCTGCCGCGCAAGACGCAGCAGCACATCGTGGATCGCAAGCTCAAGCTGTACGTGATCGACGGGCTCAAGGTGGCGCAGAACGCCGGCCTGGGCGGCCGGATCAGCACGGTGATGCAGACCTGCTTCTTCGCCATCAGCGGCGTGCTGCCGAAGGACGAGGCGATCACGGCGATCAAGCACGCGATCGAGAAGACCTTCGGCAAGCGCGGCGAGTCGATCGTGAAGAAGAACTTCGCCGCCGTGGACGCGGCGCTCGCCGAGCTCCACGAGGTGAAGGTCCCGCGCAAGGTCACCAGCACGTTCGACATCCAGCCGCCGGTGCCGGCCGAGGCGCCCGAGTTCGTGCAGAAGGTGACGGCCGAGATCATCGCGGGCCGCGGCGACCTGCTGCCGGTGAGCGCGCTGCCGGACGACGGCACCTATCCCACCGCCACCACGCAGTGGGAGCGGCGCAACATCGCGGTCGAGATCCCGGTGTGGGACGAGAAGATCTGCATCCAGTGCGGCAAGTGCGTGCTGGTGTGCCCGCACGCCGTGATCCGCGCCAAGGTGGTGGACGCGGCGGCCCTGGCGGGCGCGCCGCCCACCTTCAAGTCGGCGCCGGCACGGTGGCGGGAGTTCAAGGAGCGCAAGTACCTGCTCCAGGTGGCCCCGGAGGACTGCACGGGCTGCGGCCTGTGCGTCGAGGTGTGCCCGGTCAAGAACAAGAGCGAGGCGAAGCTGAAGGCGCTCAACATGCGCCCGCAGCTGCCGCTGCGGGAGCCGGAGCGCGACAACTGGACGTTCTTCCTCTCGCTGCCGGAGACCGACCGCACGGTGCTGCGTCCCGAGCAGGTGAAGGACGTGCAGCTGTTCCGCCCGCTGTTCGAGTTCTCGGGTGCGTGCTCCGGCTGCGGCGAGACGCCGTACGTCAAGCTGCTGAGCCAGCTGTTCGGCGACCGGGCCGTGGTGGCCAACGCCACCGGCTGCTCCTCCATCTACGGCGGCAACTTGCCGACCACGCCGTGGTCGGTGAACGGCGAGGGGCGCGGGCCCGCGTGGTCCAACTCGCTGTTCGAGGACAACGCGGAATTCGGGATGGGGATGCGGCTCTCGATCGACAAGCAGGCCGAGTTCGCGCGCGAGCTGGTGCGCCGGATGGCCGGCCGGATCGGCGAGGGCCTCGCCAGCGAGCTGGTGGGGGCCGACCAGTCCACCGAGGCCGGCATCTCGGCGCAGCGCGCGCGGGTCGCGAAGCTCAAGACGGCGCTGGCCGGGCTGCCGGATCCCGAGGCGCGGATGCTGGAGTCGCTGGCCGACGTGCTGGTGAGGAAGAGCGTGTGGATCGTGGGCGGCGACGGCTGGGCCTACGACATCGGCTACGGCGGGCTTGACCACGTGCTGGCGTCGGGCCGGAACGTGAACGTCTTGGTGCTCGACACCGAGGTGTACTCCAACACCGGCGGCCAGGCCTCCAAGGCCACGCCGCGCGGCGCGGTGGCGAAGTTCGCCGCCGGAGGCAAGCCGAGCGCCAAGAAGGACCTGGCGCTGATGGCCATGGCGTACGGCAGCGTCTACGTGGCCCGGGTGGCCATGGGCGGCGATGACGCCCAGACGGTGCGGGCGTTCCTCGAGGCCGACGCCTACGACGGACCGTCGCTGATCGTGGCCTACAGCCACTGCATCAACCACGGCTACGACATGCTCTACGGCCTCGAGCAGCAGGACATCGCGGTCAAGTCCGGGTACTGGCCGCTGCTCCGCTACAACCCGGCGCTGGCGCTGCAGGGGAAGAACCCGATGCTGCTGGACTCGAAGGCCCCCTCGCTGCCGCTCGAGCAGTACACCCGCAGCGAGACGCGCTACACGATGCTTGCGCACAGCGATCCCGAGGCGGCCAAGCGGCTCGCCGAGCTGGCGCAGCAGGACGTCGCGGCCCGGTGGCGGACCTACGCCTTCATGGCGGAGATGAACGCCGACTGCGGCGAAGGGAACGGGGGCAACGGCGGAGCCAAGCCATGATCGACCTGTCGACGGACTACCTGGGCCTGAAGCTCGCGACCCCGCTGGTGGCCGGCGCCTCGCCGCTGTGCGAGGACGTCGGCAACCTGCGGCGGCTCGAGGACGCCGGCGCCTCCGCCGTGGTGCTCCACTCGCTGTTCGAGGAGCAGCTCACCCGCGAGAGCGACGCACTGGACCGCGCCCTCTCCACCGGGACCGACAGCCACGCCGAGGCGATGAGCTACTTCCCCGACCTGGTGAGCTACAACCTGGGGCCGGAGGGGTACCTCGAGCACATCCGCAAGGCCAAGGCCGCGCTCGGCGTCCCGGTCATCGCCAGCCTCAACGGCGTCTCCAGCGGCGGCTGGGTGGGATACGCCCGGAAGATGGAGCAGGCGGGCGCCGACGCGCTGGAGCTCAACGTGTACTTCATCCCCACCGACTCGCACCTGACGGGCGCCGCGGTGGAGCAGCAGTACTGCGAGCTGGTGCGCGACGTCCGCGCCGCGATCCGGATCCCGCTCGCGGTGAAGGTCGGGCACCAGTTCACGGCGTTCGCCAACATGGCCCGCCGGCTGGAGGAGGCCGGGGCCGGGGCCCTGGTGCTGTTCAACCGCTTCTACCAGCCCGACCTGGACACCGAGAAGCTCGAGGTGGTGAGCGCTCTCTCGCTCAGCCAGCCGTACGAGCTGCTGCTGCGGCTGCACTGGGTGGCCGTGCTGTACGGCCGCGTCCAGGCGGACCTGGCGGTCACGGGCGGCGTCCACGGAGCGCAGGACGTGCTCAAGGCGATGATGGCGGGCGCCAACGTGGCGATGATGACCTCGGCGCTGCTGCAGCGCGGGATCCCGCACCTGGCGGCGGTCCGCCGGGAGCTCGAGGCCTGGATGACCGAGCACGAATACGAGTCGGTGAAGCAGATGCGGGGCAGCCTGAGCCAGCGCTCGACGGCGAATCCGGAGGCATACGAGCGGGCCAATTACGTGCGCGTGCTCAGTAGCTATGCCTTGAAGTAGGCCACGGGTCGCCGTGAGACGTGAGGGGTGAGACACCTCTCACGCTTCTGCCCCTCACGCCTGCAGAGTCCTCAGGAACCCGAGGTCAATCCCCCTCGCCTTCATCATCGCCTCCAGTCCCGCCTTGTCCGCCGCCTTCATGTACGCCTCGGCCGGCTCGACCAGCTTCTTCTCGACGACCTCCAGCAGCGCGTCGTTCAGCGTGACCATGCCGAGCTTCTTGTTGGTCTGGATCATCGACGGGATCTGGAAGGTCTTGCCCTCGCGGATGAGGTTGGCGATCGCGGGAATCGCCAGCAGCACCTCCCGCACCGCCACGCGCCCGCCGCCGATCTTCTTGCAGAGGATCTGCGCCACCACGCCCTTCAGGGACTCCGACAGCATCACCCGGATCTGGCTCTGCCGGTCCGCGGGGAACTGGTCGATGATCCGGTCCACGGTGGACGCCGCCGTCGTGGTGTGCAGCGTGCCGAACACCAGGTGCCCGGTCTCCGCCGTCTCGATGGCGATCGCCACGGTCTCGAGGTCGCGCATCTCGCCCACGAGCACGATGTCCGGGTCCTCGCGCAGCGCCGCGCGCAGGGCCCGCTTGAACGACTCGGTGTGCAGCGCCACCTGCCGCTGGGTGACCACGCAGCTCTTGCTGGCATGGACGAACTCGATCGGGTCCTCGA
>DASPTN010000104.1:0-8742 GCA_035623395.1 Gemmatimonadales bacterium | reverse complement strand
CCAGGTCACCGTGCCGTTCACCGCGATCGTGTCCACGGCCGGGTTCTGGCTGTTGTTGCGCGCGCTCTTGAAGAAGAAGTTGCCGATGCTCACGCTGGCCGTCGTGGGCGCCGTGCTGACCGTCTCGTTGAACGTCACCGGCGAGCCGGTCAGCGCCCCGCTCGTGGCTGTGACCGTCACCGGTCCCGCGGTGCTTCCGGCCAGGAGCGAGACCGAGGCGAGACCGTTGGCGTCGCTCACCGACTTGCCGGAGACGACGCTCGCCGGGCCGCTGGTCACGGCCCACGCGACCGTGTCGCCGGCCACGCCGTTGTCGAACTGATCTCCAGCCTTCACGATCAGCAGGCTCCCGAAGGTCGTGCTGGTCAGGGCCGCCTGGTTGTTGCCGCTCGACATGCCCAGCTGAGTCGCCGCCCCCGGCGTGCCGGTGGCCGTGAAGGTCACCGGCGAGCCGGTCGCGCCCGCCAGCGTCGCCGTCGCCGACTGGCTGCCCGACGTCTGCGCGAGCGTCCACGCCGTCGTCGCGATGCCGGTCGCATCCGTCTGCGAGGTGAGCGGATTCACCGAGGCGCCGGCGCCCGTCGCGGCCCAGGAGACGGTGACGCCCTGCTGCGCCGCGCCGCTCAACGTCACCACCACCCGCAGCGGACTCGGCAGCTGGGTGGCCACCAGCGCCGTCTGGGCGTCGCCGCTGGCGCTGGGGGCCTTCTGGATCACCGGCACCGGCGCCGCCGTCGCCGTCGCGCTGAAGCTCACCGGCGAGCCCGTCGCGCCCGCGAGCGTCGCCGTCGCGTGCTGGGGACCCGCGGTCGTGCCGAGTGTCCAGGTCGTCGTCGCGACGCCGGTGGCGTCCGTCAGCGACGTAAACGGATTCACGCCGGCGCCCGTCCCCGTCGCCGCCCACGACACCGTCTTGCCCTGCTGCGGCGCCCCGTTCAGCGTCACGATCACCCGCAGCGCGTTCACCAGCAGCGTGCCGACCTGCGCGGTCTGGCCGTCGCCGCTCCCCGTCGCCGTCTGGGCGATCACCGGCGCCGCGGTGCCCGTGTCCCCGCCGCCCCCGCAATCGAGCACCGCGAGCGGCGCCAGCGCCGCCGACAACCCGAGAAACACGTGAACGGACCTCACGCCCATGGCACCCTGCCTTTCAGTGGAGCGGCCCGCCGCGCCGTCGCATGGAAGTGATTGCGACGAATCTACTCGGCGATCGCCTCTGCAACACCGGCGAACGCAGCCTGTTCCTCGCTCGCGCTGACCGCCGTCGTCCCCGGAAGCACACACCGTCACCGACGAGGGACGGAGCACGCCCGGCCGTCACCGCATGATGACACGCCGCCGCGCCAGCCGCCGTCGCTTGCGCCACCGGCCGGCCGCGGCGAGACTACCCGCTCCCCCAAGCCCGGAGTCTTTGGATGCGACGGTCCGCCGCACACGCGTGCCTGACTGCCCTCGCCGCGCTCGCCGCCTGCAAGGCCGCGCCCGCACCGCTGGCCGACGCCGACAAGCTGGCCGCGCGGCAGATGGACTCGTCATGGTCGGCCGCCGTGGCGGCCGGCGACACGGCCGGAATGACCGCGATGTACGCGCCCGATGCGATGGTGCAGCCGCCGAACATGCCCGCGGTCCACGGGATGCAGGCGATCCGCGGCTTCTACAAGGCGATGACGAGCGTGAAGGTCAACATCCAGCTCGCGCAGGAGACGGCGGACGGGGCCGGCGACTTCATGTACACGACGGGCCGCTACCACTACCAGCAGATGCCGGCGGAGACCGGCCCGTCGGAGGACGGCAAGTACCTCGAGGTCTTCCGGCGCGGCGCCGACGGCAAGTGGATGCTCGTTGCCGAGAGCTGGAGCGCCAACGCCCCGACCGCGCCGGCCCCAGCCGCGCCCGCGGCCAAGCCCGCGAGGCACGGCGCGAAGTAGCGAGGAGCCGGCGCTCCGCCGCCGGACATCGCACCCGTCGACGCAAAGAAGCCCGCGGCATCGTCCGCGGGCTTCTCGCATCGGAGCCTGACGGGCCGGCTAGCTGCCCACGTACGCGACGAGCACCACCAGGTCGGGTTGCCCCGCCGCCCGCTCGAGCCGCGGCGCCACGCTGCCGTCCTCGCCGGGCTGGGACACGTCGAGTGTGCCCAGCTCGGCGATGCGGATCTGCCGGGCGTACGGGCTCGCCGCCCGGGCCGCCAGGCTGTCCGGCAGGAGCCGCGCGCCGATCACCGAGTGCGTGACCGCGGCGCTGGCGCGGATCATGGCGGAGTTCTGGGCCGCCAGCGGCTGCGCGTGCCACGGGGCGACGAGCAGGGCCGCGGTCGACAGCGCGATCCGCAGCGCCGCCCCGAGGCGGACGCCCGGCGCCGATTCGCCGGCGAGAGGTGGAATGGTGGCCGCTGCCATCGGAGCCGAAGATCGGCTCCGACGCCGGCCGCCGACATCGGATTGTCGGGAGATTGCCGGTGAGACTCGCCCGTCACGCCGTAGGCCCGCGCCTACGGCCGGGGACCAGCGTCACCTAGATCAGGTGATGCTCCAGCGTGTAGCGCACCAGGTCGGCGTTCGTCCGCAGCTCCATCTTCTCGAGCACCCGCGCCCGGAAGCTGCTCACGGTCTTGGGACTGATGTCGAGCCGGGCCGCGATCTCCTTCAGGCTGAGGCCGGCCGCCAGCAGCCGCAGCACCTCCAGCTCGCGGTTGGACAGGCGCTCGTGCGGCTCCTTGGCGCCGTCGCCGGCGAGACCCAGCGCCAGCCGCTCGGCCACCACGTCCGTGAGGTAGCGGCCGCCGGCGGCGATGCGCCGCACCGCGTCGACGAGGTCGGGCGGCGCGTAGCCCTTGGTGAGGTAGCCGCTGGCGCCGCCTTTCAGCGCCCGCACGGCGTACTCCTCCTCGGGCTGCGCGCTGAGGATCAGCGTCCTCGTGCCCGCGCACGCCCCCGGGAGACCCGCGAGCACCTCCAGGTAGCTCGGTCCCGGCATCGCGATGTCGAGGATCAGCACGTCGGGCTTGAGCGTGCGGGCCGCGTCGAGCACCTCGTCCGACCGGCCGACCTCACCGACCACCTCGACCTCGGTCGCGCCCTGGAGGATGCGGCGGACTCCCTCCCTCACGACGGGATGGTCGTCGGCGATGAGGACCCGGGTCACGGGCGCGCCGCCCCGGCGCCGGCGAGGGGGAACGTGAGACGGATCGTGGTGCCCGCGCCCGGTGCCGAGTCGCCGGTGATGGTACCGCCGCTCCGGACCACGGTCGCGTAGATGGTCGAGAGCCTCAGGCCGCAATCGTACGCGGGATCGAAGACGTAGGGCTCGAAGATGCGGGCGGCCGCGTCGGGCTCGAGGCCCGGCCCGTCGTCGCGCACCACGAGGGACGCCGAGCTCCCTCTCGAGTCCTGCACCAGCCCGCTCTCGACCTCGATCAGGCCGCCGACCGGCAGCGCGTGGTTGGCGCCGGCCACGAGATCCAGGACCAGCTGCCGCAGCCTGGGCGCGTCCGCCCCGACCACGAGCGCGCCCGGCGCCCGCTTCACGGTGAGCGTCTTGCCCGCCGGCATCAGGGCCTGCAGCTCCGGCTCGACCTCGCGGAGCACCTCGCTCAGGTCCGCCGGCCCGCCGCCCAGCGACGGCGCGTGCGCGAAGCCTCGAAGGGCCGCCACCAGCTTCGTGGCGCTGTCCACGGTCCGCATCACCGTGTCGAGGTCCTCCCTGCTGCGCTGGTTCTGGCCGATCTCCTCGGCCAGGAGATACAGCATCGCCCTCGTGGAGCCGAGGTAGTTGGCGATCTCGTGCGCCAGCACGCGCGCGGTCCGCGACGCGGCGTCCATCCGCTGCGCCCGGATCCACTCCTCGCGTGCCGGCGGTATCTCCACGTTCGGCTCCCGGTTCCGGACCCGCCGGGCGGGCCCCGGCGCGGCACTAAGGTCGTGCTTGCCCGCGGTGTCGGCAAGCCGCGCCGGCGGCCGTCACCGACCTCCGCCGGAGCCGGCGGCCGCGGAGCCGCCGACGTTCCTCGCGGTGACGTACCAGTTCTCGTCCACCTCCACGTCGGCCGGCCGCGTGGAAGGGAGCGCGAGCGTCTGCCACGTCTCCGTGGGACGCAGCGTCCGCGTGCCGAGTCCGGGCACCTGCACCCGCACCGGCATCGCGAAACCGGGCACCACGTTCGCCCAGCGGTACGACAGCGTCCCGCCCTCCACCTTCCAGTCGAACTCCGGCACCTGGGTCGTCCGCAGGTACTGGTCGAACACCTTGCCCAGGTCGATGCCCGCCTGGCGGCTGATGTAGTCCTCGATCTGCCGGGTGGTCACCGTCTGGTGCCAGAACTCGTGGTTGAGCCCGCGCAGGACGTCCCGCCACCGCGCGTCGTCGTCGACGAGCTGGCGGATGGTGTGCAGGAGGTTCGCGCCCTTCATGTACATGTCCGTCGTGTACCAGCGGCCCACGCCGTACGGGCCGATGATCGGCAGCGCGTTCTGGATGCCCTTGCGCAGGCCGACGACGTAGGCCGCGCCCGCCGTCTTCCCCAGCTGGCACTCGGTGTACAGCGCCTCGGCGTAGGTCGCGAAGCCCTCGTGCACCCACAGGTCGGCGTGGTCCTGCGCCGTGATGTTGTTGCCGAACCACTCGTGCGCGCTCTCGTGGATGACGATGTAGTCCCACTGGAGGCCGAGGCCGGTGCCCGACAGGTCGCGGCCGAGGTAGCCGCTCTTGAACTCGTTCCCGTACGCGATGCCGCTCTGGTGCTCCATCCCGAGGTACGGGTCCTCGATCAGCTTGTAGCCGTCCGCGTACCAGGGATACGGCCCGAACCAGTGCTCGAAGCAGCGCAGCATCGGCACCACCTGCTGCCACTGCCGCCGCGCCACGTCGAGGTGGTAGCCGAGGGGCCACAGGTCCAACGTCAGGAGGCCGGCCTCGCCCTGCAGCGTGTCGGTCCAGTGCGTGTAGCGGCCGGCGTTGACCGCGACGTCGTAGGTATTGATGGGATCGGCCACGAACCACTCGTAGGTGGTCGTGCCGTCGGCGTTGTGCGCGGTGCCCCGCAGCCGCCCGTTCGAGACTTCGATCATCGAGTCGGGCACCGTCACGGCGATGCGCTGGCTGTCCGGCTCGTCGCCCAGGTAGTCCTTCACCGGCCAGTAGATGCTGGCCCCCGACAGCTCGTCCGTGGTCGCCACCCAGGGCGCACCGAGACTGTCGTGCGCCCACACGAACCCGCTGCTCCACGGCGAGGGCCGGCCGCGGCCCGGCTGTCCGTGGTAGTAGACCGTGACGGTTTTCGTGTCGCCGGCGCGCTGCGGCGCCCTGAGCGTCACGAAGAACGCGTTGGAATCGCGCCGGAAGGCGAGCCGGTGCCGGTCCTGCACGACGCTGTCGATCTCCAGCGGCACCTGGAGGTCGATCTGCATCTCCTGGGACGGCTGCAGCACCCGGTAGGTGATGAGGTTCCAGCCCCGGATGCTGCTGTCCGCGGGGTTCACGCGCACGTGCAGGTCGTAGAACGCGGCGTCCCACCATGCGCGGCGCGGCCCGTTCGAGCCGTGCAGCGTGTCGGCGTGCGTGTAGGGACCCTGCGCGAGCACGCCCGCCAGCGGCCAAGCGGTGAGCAGGCCCAGCAGCGCGATGCGGCGCACGGGGACTCCTAGTGAGCGGACGTCGGCGCGGCGGCCGCGCCGACGTTCCTCGCGGTGACGTACCAGTTCTCGTCCACCACCAGCTCGGCCGCTTCCGGATCGGACGCCGCCAGCGTCTGCCACGCGTCCGTCGCCTTCAGCACCAGCGTCCCGAGCCCGGGCACCTGCACCCGCACCGGCATCGCGAAACCGGGCACCACGTTCGCCCAGCGGTACGACAGCGTCCCGTTTTCCACCTGGTAGTCGAATTCCGGCACCTGCGTCGTGCGCAGGTACTGGTCGAACACCTTGCCCAGGTCGATGCCCGCCTGGCGGCTGATGTAGTCCTCGATCTGCCGGGTGGTCACCGTCCGGTGCCAGAACTCGTGGTTGAGCCCGCGCAGGACGTCCCGCCACCGCGCGTCGTCGTCGACCAGCTGGCGGATGGTGTGCAGGAGGTTGGCGCCCTTGGGGTACATGTCGCCCGAGCCGTTGCCGTTGACGCCGTACGGGCCGATCACCGGCCGGTCGTTGCGGATGCTCTTGCGCACGCCGATCAGGTACGCGGCGCCCGCCGCGTGGCCGAGCTGGCACTCGGTGAAGATCCCCTCGGCGTACGCCGCGAAGCCCTCGTGCACCCACATGTCGGCATGGTCCTGCACCGAGATGTTGTTGCCGAACCACTCGTGCGCGCTCTCGTGCACGATGATGAAGTCCCACTGCAGGCCGATGCCGGTCCGCGAGAGGTCGCGGCCGAGGTACCCGTTCAGGAAGTGGTTGCCGTAGGCCACGGCGCTCTGGTGCTCCATGCCCAGATGCGGCGCCTCGACCAGCTTGTACCCGTCCGCGTACCACGGGTACGGGCCGAACCAGTGCTCGAAGCACTTCAGCATGGGCGTCGCCTGCTGCCACTCCCGCCTGGCGGCGTCCAGGTGGTACGCCAGCGGCCAGAAGTCGCGCGTCAGCTTGCCGGCCTCCCCGTCGAGCGTGTCGGCGAAGTGGGCGTAGGTGCCCGCGTTGACCGCGACGTCGTAGCTGTTGATCGGGTCGGCGACGAACCACTCCCACGTCGTCGTGCCGTCGCCGTTGCGGGTCGTGCTCCTGAGCCGCCCGTTCGACACGTCCGTCATCGAGTCGGGCACGGTGATCGCGATCCGCTGGCTGTCCGGCTCGTCGCCGAGATAGTCCTTGAGCGGCCACCACACGCTGGCGCCGAGCCCCTCGCAGGTGGTGGCGATCCACAGGTTGCCGAGGCTGTCCCGGGCCCACGTGAAGCCGCCGTCCCACGGCGGGCGCCGCGCGATCCGCGGCTTGCCGTGATACCACACCGTCACCGTCTTCACGTCGCCGGCGCGCTGGCGCGCCGCGAGCCTGACGAAGAAGGCGTTGCCGTCGCGGCGGAAGACCAGCCTGTGACGGTCCTGCACGATGCTGTCGATCTCCAGCGGCACCTGGAGGTCGATCTGCATCTCCTGGGCGGGCTGGAGCACCCGGTAGGTGATGCCGTTCCAGCCCCGGATGCTGGAGTCCGCAGGGTTCACGCGCACGTGGAGATCGTAGAAGGCGGCGTCCCACCACGCGCGCGCCGGACCGTCGGAGCCGCGCAGCGTGTCGGCATGGGCGGAGGTGGTGTCCTGGGCGAGGGCGGAGGTGAGCGGGCAGACGACGAGCGCGGCGAGCAGGGCGAGTGGGCGCATACGGTCGGGTTCGGGGTGTAGGGTGTAGGGTGTAGGGTCCAGGGTGTTCGCCGGCCGGAAGCCGGCGGCGCTAGTTAGAGTGCCTGCCGACCCGGCGTCTGGCAACTCGCAGCTCGCCGAGACGCGCCTTGGTGGTGATGGTGAACGCCGCCGACGTGTCCGGCGCGAGGCCCGCAGAGGTGGCCACGAGCGTGTAGCCCGCGCCCGGCGCGCTGACCGAGAGGCCGGGGAACGTCGCCACGCCGGAATCGGCCTGCCGGACGGTGATCCCGCCGAGCACGCCGGGGCCCGGGTTGGCTCCGATCGCCAGGGTGACCGAGGCGGTCGACGGCAGAACCGTGTTCCCGATCGTGTCCTGGACCGCGACCCGGACCGCCGGGCTGATCGTGTCTCCCGCCGGCGTCGCGACGGGCTGCACCGTGAACACGAGCCTGGCGGGCGCGCCCGCGACGACGTCGAACGGGTCGCTGAACGCGACGAGATCGAGAGCCGGCGCGTACGCCTGCAGCTGGTACCCGACGCCGGCCGAGTCGATCGTCAAGGAGAAGAAGAACGCCGTGCCGTTGGCGGGGACCGCCTGCGTGATGCCCCCGAGATGTGCGCCGCTCTTGCCGCTGGCGCCCGCGATCGAGAGCTGGATGGTCGCGGTCGAGTAGAAGGCCGTGTCGCCGTTGCTCTCCAGCACGGTCACCCCCACCGCCGGCTGGAGGGGGGCGCCGGCCGTGGCGTTCTCGGGCTCGAGGCTGAAGACCAGCGCGGCGGGCCGGACCGGCCCCTGGTCCGGCAGGGTCGCCATCGCGCAGCCGCCGGCGACGGCCGCAGCGCCGGCGACGGCGCCCGCGAGAGCGAGGACGCGGCCCGGCGAAACGCGAATCGGCATCGGTCAACTTACCATATGTTCGGCGGCGGTCCCGGGGCAACTGCGACGGGCGCCGGCGTGAGCGCGAGCCGTCCTCCTTGACGGCCCCGCCTGCGCGCACATCCTGTCAGGGTTCGGTTGACGCCGGCTTGACGGCCGCACCCCATCGATGTCGACGCGACGCCGCGGGCGGCCCGCCCGCGGCCGGACGCCGAGGGAACCGCCATGAGCTCCGACGCATCCACCCCGCTGACGCTGCCCGAGCTGTTCGAGGCCTCCGTCGAGCGGTTCGCCGACAACACCCTGGTCCTCGAGAAGCGGGACGGGACCTGGCGCGGAACGTCGTACGCCGAAGTGCGCGCGCTGGTGCACCGCTGCGCGGCGGGACTCCTCGACCTCGGCCTCGGGAAGGGCGACCGGGTCGCGCTCATCTCGGAGGGCCGGCGCGAATGGGTGGTGGCCGAGCTGGGCATCCTCTACGCGGGCGCGATCGACGTCCCGATCTCGGTGAAGATCGAGGAGCTGCCCGAGCTGCGCTTCCGTCTCAGCCACTCGGGATGCCGGATGGCCGTCGTGTCGG
>DASPTN010000103.1:0-8508 GCA_035623395.1 Gemmatimonadales bacterium | reverse complement strand
GAGCTGCACCACCACCTCGATGCGCTTCTGCTGCCGCACGGCGCGGATCCCGAACAGCGCCGCGATGTCGATCAGCCCGATGCCGCGGATCTCCATGAAGTGGTGCTGGTGCTCGTGGCCGCGGCCGATCAGCACGTCGTGCCCGAGGCGGCGCACCAGCACCACGTCGTCGGCCACCACCCGGTGCCCGCGCTCGACCAGGTCCAGCACGCACTCGCTCTTGCCGATGCCCGAGCGCCCGAGGAACAGCAGCCCGACGCCGTACACGTCCGCCAGCGAGCCGTGGATCGCGGTCTGCGCCGCGAACACCTCCTCGAGGAACGGCTTGAGGCGGTTGTAGAACTCCGAGGTCTTGAGCCGGGTGCGGATCACCGCCACGCCGTTGGCGCGGCCGAGCTCGGCCAGCTCCGCCGGGACCTCGAGCCCCTTGGTCACGAACAGGCACGGGCAGCCGAGCTGGCACAGCGACAGGATGCGCTGCCGCCGCTCCGCGTCGGGGAGCGCGAACAGGTACGAGATCTCGGTCTCGCCCAGCACGTACACCCGGTCCGGGGTGAACCGCGCGGTGTAGCCCGCCAGCACCAGCCCCGGGTTCGAGACCTCGGCCGAGGGGATGACGCGGTCCAGGCCGGCGTCGCCGGTCAGCACCTCGAGCTGCAGCGTCTCGGCGCGCTGCTCGATCAGGTCACGCAGCCGGACCGTGGCTACCTCCGCGCGCTGCCCGCCCGCCGGCGGGGGTTGGCTTCCTGTTTGTCGAGCTGGCGCCGCAGCTTCTGCGCCGCGCGATCGAGGGCCGTGCGATGGTCCGGCGCCTCGGCGCTGGCCACGTGCACCACGCCGCGCGCCGCCGTGAGCCGCACCTCGGCCGTGGCCCGCTGGTGGTCCATGCCGAAGGTGACGTGCGCCGCCGTGGGCCGGTTCGCCAGCCGCGCCAGCCGCTCCACCAGGCGCTCGGCGCGCGCGTGCAGCGCGTCCGGGATCTCGCCGTGGCGGGTGGTGATCGTCGTCTCCATCAACCGTGCTCCTGGCCGCGCGGCCCTGCGGCCCGCGCGGCTTCGAGGTGGGCTTCCGTCTCGCGGGCCGCGCGATCCCAGCTCAGCGACTCCGCGAACGCGCGCGCCCCGCGTCCCAGCCGTTCGCGAAGGACGGCATCCCGGGCCAGCCTGCCAAGCGCGGCCGCCATCGCGCCGGCGTCGCCGTGCGGCACCAGCAGCCCGGTCTCGCCCTGCCGCACCGACTCCCGGAGCCCGGGGCTGTCCGAGGCGACCGCGGGCGTCCCGCAGCCGGCCGCCTCGAGGTTGGTGATGCCCCAGCCCTCCTTGGGCGACGGGAACACCACAGCCCACGCCTCCCGGTACAGCTCCAGCTTCCGCTCCTCGCTGACGCGCCCGAGGAAGGTCACGCCGCCCGCGCCGGGCGCGCCCTCGCGCGACGCCAGCCGCTCCAGCCGCGCGCGGTCGCTGCCCGAGCCGGCGATCCACAGCTCGGCGTCCGGGTGCCCGGAGGCGCGCAGCATCGTCACGGCGTGGATCGCCGTCTCCACCGCCTTATACCGCTTCAGCCGCCCCACGTACAGGAACCGGGGCCGGGCGGCGCGGGCCGTCCCCGCGGCCGGCGCGTAGCGGGCCGCGTCCACGCCGGGATAGATGACCCGGATCGCCTCGCGGGCGAAGCCGCGGCCCACCAAGTCGTCGCGCGTGCTGTCGCTGATCGCGTGCACTGACGCGCGGCGGTACACCGCCGGCATCGGGCGCTCGGCCGCCCACACCGCCAGGGCCACCGGCCAGGGGGCCTCGCGGAACGCGGTGGTCCCGAACAGGTGCGGCACCAGCAGCACCAGCGGTCCGCGCCACACCAGCGGCAGGTACAGCGGGACCTTGTTGACGTCCTCGATCACCACGTCCGGCGCGAGCGCGCGCGCCAGCCGCGCGAACGCACGGCGCCCCGCCAGGGTGAAGCCGTACTCGCCGGCCGCGCGGTGCACCACCATCCCGTCGAGCGAGGCTTCCGCCGCGGCGCCCGGGTAGCCGCTGACGAGCAGGTGCACCTCGTGGCCGCGCGCCGCGAGGCGGCCGAAGATCTCGTGGAGGTGCACCTCGGCGCCGCCGGCCTGCGGGTTGGTGCGGTCGCGCCAGTTGATGAGCAGGATCCTCACAGCCGGCCCAGGTCCCGGGCCAGGCGGTCGAGGATCCCGTTCACGAAGCCCGGCGACTTGGGGCCGCCGAACCACCGCGCCAGCCGCACCGCCTCGTCGATCACCACCTTGGGCGGTGTGACGCCTCCCTCGAGCTCGAGCGCGGCGAGCCGCAGGAGGTTGCGGTCCACCACCGCGACCCGCTCCAGCCGCCACCGGTCCGCCGCGCGCTCCAGCGCGGGATCGAGCCGCGCCCGCGCGCCCACCACCGCCTCCGCGAGGCCGACGGCGCGGTCCCGCACCGCCGGCGAGGTCTTCACCAGCGGCAGCACCCGGGCCCACGCGGTGCGCGGGTCGGCCGCCTGGTCCGCCATCTGGTCCCACGCGTAGAGCAGCTGGAGCGCGAGGGCACGGGAACGGGTCTCAGGGCGTATCGCCATCGTGCGGCAGCGCCGCCGCCGCCTCCAGCGCCGCGGCCGTGGCCTCGTGGCCCTTGTTGCCCGCCGCGCCGCCGGAGCGCTCGAGCGCCTGCTCGAGGTTCTCGCAGGTCAGCACGCCGAAGCCCACCGGCACCCCGTACTGCACGGAGAGGCTCATCAGCCCGCGCGCCGACTCCGCGGCGATGATCTCGAAGTGCGCCGTCTCGCCGCGGATCACCGCCCCGAGCGCGACCAGCGCGCGGTAGCAGCCGCGCTCCAGCAGCCCCCGGGCCATGACCGGCAGCTCCCACGCGCCGGCCACCCACCGCACGTCCACCAGGTCGGGGCCGATGCCCTGTTCGCGCAGGCACTGCTCCGCCCCGGCCAGCAGGCGGCGCGTGACGTTCTCGTTGTAGCGGCTCGCCACCAGCGCGATCCGCGACCGGGGGGTGCGGGGCGACGACGCCTGGCCCGCGGCGCTCATCAGTGCGCCAGCAGGTGGCCGAGCTTGTCGCGCTTGACGTCGAGGTACCCGGCGTTCTCCTCGGTGCGCGGCGGGATGATCGGCAGCCGCTCCACGATGGACAGGCCGTAGCCCTCGATGCCCACCAGCTTCATCGGGTTGTTCGTGAGGATCCGGATCGCCTTCACCCCCAGGTCGAGCAGGATCTGGGCGCCGATGCCGTAGTTGCGGAGGTCCGGGAGGAAGCCGAGCCGCTCGTTGGCCTCCACCGTGTCCTGCCCCGCGTCCTGCAGCTCGTACGCCTTCAGCTTGTTGAGGAGCCCGATGCCGCGCCCCTCCTGGTCCAGGTAGACCACCACCCCGGCGCCGGCCTCGGCGATCATCTTCATCGCCGTCTGCAGCTGCCAGCCGCAGTCGCAGCGCGCCGAGCCGAACACGTCCCCGGTCAGGCACTTGGAGTGGATGCGCACCAGCACGTCCGGCCGCGCGCGCACGTCGCCGTAGACCAGTGCGACGTGCTCGGCGGCGTCCACGTCGTTGCGGTAGCCGATGACGCGGAACTCGCCGTGCGGCGTCGGCAGCCGCGCCTCCGCCACCCGGTGCACCAGCCGCTCGTTCTGGAGCCGGTGCGCGACGATCTGCGCGACGGTGATGAAGGTGAGCCCGTGCTCGGCGGCGAACCGCTCCAGCTCCGGCCGCCGCGACATCGTGCCGTCGGCGTTGAGGATCTCGCACAGCACGCCGGCGGGGATCAGGCCCGCGAGCCGCGCCAGGTCCACGCTCGCCTCGGTCTGGCCGACGCGCTGCAGCACGCCGCCCGGCCGCGAGCGGAGCGGGAAGACGTGACCCGGCCGCCGCAGGTCGCCGGGCACGGTCACCGGGTCGATGGCCACGCGGATCGTGGTCGCGCGATCCGAGGCGCTGATGCCGGTCGTGACGCCGAACCGCGCCCCGGCGTCCACGCTCACGGTGAACGCGGTCTCGTGGGCCTCGGTGTTGTGCTCCACCATCTGCTGCAGACCCAGCGCCTCGCAGCGCTCGCCCGTCAGCGTGAGGCAGATCAGCCCGCGGCCGTGCACCGTCATGAAGTTGATCAGGTCGGGCGTGATCTTCTCCGCCGCCGCGACCAGGTCGCCCTCGTTCTCGCGGCCCTCGTCGTCCGCCACCACGACGATCTTGCCGGCGCGGACGTCGGCGATGGCCTGCTCCACCGTCCCGAATGGCATCTAGCTCCGCCTCCTCCTCCGGGCGGCGCGGTGCGGCGCCAGGAGGTGCTGCACGAACTTCCCGATCAGATCCGCCTCCAAATGTACGCGCGTGCCCACCCCGGCTCTACCCAGGGTGGTGACCTCCAGCGTGTGCGGAATGACCGAGATCTGCACCACGCCCGGCCCGGGCAGGGCGTTGACCGTCATGCTGATCCCGTCCACGGCGATGGAGCCGTGCAGCACCGAGAGGTCCGCCACCAGCTTCGGCACCCGGATGTCCAGCAGCACCGAGTCGGCCAGCGGCCGGCGCCGCACCACCGTGCCCACCCCGTCCACGTGCCCCGAGACCAGGTGCCCGCCCAGGAGGTCGCCGAGCTTCAGCGAGCGCTCGAGGTTCACGACGCGGCCGGCGCGGTAGTCGCCGAAGTTGGTGCGGCTCCGCGTCATCGTCACCGCCTCGACCGTGAAGCTGCGCCGCGCGGCGCTCACGACGGTCAGGCAGGTGCCGTCCACCGCGATGCTCTCGCCGATCGCGGGCTTGCGGCGGTACGGGTGCTCGATGGTCACCTCGAGCCCGCGCGCGGTGCGCCGCGCCCGGCGCACCGTCCCCATCGCCGTCACGATGCCGGTGAACATCAGCGCCGGTCCATCACGAGCAGCGTGTCGTCGCCGAGGGCGCGGCGCTCGACCGTGCGCCAGCGCACCGCGTCGCCGATCCGCGCGTCCCGCAGGCCGGCGAAGGCGCTCACCCCGCCCTCGCCCAGCCACAGCGGAGCCACCACCAGATAGAGACGGTCCACGACGTCCTCCGTGAGGAAGCGGCCGGCCACCACGCCGCCGCCCTCGACCAGCACGCTCCCGATCCCGCGCCGCGACAGCTCGGCCAGCGCCTCCACCGGCCCGTCGGCCGGCGCGACCTCGACGCCCGCCGCGCGCAGGGCTTCGCCGCCCCCCGCCGAGTCCCGGCCCACCAGGGCGAGGGTCGGCGTCTCGCGCGCGCTGCGCACCAGCGTCGAGCCGGGCGGCAGCTCGCCCCGGCGGTCGAGCACGACCCGCAGCGGCGGCCGGGCGGGCCGCACCGCGCCCCGCACGGTCAGGCCCGGGTCGTCGGCCTTCACGGTGCCGCCGCCGACCGCGATCGCGTCGAAGCCGGCGCGCAGCCACTGCACGTATTCCCGCGCCGCCTCGCCCGATATCCACTGCGAGCGCCCGTCCCGGTCGGCGATCCGGGCGTCGAGCGATGTAGCGAGCTTCAGCGCGACGAACGGGCGCCCGCCCCCGGCGAAGCGGTGGAAGAAGATCGCGTTCTGCTCGCGCACCGCGGCTTCCATCAGGCCGCCCTCGACCTCCAGGCCCGAGCGCGCCAGCAGCGCCGCGCCGCCGCGCGCCGCCGGATCCTCGTCGCGGGCGCCGAACACCACCCGCCGGACGCCCGCGGCCAGGATCGCGTCGGTGCAGGGCGGCGTCTTGCCGTGGTGCACGCAGGGCTCGAGGCTGACCACCAGGTCGGCGCCGCGCGCCCTCTCGCCGGCGGCCGCCAGCGCCACCACCTCGCCGTGCGGGCCCCCGAACTCGGCGTGGAACCCCTCCCCGACCACCGCCCCGTCCCGGAGCACCACCGCGCCCACCAGCGGGTTCCGGCCCACGCGGCCCCAGCCTCCCCAGGCGAGGGCGACCGCGCGCTCCATCGCGGCGCGGAAGTCCACGCTCAGGCTTCCCCTTCTCCCTCCGGGCCCCAGCGCACCGCGCCGCGGCCCGTCACGACCGCGCCGATCTCCCAGGTCTCGACCCCGGCCTCGCGCGCGGCGCTCCGCACCGCGGCCGCGTCGGCCCGCGCGCACACCGCGATCAGTCCCACGCCGAGGTTGAACACGCGGCGCATCTCCTCGACGCTCACCGCGCCGCCGCGGCGCACCACCTCGAACGGGGCGGGCACGGGCCACGAGCCGCCGCGCACCGCCGCGTCCACGCCCGAGGGCAGGACCCGGACCAGGTTGCCCGGGATGCCGCCGCCGGTGATGTGGGCCAGCGCGTGCAGCTGCGCGCGCACCGGCCACACCGCGGCGAAGTAGCTCTGGTGCACGGCCAGCAGCACGGCGGCCACGCTGCGGTCGGTCTCCGGGAACGGATCGTCGAGCCCCAGGGCCAGGTCGCCGAAGATCACGCGCCGCAGCAGCGAGTATCCGTTGGTGTGGAAGCCGCTCGACGCGTAGCCCACGAGCACGTCGCCCGGCGCGACCCTGTCGCCGTGCAGCGCCTCGTCCTCGGCCACCACGCCGAGGATCGTGCCGGCGAGGTCGTACTCCCCGGGCCGGTACACGTCGGGCATCTCCGCGGTCTCGCCGCCCACCAGCGGCATCGCGTGCGCGCGGCACGCGCGCGCCACGCCGCTCACCACCTCGGCCGCGACCGCGGGATCGAGCCGGCCGGAGGCGAAGTAGTCGAGGAAGCCGACCGGCCTGGCGCCGTGGACCAGGATGTCGTTGACGCAGTGGTTGACGAGGTCTTCGCCGACGGTGTCGTGGCGGCCCGCCCGGATGGCGACCAGCACCTTGGTGCCGACGCCGTCGGTTGAGGCGACCAGCACGGGCCGGGCGACGTCGGCGGGCAGCCGCACCAGGCCGCCGAACGCGCCCACCGCGCCGACCGAGGCCTCGGTGCGCGTGCCGCGCACCAGCTCCGCGATGCGCGCCTTGGCGGCCTCGGCGGCCGCGAGGTCGACGCCGGCGCGGCGGTAGCGGTCAGCGCCGACCGGCATCGCTCGCGCTGTCCAGCTCGAAGTGCACCAGGTCGCGGTAGGCGCGCACCCGGGCGACGACGTCGGCCAGCGTGATCTCCTCAAACCGGCCGACCGAGAAGCGCTCCACCGCGAACGAGCCCATCGCCGAGCCGTAGACCATCGCGAGCCGGAGCCCCGGGTCGGAGACGTCGCCGGTGCGAGCGATCTGCGCCATGAACCCGCCGGCGAACGAGTCGCCGGCGCCGGTCGGGTCGAACACGTCGTCGAGCGGGAAGGCCGGCACGTAGAAGATGCGGTCCTTCTCGACCAGCACCGCGCCGTGCTCGCCCTTCTTCACCACCACGAACTTCGGCCCGTGGTTCAGGACCCAGCGCGCCGCCCGGTGGATGTGCCAGTCGCCCGACAGCTCGCGCACCTCGGAGTCGTTCACCAGCAGCACGTCCACGTGCTCCAGCAGCTTCATCAGCGCGGTGCGCTTGCCCTGGATCCAGTAGTTCATCGTGTCGCACGCCACCACCTTGGGCTTGCGGACCTGCTCGAGGACCTCGAGCTGCAGCTCCGGGTCGATGTTGCCCAGGAACACGTACTCGGCGTCGCGGAACGCCTCGGGGATCACCGGCCGGAAGTTGGCGAACACGCCGAGCCGCGTCTCCAGGGTGTCGCGGGTCGAGAGGTCGAAGCCGTACTTGCCGGCCCAGCGGAAGCTCTCGCCGTCGGCGACCGTGACGCCGCGGAGGTCGAGGCCGCGCTCGGCCAGCCGCTTCAGCTCGGCCATCGGGTAGTCGCGCCCCACCACGCCGACCATCTGGACCGGGTAGAGCAGCGAGCCGGCCACGCCGAAGAACACCGCCGAGCCGCCCACCGCGTTCTCGGTGCGGCCGAACGGCGTCTCGACCGAGTCCAGCGCCACGCTGCCCACGACCAGCAGGCTCATCCGTCGCTCTCCCGTCCCGGCGCTACATGCGCTCCGGGGCCACCAGGCCCAGGAGGCCGAGCGCGTTGGCCAGCACGATCTGCGTCGCCCGCGCCAGCGCCAAGCGCGCGCGTTCGACCTCCGGGCGCTCGCCGAGCACGCGGCAGCGGTGGTACCAAAGGTGCGCCGCCCGCGCCAGCTCTTCCAGGTAGCTGGTCACCCGCTGCGGATCGAGCGCGGCGGCGGCGCGCTCCACCACGCCGGGCCAGCGCGCCAGCGCCTTCAGCAGGTCGGCCTCGCTCGGGTCGGCGAGGATGGCGAGGTCCACGCCCTCGGCCGTCACCGACGCCGGGTCCACGCCGCCCACCCGGAATACGCCCGACATCCGCGCGTGCGCCATCTGCACGTAGAACACCGGGTTCTCCTCGCTGCGCTTCAGCGCGAGGTCGATGTCGAAGTGCAGGTGCGAGTCGGCCTTCCGCATCAGGAAGAAGTAGCGCACCGCGTCGCGGCCCACCTCGTCCACCAGGTCCCGCACCGTGACGTAGCTGCCGGCGCGCTTGCTGATCCGCACCTCCTCGCCGCCCTTCATCACCGTCACCATCTGGTGCAGCACGTACTCGGGGTAGCC
>DASPTN010000102.1:0-43313 GCA_035623395.1 Gemmatimonadales bacterium | reverse complement strand
ACCGTCTGTCGAGGAACCGGAGACGGCGCCTCCTGGACGCCCGTTCCGCCGGGGGCTAGGTTGGCGGAGTCGCTGTCCTCGGGGGGCTGCGATGAGCGCTCCGTCCCCGCTGCCGGCGGTGCACACCCCGCGCGGCACCGTCTACGACCTGATCTCCGCCTGGGCGTTGCGCGCCGGACGCAGGCGGCTGGCCACCTGGGCCATCGGCGGCGCGGCCGACGCGGTCGGCATCGTCGTCGTGCGGCCGGGCTGGTGGCTGGCCGCGACCCCGTTGCTCTGCCTCGCCTCGGTCGGCGCCTGGGGCCTGGCCTCGCAGCGCGAGCGGGCGCTCGACGCCGGCGCGGCGGCGTCGGGGGGCCAGCGCCGGCTGCTGCGGGTGGCGCGGCTCGCGGCGATCGTGCTCGGCACGGCCGCGGCCGTCGCGGCGTTCTACGGCGTGCTGTGGCTGGTCTTCGGCACCCGCTGGGGGCCGAGCGGAGGCTAGCTCGGGACCCGGTTCGGCGCGGCCCGCGATGGCGACCCGGGAGGGCGGCGGATAACTTCGCGCTCCCTTCTTCGTCAGGTCGCGCTGATGATCCCTCGCTCGGTTCCGTCCTTCGTCGCGCTGGTGGCGCTCGCCGGCGCCTGCCAGCGCCGCCCCGTACCGCTCACCGAAACGCAGCAGGGCGCCATCGCCGACAGCGTCCGGCAGGCGGACTCGAAGATCTGGCAGTCCCTCAACGCCAGGGACGTCGGGGCGATGCTCGGGTTCTACGTGCCCGGCAACGAGCTGATCTCCGCGGACGCGGGGATGATCTACCCCTCGCGTGACTCGCTGGAGAAGTCGACGCGGGCGTTCTTCGGCAGCGCCAGGACGGTGCTGATGGTGCGGGACCAGCAGCGCATCGCGGTCCTCGCCGCCAACGCGGCGGTCGCGACGGAGGCCTGGCACGGCATCGTGGTCGACACCTCGGGCAGGTCGATGAACCTGAGCGGGGCGTACACGGCGGTGTGGAAGCGGGTCCCGGAGGGGTGGAGGATCGTGGCCGACAACAACTCGTATCCGGTCCCCGAGCCTCAGCCGGCGCCCGGGCCGGCGAAGCGGGCTCACTAGGCGCGAGGGCGGGCTTCGCGAAGCGACCGACGCGGCTCCCGGTCACGGGGGCCGCGTCGGCCTCGGTCATTGGCCCCGAAGGATTCGAACCTTCATTACCGGATCCAAAGTCCGGAGTCCTGCCATTGGACGAGGGGCCAGCGGGTTGCTGCGGCTCAACTTACAGCGTCGGCACCGGTCGCGGCAGGCTCAGGGTGTGCCGCCGGTCGCCGGCATCCATCATCGCACCTCCAACGCCGCTGGGCAGCCAGCCTCGAGCCGGTCATAGCGGGGCTGCCCGCGCAGTCGGGCCGCCGAGGGAAAACGGAGGAAGTAGCAACGCACGGCCGGGGCTGGCAGCGCCTCGATCGCCGCCAGCGCGCGATCGACCTGTCCCACGTAGAGCAGCGGCTCGGCCCCGAGTGTCCCGGTGATGCCCGGGACCACTCCGGGAACAGCCGCCGCCGTGTCACCTGTCGCCGCGAGCACCATCGCGCGCGCGTCGCGCGCATCCTGACTGCCGGGCAACAACAACGCGAGGGTTCCCGCATCGCGCTGCGCACCGGCGATGTCGCCGAGGCCCAGCCGGGCACGGGTGCGCACGACGTACGCCTCCTCCAGGTTCTGGTCCGCCTTCAGCGCGCTGTCGCACCAGTCGCGCGCCTCGAGGAGTCGGCCCTCGGCGAGCGCCACGACCGACCAGTCCGCATACGTGATCGCCCGTCCCGGCTCCAACTCGAGCGCGCGCCGCAACTCGGCGCGGGCCGCCGAGTCGCGGCCGATGAGGATCAGTCCCTGGGCGTACTGGTGGTGGGCCTCCGGACTCCGGGGATCCAGCTCGACAGCGCGCGCGAGCGCGGCGACGGCTTCGTCCACGTAATCCCCCATCCCGAGGAACGACCGCACCGTCAGGAGGAACCCCTTGGCGAGCCACGTGTCCGAAACGTCAGGCCCGTCGCGCGCCGCCCGTTCCACGGCGTGATCCGCCCGCGCCTCTACGGTGTCGGCCGGCAGCTCACCGACCCCATAGAACACGCCGAGGGCGTAGGCGTAGGCCACCCGGGCGAGCGAGGCAGCGAAGAGCGGGTCGCGCGCGCTGGCCTGCTCATACTCGTCGGCCGCGCGGGCGAGACTCACCGCGCTGCGCTGCGCGAGGTAGAAGTTGCCGCGGAGGAAGTGCTCGTAGGCACCGGCATCCGCCGTGGGCCGGCGCGCAAGGTCGGCCGCCTCCGTCGGCATCAGCTGCCCGGCGACGCCGGTGGCGACGCCGCGGGCCACCGCGTCGATCACGTCGAGCACGTCGGCGCTCGTCTGGTCGAACCGCTCGCTCCACACGCCTACCCCGCGGTCGGCGCGAGTCAGCTCCACCCGTACGATGATGCGCGTCCCTGATCGCTGGATCGTGCCGCTGACGAGGTAACGCGCGCCCAGGTCACGGCCCAGGGTCTCTGGCGCGGCGTCGCGCAGGGCCCGGACGCGCCGCGACTCGTAGCGCGACTTGACCTCAAGTCGCCGGACCTGCTGGAGCCGGAGGATCACCTCCTCGGTGAGGCCGTCGGCCAGGTAGGCGTCCGCACTGTCCCGGGACCCGTTCTCGAAGTAGAGCACCGCGACGCTGTTGGGCGACGGCCCTGGGGCGCGGCTGCGCATGCTCGCGCACGGCGGCGGCGTTCCGTCCGGGCACTGGGGGAGCAGCGGGCGTGCCAGCGCGAGCGCAGCAAGGCTGAGAGCGAAGTGTCGGGGGATCACGTCACGTAATCTTCGCTGCCGTGCCGACGGTTGTCCACGCCGCACTCGGCCCCGGCGGCTGCTCCCCAGCCGCACAGCGTCATGATCTCACCGCCGCCCCCGCTGACCAGCGGGGAAGTGCCGAATCTGGACCCGGGCGGACCTGCGCACGCTCCGCCTAACGCCGGGATGACGCCACGCCACCACCTTGCGTGCGGTCACGACGTCCGGTCCGCGCGTGGCATTTCGGCCCGGCGGCGGCCGTCCCAATCCCGGAGAACCGGATGCGGATTCCGTTGCTCGTTCCCGCCGCCGCGCTTGCGCTCGTTGCGCCGCGGCTCGCCGCGCAGGCCTCGGCGCCGATTCGTGATACCACGGCCTACACCGCCGCCGCCACGACGCTGCGCGCGCAACCCGACAGCCAGGCGCGGGTCGTGACGACTCTGCCCGTCGGCTGGCCGGTGCGCGTGGCCGCATGCATCGCGGGCTGGTGCGACGTCCGCGCCGGCTCGTTGTCGGGCTACCTCCGCGCCGACTCCCTGACGCTGACCGTGCCGCGCGGCGCGCCGGGGACCGCTGCCGCCCCCCTCGCCCCGGACGTCAGCATCGGGGTGGATCTGACGTCGCGGCTCACGCTCGGCGTCGCGGCGGGGCGGAGCTTCAGGCTGGTGCCGGAGGTTTCGTACGTGTCGGAGCGATCGAGGTCCTACGGCAGCAGCACCCAGATCGCCACCTACACCATCGATGCGAGCGACGCGGAGGTGTGGCTGGGCATGGGGTTCTACTTCGTGCAACCGCTCCCCGTGCGCCCGCTCGGTGCGCCGTGCCTGCTCTACTTCGGCCCGCGACTCGGCGCCGCCTTCGTCAGCGCCGAGCAGAAGGTCGATAACCTCACCCTGCCGAGCGACGCGGCAACATCGCGGACCGACCTCTGGGTGGGCGCCGCGGCGGGCGCCGAGTTGATGGTGAGCCGGAGCTTCAGCGTCGGCGCCGAGGCCCAGGCAACGAAGGTGTTCCCGGGCTCGCCGCGCGTGACCGGCGTGACCACCAGCTCGCTGGGAGTCGTCCAGGCCTGGGTGGATTTCGAGAGCCGGGGCACGCTGGTGCTGCGGTTCTACCCGTGAGACGGGGCGCCGTGAGGCCGCCGCGCGGCCGCGCGGGCCCGCTCCTGGCGCTGGGCGCGGCGGCCGCTGCCGCCGCGCTCCTCGGCGGCTGCCGCGGGCCGAACGATTTCGTGCTGTATCGCCCGCCCAAGTCCGTGAGCCTGTCCCCGTCCGACACGACGATCGTCGAGGGTCAGAGCTTCCGGTTGCGCGCCGCCACTCTCGACAGCCTCGGCGACACCGTGACGGAGGTCCCGCCCGTCCTGCGGAACACGGACACCACGGTGCTTCGGTTGAGCTCGGACGGCGTGGTGACGGGCGTGGGCGTGGGGGTGGGGTCCGTGACGGCGGACGCGGAGGCCGTCGAAGCCCGTGCCCTGGTGACGGTCACTGACAGCGCTCTCGTGGCCCGCCGGGCCGTGCCTGGGGAGCCCTACGACATCGCGATCGGCGCGTCCACTGCGTACGTCGCCGCGCTCGAGGACCTGGTGCCGCTCAGTCTCGACTCCCTGACCGTCGGTCCCGCGGCGCAGGGGAGCTTGGGTGCGCCGGTGGAGGTGGAGTTCGACACGACGGGCCGCAAGGCCTACGTGGGCAACGGGCAGGGGCCGCACGTCGCGATCGTGGATCCCGGCGCCAACGCGGAAGTGGACTCGATCAACACCGGCGCCGCCACGGTGCCCGTGTGCGTGCTGGGCGGCGCGCTGTTTGCGGGCACCACCGCCGGCTTCGTCATACGCATCGACCTCGCGAGCAAACAGACGACGGACTCGATCGCGGTGCCCGGCATCGCCTACCATCTCCTGGCGGATCGGGCGGACGGTCTCGTCTTCGCCGCGGCGTGGGACGCGTACAGCGGGGTCGGCGACGTCGTGGAGGCCGACGCGGGCACGCTGGCTCCGGTCCGCACCGTCCAGCTCGTCGGCCGGCCGGAAGCGATGGTGCTCTCGCCGGATCGCCAGACGCTGTACGTCGCGAACGACGCCGCGACTTCCCTGGTCGGCGTCTCGCTCGCGACCGGCGCCGTCACGCAGACGATCCCCCTGGCCTCGCCGGCGTTCGGTCTCGCGATCTCGCCGGACGGCACCCGGCTCTACGCCAGCCAGCTGGACGGCACGGTCGTCGCCCTGGATCGCGCGACCGGTGCGGTCGTGCGGCACGTGATCGTGGGCGGCAATCCCCGCGAGGTCCGGTACGACGCGGCGCACGCCCGCGTGCTGGCAGCGAACGAAGACGGCTGGGTGGACGTGCTGAAGCCGTGACGGCGGCCGCCGGCCGCCGCTCAGGGACGCCGTTGCAGCGCACGCACGGGCGTCACGCCCGGAGTCGTGTCCTGCAGAAACGCGGAGGCCTCCGTCTCCCGCCGGAGGATGGTCGCGGGATCCGCCGGCCCGCCAGGAGGGCCGAAGGCCCGGCGCCGCAGCTCGGCGATGTAGGCGGTATCCAGCATGGTCGCCGCAGGCGCAGGCTCCATGAGCAACAGGTCCCGCGGGCCCAGGTAGACGTAGGCGTCCACCCCGCGGTAGCCGGGGAGCGTCCCGGCCTCGTCTTCGGGGTCGAAGTAGCCGGCCGGCAGGCTGTCCAGCCAGGTGCCCCGCAGGCTGACCACCGACGGCACGGGCCAGCCCGCCATGCGCTGCTCCAGGGTGTCGCTGTAGCGTGCGTACGGCGTCCCCTCGCCGAACCCGTGATGGTCCGCGATGACGAAGGTGACGTCGGGATAGCGTGCCTCGTAGCGCCCGACGGCGCCCGAGCCGTGGCGGACATGGTTGATCCCGAACAGCATCAGCGCCTTGCGGTGCCGCGCCAGGACTTCGTCCTCCATGACCGACGCGATGCTCTCGTCCCGCCCCATCAGGGCGCGGAGGTCGTCCGGCCCGTGCACGCGGCTCCAGTCGATCGGCGGATCGCACGCCAGCACGCGTAGCCGGCTCCCGGCCGGCAGCCGCTGGTTGATGCGGCGCACCAGCGGGAACAACGCGCTGTAGAACAGCGAGAAGGGGCATTCCATCGGCTGCGACGTGTCGCGCCAGACCTTGCGAACGTCGGCCTGCGAGACATCGCCGCCCGCGACGTAGCGGTCGAGGAGCGGCTGGTAGAGCGCGTTGCCGCACTCGACGGCTATGTCCTGCACCCTGCCCGGCAGCCGCGGGTCGCGCAGCAGGTCGAGGACGAGGTGGTCGAGGTCGAGCGTCCCGTGCGCGACGCTGCCGATGGCAACCACCTCGTGAGTGTCGAGCGCGGCGAGTATCGCGTCCACGGCCGGTTGCGGAACGGGATCGCGCCCGGCCAGGACCGGAGGGCCCGCCGGGCCCGCGGCCGGTGGTCCGGGTGCCGCCCCGACGTGCGGCGGCTGGCCACCCTCGGGCGCCGCACCGGTCGCGGCGTCCTTCTTGAGCGTGAACTCGATCTGCATGCCGGCCGTGTTGGTCACCGTGCCGTGCATCCGTCCACGGGTGACGGTGGCGTCGAAGCGGAACTCCCGGGGGCTCCCGGCCGGATGGCGACCCATGGGGGCACGAAACGAAAGACGGTCCCCGTCGATGGCGCCGGCGACGATCGGGCTCGCCGTATCCGGCGGCGGGCCGGCCAGGGTCCCGGTGAGCTTACCGCCCTCCTCCCGCAGGATCAGCATCAACGGGACGGACTGCCCGCGCGGGTCGACGGCCTGCCCGCGCCAGGTCCCGGAGACTTCCGACGTCTGGCACCAGGCCAGGGACGGGACGAGGAGCAAGAGCTGGATCACTTGCGCCGATCGCATAGGAGGCTCGCTCTGGGGTCGTATGCCGGAAGTCGCGCCGCTCGCCGGCGAGCCGGTCCGTCTACCGGCGCGCCTTGGCGACCACGTACACGTAACGTAGCGGGGTCGACCCGGTGTTCGTGACGTCGTGCACCGTGTTGGGAGGCGAATAGGCCACGCTGCCGCCACGGAGCGCCAGGTCCGGGCCTCCGCGCACCGTCAGGCGGCCGGTGCCCTCGAGCACGACGATCGCCTCCTCGTACCGCTCCGTCGAATGTCGCCCCACCGACCGGCCCGGACCGAGCACCACGTAGCCGGACCGCATCGTCACGGTGGCCGGTGGCCCGGTGAGCACCGGCGTGTACCCGGAGGCCGCGCCGTCCAGCTGGACCACGACGGACACGGGGTGCCGGGGGGCGGCGAGGGCGGTGGCCCCGACCAGGGCGGCGACCAGCGGGATCAATGCGCCGGCGGCCGGAGAACGACGCTGCATCCTGAACACGGAAGCCTCCTCCTTGCAGGGGTCGGCGGGCACGGGGGGTCGCACCACCACGCCGAGCACGACCACCCGCACGCACACCCGCACCAGCACTGAAGCCGCGCCGCGCGGCCAGGAGCCGCGCGCGGAGGCCGGCTAGTCGGCGGCGCGCGCGCCGTCGAGCGCGTCGTACCCCTTCAGGCGGTAGATGAGCGCCGATACCGCCCAGCTGAGCACGAACACGCCCACGATGAAGTAGCCCATGGTGCCGAGGTCGCGGTTCAGGAGCGCGACCACGTCCCACACCCCGCCGGTGAGCTGGAGCCGCTGGGCGAGCAGGCCGAGCGCCTCGATGCCGCCCACCAGGAGGGCCACCAGCACCGAAATCGAGGTGATCGTGAGGTTGTAGTACAGCTTCCGGATGGGGCGGCGGAACGCCCATCCGTACGCGCCCACCATCAGGACGCTGTCCGTCGTGTCCACCAGCGACATGCCCGCCGTGAACAGCGCCGGGAAGACGAGGATGGACCAGATCGGCATCCCCTTCGCGGCCTCGGCGGCGGAGATGCCCAGGAGCCCGACCTCGGTCGCGGTGTCGAAGCCGAGCCCGAACAGCAGCCCGAGGGGATACATGTGCCAGCTCTTGCGGATCATCCGGAACATCGGACGCAGCACGCGCGCCAGCAGCCCGCCGCCCGCCAGGAGCGCGTCGAGGTCCTCGGGCTCGTAGACCTGCCCGGTCCGGGCCCGGTGAAACGTCCGGTACAGCGCGACCAGGATGAACGTGTTGATCGTGGCGATGAGGAGCAGGAAGGCCGCCGACACCGTCGTGCCGATCGCGCCACCCACGGTCCGGAACGACGAGAGCCGGGTGCTGAGCGCCATCGCCGTGGCCGCGATGGCCACCGAGGCCAGGACGACGACGGTCGAATGACCCAGCGAGAAGAAGAAGCCCACCGTGACCGGGCGCTTGCCCTCCTGCATCAACTTCCGCGTGACGTTGTCGATGGCGGCGATGTGGTCCGCGTCGAGCGCGTGCCTCAGGCCGAGGCTGTACGCCAGGAGCGCGGTGCCGAGGAGCAGCGGGTAGCTCCTGAACACGGCGACCGCCCAGAGCCACGCCGCGACGTTGGCCGCCGCGAGCACGGCGTAGAGCGCGACCGTCCGGCCACGCGCGTGGTCGGCGTCGTCGTGGAGAAGGTGCGCGAGGTGATATCGCAGGTGCATCGCGGCCCCGGCCGGTCGCGGACGGTCAGCTGCCGCCGGCCGCTTCGCCGCTGCTGGTGAGCGCGCGGCCGCCGGCGAGCGCATTCTCGACCTGCAGCAGCTGCGACTCGCCCGCCCGCCGCACCATCTTCAGCAGCGTGTCCATGCTCGCGCACTCCTCGAGCTGCTCGCGCGCGAACCACTCCAGGAAATCGTGCGCCAGGTAGTCGCGCTCGGTGGACGCGAGCTCCAGCAGGGCGTTGATCTGCTTGGTGACGGTGTGCTCCCACTCGAGGGCGAGCGCCACGGCCTCCTCGGCCGACTTGAACGCGGCCCGCGGGGCCGGCAGGGCCGGGACCGCGACCGAGCCGTCCGCGTCGAGGACGTAGCGCACGAACTTGAGGGCGTGCTCCCGCTCCTCGGCCGCCTGGGCGAAGAAGTGCTTGGTGAGCACGGGCAGGCCTGCACCGTCACAGTAGGCCGCGATCTCGATGTACTGCAGCGACGCCCCCAGCTCGTGGCCGATCTGGGCGTTCATCAAGTCGTTCATCTTCGCGCTAATGAGCATTCCGGACTCCCGCTGAGGTGATGGCCGCGCACCGGTCGGCGTCTGGCAGGCCTCTACTCCGGCTGGCGCGTGGCCGGGTCCGTCCCGCGCTGCGCCTCCTCGCCTCCCGCACTGTCCTCGATCCACCGTGCGAGCTCGGGCCGCGGCGCCAGCGAGACGGGCACGAAGCGGATCGGCAGTCCGGCGAGGTCCCGTGGCATCCTGACCTGGTCGATCGCGCCGGACGAGATGAGCACCGGGAGCACGACGACCGAGTCCCGGGCCGCGGCGGCGAGTCGCTGGATCGTGTCGCGGAGGGCCGCCACGGCGGCCGCTCGGACGGGCGGCGGCGCGTCATCCCGCAGCAGACCGACGCGCAGCTCGGCGGTCTGCCCCGCGGCCCGGAACGCCGGCGCGGTCGTCTTGCCAAGATTCGCCAGCCACAGCTGCGCCTCGCTGTCGGGATTCGGACCGTGCGCGACGAGCACGACGGGCCGGGCGCGGTCTGCGGGGCCGAGCGCGGACCACGCGCCGGCGAGGGCGGCGCCCAGGTGCGGCGCCGCATCCAGGGCGGGTGTCATCCGCATGGGCACCGGAGACCGCCGATGGCAGGGGGCCGGCGCGTCCGTCCCCTGCAGCGTGTCGAGAGCGCCGGCGCAGTAGGCGATCTGCCGGTAGTGTCCGCTGTGGGAAGAGACCAGCAGCGGGACCACGACGATCCTCTGCACCCCACCGGCCACGAGCGTGTCCACCGCCGCGTCCCAGTCGGCGCTCATGTCCTGGCCCATCAGAAAGGCGAGGGCCACCGGGCCGCGTGCCCACCGCACCTGGGCTACCGTTTCCTGCACCCGCGCGTTCCATGCCGGCTCCGCGCCGTGGGCCACGACGAGGAGGCCCGTTCGCTCGCGGGGGGCGCTGGCGAGCCGGCGCCCCGGCGCCGGCGTGTCGGACGGATGCCGCGGCGCCCCGCCGTCGAAACGGGACATGAACAGACCGAGAGCCACCAGGGCCACGCCCGGGGTCGTGCGGACGACAAAGGACAAGAGCACCTCGCGCTGACCGGATCGAAAGCGCGACGGGCGCAGTCATCCCCGAGGGCGCAGCCCGTGCGCAGCATCGTTCGCCAGTTCGAATTGCAAGCTTCGTCGTCGGATTTCGCTTGTCAAGCCGCCGCGAAGCCGCAAACCGGCCGGTTCAGACGCCCGCGCGGTCGAACCGGTCGAGGTTCATCACCTTGCTCCACGCCGCGACGAAGTCGGCGACGAACTTCTTCTGCGCGTCCGAGCTTCCGTAGACCTCGGCCAGCGCGCGCAGCTGGGAGTTGGAGCCGAAGATCAGATCGGCCCGCGTGCCGGTCCACTTGACCTTGCCGGTCTTGCGGTCGCGGCCTTCGAACACGTCCGCGTCCCTCGAGACCGGCTTCCACTCCGTGCCCATGTCGAGCAGGTTCACGAAGAAGTCGTTGGTCAGGGTCTCCGTGCGCTTGGTGAACACGCCGTGCGCGGTCGCCCCGACGTTCGTCTTCAGGACGCGCATGCCGCCCACGAGCACCGTCATCTCGGGCGCGGTCAGGGTCAGCAGCTGCGCCTTGTCGACCAGCAGCTCCTCGGCCGGCACCGAGAAGCGGGTCTTCTGATAGTTGCGGAAGCCGTCGGCCACGGGCTCGAGCACCGCGAACGATGCCGCATCGGTCTGCTCGACCCTCGCGTCCATGCGGCCGGGCGTGAACGGCACCGTCACCCTGTGACCGGCGTTCTTCGCGGCCTGCTCGACGCCGGCGCACCCGCCGAGCACGACCAGGTCGGCCAGTGAGACCCGCGTGCGGCTTTTCTGCGCGCCGTTGAACGCCTTCTGGATGTCCTCCAGCTTCTTGAGCACCTTCGCCAGCTGGACCGGCTGGTTGACGGCCCAGTCCTTCTGCGGCGCCAGCCGGATGCGGGCGCCGTTCGCGCCGCCGCGCTTGTCGGAGCCGCGGAACGTGGACGCCGACGCCCACGCGGTCGAGACCAGCTCGGAGACCGACAGGCCGGACCGCAGGATCTTGCCCTTCAGCGCCGCGATGTCCCGCGCGTTGACCAGCGGGTGATTCACCGCGGGAATCGGGTCCTGCCAGATCAGCTCCTCCTTGGGGACCTCGGGGCCGAGATAGCGGGCGCGCGGGCCCATGTCGCGGTGCGTCAGCTTGAACCAGGCCCGGGCGAACGCGTCCGCGAACTGGTCCGGGTGCTCCATGAAGCGCCGCGCGATCTTCTCGTAGGCCGGGTCGAACCGCAGCGACAGGTCGGTCGTGAGCATCGACGGCGCGATGCGCTTCGACGCGTCGTGGGCGTGCGGCACGGTGCCGGCGCCCGCGCCGCCCTTCGGCGTCCATTGATGCGCCCCGGCCGGGCTCTTGGTCAGCTCCCACTCGAAGCTGAACAGGTTCCAGAAGAAGTTGTTGCTCCACTTGGTCGGCGTGGTCGTCCAGGTGACCTCCAGGCCGCTGGTGATCGCGTCGCCGCCCTTGCCGGTGCCGAACCTGCTCTTCCAGCCCAGGCCCTGCTCCTCGATGGGGGCGGCCTCCGGCTCGGGTCCGACGTTGGTCGCGGGGCCTGCGCCGTGGGTCTTGCCGAAGGTGTGGCCGCCGGCGATGAGGGCCACGGTCTCCTCGTCGTTCATGGCCATGCGCGCGAACGTCTCGCGGATGTCCCGGGCCGCGGCCACCGGATCCGGGTTGCCGCTTGGGCCCTCGGGGTTGACGTAGATCAGGCCCATCTGCACCGCGGCGAGCGGATTCTCGAGGTCGCGGTCGCCCGAGTAGCGCTTGTCGGCCAGCCACTTGGACTCGGAGCCCCAGTACACGTCCTCGTCCGGCTCCCAGACGTCCTCGCGCCCGGCGCCGAAGCCGAAGGTCTTGAACCCCATCGACTCGAGGGCGACGTTGCCGGCGAGGATCAGCAGGTCGGCCCAGGAGATCTTCTCGCCGTACTTCCGCTTGATCGGCCAGAGCAGCCGGCGCGCCTTGTCGAGGCTCACGTTGTCCGGCCAGCTGTTGAGCGGCGCGAAGCGCTGCTGGCCCCTCCCGGCGCCGCCGCGGCCGTCGCCGATGCGGTAGGTGCCGGCGCTGTGCCAGGCCATGCGGATGAACAGCGGTCCGTAATGCCCGAAGTCGGCGGGCCACCAGTCCTGCGAGTCGGTCATCAGCGCCCGGAGGTCCTTCTTCAGGGCCGGGAAGTCGAGCTTCTTGAACTCCCTGGCGTAGTCGAAGCCCTTGCCCATCGGGTTGGACCTGCAGGAGTGCTGGTGCAGGATCCTCAGGTTGAGCTGGTTCGGCCACCAGTCGCGGTTGGACGTGCCGCCGCCGGCGGTGTGATCGATCGGGCACTTGGCGTCGCTGGACATGGTCGCTCTCGTTTCGTCGTTGGCGTTCGATGACCGGGTGCGGTCGGTGAGGGACTACCCTCGGGCGCGCCTGCCGCGGCGTCCGGGGCGCGGACCGGTGCGCGCCCGCCGCGTCGCCGCTCCCTGCGGGGGCGGGGCAGGGGGCGCGTTCTTCCGGCACGCGGCACACAGGCCGGTGAAGTAGATCGAGTATCCCTGGATGGCGAATCCCCGCCGGCGCACGTCCGGCGGCCGGATCCGGTGCTGCACGGCGTCCTCGTCCACGTCGAACATGCGGTCGCAGCGCCGGCACACCAGGTGGTGGTGCCGGGACGTGCGCGGATCCACCCGGCTCGCGGCGCTCGGGCTCAGCGCCTTGGCGAGCACGCCGACCCGCACCAGGGTGTCGAGCACCCGGTACACGGTGGTCCGGGACACGCCGGGCAGGGTGCGCTTCACCGCCGCGTACACCTGGTCGGGGGTGGGGTGGTCGGTGCGGCCGGCGAGGGCCGCGAAGATGCGGCGGCGCTGGACCGTGACCGGCAGGCCGTGCGCCCGGCAGGCGGCTTCGAGCTGCTGCGTGCGGGTGTGCGCGGACATGGCTCCCAGGGTGCGCTCTACCTCGCCTCGGCCCCGAGGCGAGGAGCATCGTTGGTATCTTCTACCATTCGACGTTTTGTGTCAACTGGTGGACCCGGTGCGCGAGTCTGCCCTCTTCGCAGCTGGTTCGGGGCCTGCCGCTGGGGCGCCGGTGAGCCGCGGCGGGCTGGGCGGAGGCTCCCAGATGCAGCAGCGCCCGGCACGGAGCCGGGCGCTGTCCGCCTGCCGGTTCAATCTCCGACGTGTCTACCAGTGGTCCCGGTCCTGCGGGACCCACAGGACGGCGTGAAGCTCGCCGGTCGCGGTCACGCTGCTGCCGGCGACTAGGCCTCGATCGTTGACCGACTGGGCCCAGCTGTAGTCCTCTGCTGCGCCGGGGAGGAGCCCCAGATCGGTGATCCCCCCCTTGTACCAGACAACCGCGTGGCAGGGGAACCAGTTCACCGTGCAGCTGCCGCCGGCGACCTGGCCGGCGTCGTTGATCCACTGCGCGTACGCGATGGTGTAGTCGCCTCCCAGGGTCCCGAGGTCGCTCATCCGGCCATGCTGCCAGATGAAGGCGCGCTCGTACACGTCGCCCGCGAGCGAACTGCCTCCCACCACCGTGCCGGAAGCGTTGATGTACGAGGCCCCGCCCGAGGTCCCGCCGAGGGTGCCGATGTCGTGCATGTGGCCGTGCTTCCAGATGAACGCGTGCCAGACGGTGTTGGCGGCGTCGACCGTCGCGCCGCCGACGACCACGTCTCCGCGGCCGATGCCGTTCGCCCAGGACGAGGTCCCCCCGAGCGCACCGAGGTTCTCGATCCTGCCGTGCCGCCACACGGCGGCGTAGAAGGCGTCGGCGGGCGTCAGGCCGCCGCCGGCCACGTCGCCCTCGTTGTTGATGACGAATCCCTCCGCGTAGACACCACCAAGGCCGCCAAGATCGATCATCTTGCCGTGGCGCCACAGGAATGCGTGATCGACGGCGTCCCCGACGAGCGCGGCAGCGCCGACGATCTCGCCGTCATCGTTGATCCCGAGCGCCTTGGAGTACGATCCGCCCAGCGTGCCGAGGTCGGTCATGTGCCCGTCCTTCCAGAGGAAGGCGTGGATCACGCCGCCCCCGACGTCGCTCATGCCGACGACCCAGCCCGCGTCGTTGATCGCCCGACCTTCGGAATAGGTTCCGCCCAACGTGCCGAGATCTCTGACCGTGTAGGTCTGCGCCACGTGGAGCGACGCGGACGCTCCCGGCACCAGGGCGGTTTCGGCGGCCTTTGGCGCGGAAGGTTGCTCGCTGCACGCGACCAGCAGCGGGACGGGGACAGCCAGGGCCAGCCACTTCATCGGTATGCGCATCAGTCACCTCCGAGGGAGAACGATGAGCAACGCACGGTGAGGGCGCTGCACGCGCCGACTTGAGCGAATGTGCGCGGCAGGCGCCGCCGCTCCGCCGACGGAGTGTCACCGCAGCGTCAAAGAGGGAGGAGGGAGAAAGCCTGTCGGAAATCCCGGCGTCAGGATCCCCGCTCGGGCTGACGCCGCCGTGACGCCGCGCGTATATGGGTACCGCAACCGACCACGGGCCGGTTGGGGCGGCGGCAGACGGCCCCGCCCAGGAGCTCGGCGTGTACCAACTCCGTGTCCTCGGGGGCTTCGCTCTCCAGGCGCCGTCAGGAACGGCGGCGCCCTGCCTTCCGCAGCGCCGTGCGCAGGCAGCCCTCGCGGTTCTCGCCGTGTGCGGCGACCTCGGCTGCACGCGCGAGCGCTTGATCACCCTCCTGTGGCCCGAGAGCGATGAGGTCCATTCCCGGCATAGCCTGCGCGATGTCCTGACGGACGTTCGACGGGCGCTCGGCGCGAGCGCCGTGCGCTCCGAGGGAGACAGGCTGCTTCTCTACGGCGGCGTGGTGGAGTCCGACGTCTACGTCTTCACCCAGGAGCTGGGCGCCGGTCGCGACGAGGACGCGGTGCGGGTGTACCGCGGCCCTCTGCTCGACGGCTTCCACGTGGATGGCGCGCCCGAGTTCGAGCGCTGGCTGGACGCCGAGCGGGCGCGGCTGGCCCGGGAGCTCGTGGACGCGCTGGTCGGCCTGGCCGAGCGGGCCGAGGCGAGCGGGGCGTGGCGCAGCGCGGCGGGCTGGTGGGCGCGGGCCGTCGAGCAGGACCCGCTGAATTCGCACTTCGTGCTGCAGCAGGTGCGCGCACTCGCCGCGCACGGGGACCGGGCGAACGCGATCAAGCTGGCGGACGCGCACGCGCGGCGGCTGCGGGCGGAGCTGGACCTGGAGCCGGACAGTGAGCTGCTGGCGAAGGTCGAGCGGATTCGCCGGGACCTGCCCACGCCGCCCGACAGGCCGGTGATCACCGGGACGGGCCCCCGGGGTGGGCACGGGGCGGCCGGTCTCGAGGGGCGGTTGCGAGAGGGACTCGAGCGAGCCGAGCACCTGGCGGAGCGCGTGGCCGACTTGACGGTGCCGGGTGCGCCGCCGACCGGCGCCTCGATGCGGTGGCCGCGGCGGCTGGCGTGGACCGTGCTCGTCTCCGTGGTGGCGCTGGCCGGAATCGTCGCGGTGAGGGAGCGGTCGGCGCGGCACGCGGCGGTTCACTATCCACGGACCGCGATCGCGGTGCTGCCCTTTCAGAACCTCAGTGGGGACAGCGCGCACGCCTACTTCGCCGGCGGCCTGCACGACGAGCTGCTGACGCAACTGGCCAAGGTCTCGGCCCTGAAGGTCATCGGTCGCACCTCAGTCATCGCGTACCAAGGCACGCCCACGTCCCTGCGCCGGATCGGGGAGGAGCTCGGGGTTGGGAGCATCGTCGAGGCCACTGTGCAGGTCGTGCAGAACCGTCTGCGCGTCACGGTGCATCTCGTGGATCCGGTGACGCAGACTCACGTCTGGACCGAGCACTACGACCGCACCCTGGGAGATGTCTTCGCCGTCGAGAGCGACATCGCTCAGCGCGTAGTGGCGGCAGTGGGGGCGGCGCTTACCGAGGCGGAGGCAAGCGCCATCGCCAACGCACCCACGAAGAGCGCCGAGGCCTATCGCTTCTACCTGCAGGGGCTGGAGTACTGGAGGCGGCCTGGTGAGGCGCGCGAGAACCTCGCGTTCGCGCAGCAGCTGTACCAGCGGGCGGTTGACCTCGACCCGGGCTTTGCCGCGGCCCATGCGTCCCTGTCGCTGGTCCACGGGGACATCTACATCGACCACTACGATCCGAGTCCGAAACGACTGGCCGCTCAGCGATTGGAGGCCGAGACGGCGGTGCGCCTAGCACCCGACCTGCCGCTGGCTCAGCTCGCGATAGGCGTGGTGGACTACAGTCTCCACAGGTACGAGCGCGCCTTGGCGGAATTCGAGGCCGCGCTGAGTGGCGCGCCGAACGACGCGCAGCTCTGGGAGTGGATCGGCTTTGCGAATCGCCGCCTCGGAAACTGGGACAGTGTCCTGGCGGCGGCGCACCATGCCATCCAGCTGGACCCGCGCAACGCGGGGCTCTTCGAGGGTGTGTTGGGATACACGCTGCAGTTTACGCGTCGCTATCCGGAGGCCCTGGCTGCGTTCCGCCAGGCGCTGTCGCTGACGCCGGACTTTGTGCGTGATCATGCCGATATCGGCTGGACCTACGTGATGTGGAAGGGGCGGTTCGACACGCTTCGTGCTGCACTCGGGGCCGTGCCGCTGGCGATTCTCCCGGAGCATCATCTGCAGGCGCTGCTGCGCGGTCGCCAAGCCGACTCCCTGCTGGGCGCGCTGCGCGCGATCGGCGACAACGTGAGCGGCCTGCAGGAGCTGTACGCCACGCGCGCCACCTACGCGGCATGGGCGCATCTGCTCCGAGGCGATTCGGCCGCCGCGCACTCCGCCTTCGATTCCGCGCAGGCGGAGCTGGAAGCGTTGGAGCGGGCCAACCCCGATGACTGGAGGCAGCACGGCGCGCGGGGGCTCGCCTTGGCGGCCCTGGGCCGTCGCTCCGATGCTCTCCGCGAGGCTCGCTGGCTCGAGCAGTCGGAACTGTACCGCCGCGACAAGTTCGGCGGCACCTGGGCGGCCGAGGCGCGCGCGGAGATTCTGGTGCGCGCTGGCGAGACGGGAGCCGCGCTGGACGAAATCGAGCGGTTGCTGAGGGGGCCGGGCAGGGTCACGGTCTACTGGCTTCAGTGCGATCCGGCGATGGACCCCATCCGAAGCGATTCCCGCTTCCAGGCGCTGCTGGCGAAGTACGCGAACCCGGAGGCGCGAGGCGCCGGCTACTGAGCGGTCAGCGCATGGCCGCCGTGCTCCTCGCCGCTACACGCACGGGTTCAGGGCTCCGCACCGTGCGGTGGCTGCAGCTTGGCTCACCGGTGGCGCCGCGATCGCCCGGTGGCGGACGACGGCGCGCCGCGGGCATCTTCCTCCGATGCACGGTGCTCGCGCTCGGCCCGTGGGTCCGGACCTCCGGTCCGTGGTGTTGGCCGCGGTCCTGGGTCTCACTGCCGCCTGCCACGTCGGGATCGCGCGCACCGGTACGGCTCCGGCCGCCTCCGCCGCCCCCGACCGCTCGCACGCCCTCTACGACCCCTCGCGCGACCTGGGGCCGCTGTTCGAGGACGTCCAGCTCGCATCGCTGTTCGAGGACTCGAAGACGTTCGCCGACGCCGAGCCGCTCGCGCCCCCGTCGGACATCGTGGCCGAGTACGCCCGCGTGCGCGGCGACGGCGGGTTCGATCTCCGCGCGTTCGTCGCGCGGCACTTCGCGCTGCCGGCGCCGCCGAGACCGGCAGCCCCGAGCGACACGACCGTCGCGATGGAGGAGCACCTCCGCGCGCTGTGGCGCGTCCTCACCCGCGCGCCGCAGGGCGTCCCGTCGCGGTCCTCGCTCATCCCGCTGCCGGAGCCGTACGTCGTGCCAGGCGGCCGGTTCCGCGAGGTCTACTACTGGGACTCCTACTTCACGATGCTGGGGCTCGTGGCGAGCGGGCGCACCGACCTCGTCGCCTCGATGCTCGACAACTTCGCCTGGCTGCTCCGGACCTTCGGCCGCATCCCGAACGGCAACCGCACGTACTACCTGAGCCGCAGCCAGCCGCCGTTCCTCGGCGCGATGGTCGGGCTCTACGCGGCGGCGACCGACACCGCCCGTGCGCTGGCGTACCTGCCAGCGCTGGAGGCGGAGCACGCCTTCTGGATGGACGGCGCCGATGGCCTGGCCCCGGCCACCGCCTCGCGTCGGGTCGCGCGGCTGCCCGACGGAGCGGTGCTCAACCGCTACTGGGACGATCGGGCCGAGCCGAGGCCCGAGGAGTACCGCCGGGATCGCGACCTCGCGCAGTCGCTGCCCGGGGACCGGCGCGAGGCGCTCTACAGGAACGTCCGCGCCACGGCGGAGAGCGGGTGGGACTTCTCGAGCCGGTGGATGCGCGACCCGTCCGACCTGCGCACGCTCGAGACGACCGAGATCGTCCCGGTCGACCTGAACTGCCTGCTCTGGTACGAGGAGCGCCTGATCGCGTCGCTGCGTGCGATCCGCAGCGCGCCGGGCGATCTCGCCGTGGCCCGGCGCTTCGAGGCCGCGGCGGCGGAGCGCCGCCGGGCGCTGCTCGCCGCCGCATACGACTCCGCCGCCGGGTTCTTCTACGACGTCCGCTGGCGCTCCGGCGCGCGCGTGGCCGACCGCGCGACGCTCGCCGCGGCGGTGCCGCTCTACCTCGGCCTCGCCACCGCGGGGCAGGGGCGGGCGGTGGCGGCGCGGCTGGAGCGGGAGTTTCTGCGGCCGGGCGGTCTCGTCACGACCCTGGACGCATCGGGGCAGCAGTGGGACGCGCCCAACGGCTGGGCGCCGCTGGAGTGGATGGCGATCGAAGGCGTCCGCCGCTACGGCCGCCCGGACCTCGCCGATACGGTGTGCGCGCGGTGGCTCGAGCTGAACCGCCGCACGTTCCGGACGACCGGGCGGATGATGGAGAAGTACGACGTCGCGGACCCGAGCCGGCCCGCCGGCGGCGGCGAGTATCCCACCCAGGACGGCTTCGGCTGGACCAACGGCGTGGCGCTGGCGTTGTCGGCCGAGGCGCGCACCGGTCGCCCGGCGCTGCCCGAGCCGCTCCACTGAGCCGGAAGGGCCGGCCGGTGCGCCGGCCCGCGCGTGCCTAGGTCGCGGCCGGAGCCTTGAGGCCGGCCGACTCGAGCAGCCGCTGGCGCTGCCCCTCGGTCAGCATCTCGCGCGCCACGATGTCGCGCACGACCCGCGCGACGAACGAGTAGCCTCTCGATTCCGCCGTCAGCCAGCGCTTCCACTCCAGCTCGTCGAGCGCGCCCGTCAGCCGCTCTCCGTCGAGACCGGTCGCCCGGCCGAGCGCGACGGCGGGCGCGCGGTCGCCGAGGACCGACGCGGCCGCGAGCAGCGCCTGGGCGTCCTTCGACAGCCCCCTGAAGCCGACCCTGATGGCGGCGGTGACGGCATCCGGCAGATCGCCCGGCATGGTCTGATCGAGCGTGCGGTGCTCCGCCGGCCACGCGCCGCCGGCGCCCTGCAGGTCGAGCCCGAGGGCCACCGCGTGCAGCAGCTCGACGGCGAGCAGGGGCAGGCCGGCCGAGTCGGCGGCGACGCGCCGCGCCACCCGGTCGAGCTCGGCCTCGCCGTAGCCGGGCAGGGCCCACGCCGCGAGACGCCGCAGTGCGTCGTGATCGAGGGTCGCGAGCCGCACCGCCGCGCCGGCCACGTCGCGCCCGATCCGGCCGCACAGCCGGTCCAGCTCCTCGCGGCCGGCGAAGGGCACGGTGGTCACCAGCACGAACAGCGGCGCGCGGGCGAGATCCCGCAGCGCGGCGTCGAGCGCGAGGAGCGACTCGCGATCGCTCCACTGCCCGTCGTCGAGCGCGAGCAGCAGCGGCCGCTCGTCGGTCGCGGCCCTGAGGACCTCGGCCAGCGCCTGGCCGGGCGGCGCAGGCGCGGCGCGCCGGGCCTCGGCGAACCGGTCGCCCCACTCAGCGATCCTGGTCGCGAAGGCGGCGAGGGCCGCGGCCGGCGCCGCCGCGACCCCGGGCGCCGCCAGGAGGCCGCCGCGCGCGAGGCCGTGGATCACGCTCCAGGGCTCGTCCTGGTCGGCGGGCACCGCGCGCGCGGCGGTCGTCGCCGCGCCGTCGAGGCGCGCGCGCGTGAGGACCTCTTCGACGAACCGGGTGCGTCCGGTGCCGGTGTCGCCCTCCACGATGCCGAGCGACGCGCGGCGCTCGGCGCGGCACGATTCCCACGCCGCCAGCACGGCCCCCAGCGTCTGCTCCCGGCCGATGAGTGGAGCGCGGCGGGACTCGCCGCCGCTCCCGGGCGCAGGCCCGCTCTCCGGCAGCCGCCAGGCCCGCTGGTCCCGGATGCGACCGGCGAGCCGCTGCAGCTCCTCGCCGGGCGCCGTGTTCAGGTCAGCGCGCAGCCGCTCCTCGAACGCGCGGTACGTTTCCAGGGCCGCCGTGCGCTCGCCGGCCAGCGCCAGCGCGTGCATCTGGGCGGCCGCGGCCAGCTCCGAGTGGGGATCGAGGGCCAGGGCGCGGCGCGCGTGCTCCACGGCGTCGGACGCGTGGCCGGCGCGCGTCACCGCCCGCGCGAGGCGCAGCAGCACGTCCACCGAGCGCCGCTGCCACTCGGCCCGCTCGGCCTCGAGCCAGTCCTCGAACCCGGGCGCGTCGGGCACGCTGAACCCCTCGAGGAATCCGCCCCGCACCAGCGTGGCGGCGCTGGCCCAGTCCTCCTGCGCCGCGAGCATCGCCAGCGCGTCGACGTCCAGCTCCGCCGCGCCCTCGGCGAGCCGCACCTGCTCGCCCGAGGTCTCGACCGCGGCCTCGCCGGCGCAGTGGCGCAGCACCCGCACGGCTTCGCGCAGCGAGTGCCGTGCCGCCGCTTCGGGCTTGTCCGCCCACAACAGACCGACCAGGTGCTCACGCGACCGGCAGCGCCGCGGAGAGCGGGCGAGATAGACCAGCAGCGCGAGGTGCTTGCGCCACAGCATCTCGGCCGGCGGCTCCACGCCGTCGACCGTGACGGCGGGCGGCCCCAGCGTGCGACAGGTGATCATCGGGTGCCTCCGCACTTGAGCGCCTCGCTCCGCTCCCGGGCCGTGCGGGCGCGCGCGGCGAACGTGGAGTCGCCACCGGTCCACAGGCGGCGCACCGCGGCGTACGCCACGCACGCCGCCGGCGTGTCGCCGGCCGCGTCGAGGAGCCGGGCCTGCTCCCAGCGCGCCAGGGTGCCGAGCGACCAATCGACCTCGGCCGCCTCCGGCAGCGCGGCCGGTGTGGTCACCGTCCGCAGGTCGTTGTTCTCGTGCCAGCGCAGGTCGCGCACCGCGAGCGCCGTGCCGCCCATCCGGGCGTGCCACCGCGCGCGCATCAGATGGAGGAACGCGCGGAAGTAGGAGTCGCCCGCGCGCCACGACGCCGAGTCCAGCGCGAGGAGCGGCTCGGTGGCGGCGAGGGCGGCCGCAGGGTGCAGGGCGGCTGCGGCGTCGGCGTCCACCAGCGTGCCCAGGGGCCGCGGGGCCGGCTCGCCCGCGAGGAGCGAGCGGAAGCGGCGGAACTCCGCGCTGTCGCCGGCGCGCCGTGCCAGGAGCGCCAGCAGCCACGCCGCCTGCCGCGCCCCGGGCGTGCCGGGCTCGGCGCGGGTGTACGCGTCGAGCCCCTGCGTCGCCGAGGGCCACGCGCGGCGGATGTCCGGGCCGGCGGCCGTGTCGGCCAGCAGCAGCGCGGCAGGCAGCTCGGCCAGGAACACCTCGATGCCGGGCTCCGCACCGCGCGCGGTGAGCCGCGCCGCGGCCGCGCGCGCCGAATCGAGCTGGCCGAGCGCGGTGAAGGCGTAGATCTGCGCCAGGAGCCCCGGAGTCTCGAGATCGCCGCGACCCATCCGCTCGAAGCGCTCGCCGAGATAGATGGCGCCGGCCGGCGCATCGAAGGTCAGCTGGTAGCGCGCCGCGGCGCCCAGGGCGGCGTAGCCCGCGGCGGCGGGGGCGCGGAGCAGGGCGTCGGTGTAGGCCGCGGCCACGCCCGGAGCGGCGAAGCGCCAGCGGTATCCCGCCTCGAGCAGTGCGCGCACCTGGATCGCCAGCGGGTCGCTCCCGGCCCCGAGGCGCTCCAGGCTGTCCAGCGCCTGGCGCGCGGCGGTGGACTCGCCTTCGCCGATCGCGATCCACGCCAGGTGCTCCCAGGCCGGCGCGAAGTCGGGCCACAGCACCGTGGCCCGCCGCATCGCGGCGTAGGCGTCGTGACGCGAGTAGCCGGCGAGGGGACCGCGATGGAAGATCTCGTCGCCCTCGACGAACCAGGCGAGGCCGAAATCGCTCGCCAGGTCGGTCGCCCGGTGCAGCATCGCGAACCGCCGATCGGCCGGGGCGAAGCCGGCCTCGATCACCCGCCGGTAGTGCGGCGGGAACGAATCCAGCGCCGTGCGATAGCGGCTCGTGGCCACGCTGTCCTGGTCCTGGCCGAGCCACCGCCCGACGTCGGTCAGCCGCACCCGGCACAGCAGGCAGGTGGAGTCCACGTCGACGGCGTGCCGGTACGCGGCGAACGCGGCTCCCCACTGCGCCCGGGCGAAGAGCCGCTCGGCGGCCATCCAGGCGACGACGCCGGCCCGGGTGACGGGCAGCGCATGCAGCGGCAGGTCGGCCGCGAGCTTGCCGCCGCTCCCGGTCCAGATCGCGAGCAGCAGCTGGTAGCCGAGCGAATCGGCCAGCTGCCCCCAATGCGACGCGGACCCGCTCATCGTCAGATCGACGAGCGGCGCCTTGCCCGCGGCCGCTTCGGAGCGCAGGCCGAGGCGCAGCGCGCCGGTGCCCGAGACCTCGCCGCTGCCGTGGAGCACCAGGGCGCCAGGCGGCGCGCTCTCGCCGCCGAGGGGCCTGGCCACGATGTCCGGCGCGCCCCCGACGCTGCGCGCCAGCGCGGCCGGCAGCGAGTCGCCGAGCCATCGCATCGCCGGCGGCTGAACGTCGAACGGCCGGATGACGATGCGCAGCATGGCCGACGGCTCGGCGCGCCAGCGCCGGAGCACGCCGCCCGCCGCCAGCACGAGCAGCACGACGGCCGCCGCCGCGGCCCAGACCGGCGCGCGCCAGTGGGCGCGGCTGCGGGGACCGGCCAGAGCGGCGCGGAACGCGGCGGCGCTCTGCCAGCGGTCGGCCGGCGCCCAGGCCAGGGCCCGCTGGAGCGGCGCGACGAGCGCGCGCGGCACGCCCGACCAGTCCGCGCGCACGGGATCCTTCGGCGCGGACGAGCCCCTGCCCGTGAGCGACTCGAACAGCACGAGCCCCATCGCGTAGACGTCGGCCGCGGGCGTCACGTCGCCGCCCGCCGTCTGCTCCGGCGCCATGTAGCCGGGGCTCCCGACCGTCATCCCCTCGTCGGTGAGCGTGCGATCCCCGGTCCCGGTCGCCTTGGCGACGCCCAAGTCGCCGATCATCGCCCGGCCCTCGACCAGGAAGATGTTCCCGGGCTTGACGTCGCGGTGCACCACGCCGCGGCGATGCACGGCCTCGAGCGCGTCGAGCACGTCCCTCGCCACCGCGACGGCTCCGGCCGGCGCCAGCGGCCCGCGGGCGAGACGCTCGGCGAGCGTCTCGGCCTCGAGGTAATCCATCACGTAGTAGAAGAAGCCGCCGGATTCGCCCGCCCGGTGGACGGGGATCAGGTTGGGATGGCTGATGGAGGCGAGGATCCGCGCTTCGCGCACGAAGCGCTCGGCCGCGCGGGCGGTCGCGCGATCGGGGCGGATGATCTTGATGGCGACCCGGCGGTCCAGCGCCACGTCGCGGCCGACGAAGACGATGCCCATCCCGCCGCTCGCCAGCTCGCGCTCGACCTCGTAGTCCGGGGAGAGCGCCGCGCGCACTCGGTCCAGCAGCGTCGTCATCGGGCCGGCCCTCCTTCCGTCGCGCCAGGCCGACCGGGCCGGCAGCATCGCACGGAAGACCAACCGTCTGGAAACGTGCCAATATCGCACTCGCCGGCGGCGAGCGCACGTCGGGCGGGCGGAGCGGCCGCTCGAGGGCCGCAAGTCGTTGAGGAGGTTGTCGATGCGCCCGCCGCGCGCGCGGCGGGCTTCGGCTCAGTGCTTGGTGAGGCTCACTCCGAACTGGGCGAGCAGCAGGGACGCGCCCCGCTGGATGGTGGAGCCGTTGAGCTTGATGTCTCCACCGACGGGCGCCGTGAATACGCTCACGTACGGCGCCACCGTGACCGTCCGGGCGATCCGGATGTCCCAGCCGGTTCCCGCCACCACGCCGACCGCGCTGGCCGAGAGCGCGTCCTGGCCGTCGTTGCTGCGCCAGGACAGGAGGCCGAGGCCCGCCTTCCAGTAGAAGGTGCCGCGCGGGCGCGGATAGAAGTAGCCGGCGACGTCCAGTCCCCACATGGACTGGTGCACGCCGGACGAGGCGCCGCCGGCCCACAGCGTCGCCTCGGCGCCGACGAGCACGCCGCGCTTGAGCCGCCCGCCGAGCCGCAGCACGCCGGTCAGGGCGCTGCCGCGATCGGCGCGGCAGATGTCGCACTGGACGCGGGCCCAGCCCGGACCGAGGTCCGCGCCGAGCCAGAGCGCGTCGCCACCCTGGACCTGCTGGGCGGCGAGCGCGCCGGACAGGAGTGCCGACAGGGCGGCACCCAGCAGCGCACCTCGGATCGGGCTCGGGGACACCGTTACTTGGACCACCTGAGTAATGTCAGGGTAACTATATCCCTTTTCCGGGAGGTTGTCGCATGCTCTCCAAGCTCAGGCGTCACGCCCGGTTGCCAGCGCTCGCCTGGCCGGCCCTGGTGCTGGTCGGCTGCAAGGACAACCTCTCGTCCTCGAGCCCGGCCGCGGTGCAGCCGGTGGGCTACTCGGCCGCCTACGGGACCTGGCACGCCGGTCCCCACGACACCTGCCCGGACTCGGTGCACAACCGGTACTCGGTCGTGGGGCCCGACCACAAGCTCTACCCCACCTGGCACCCGCCGGTGGACCCGGTGACCGGCTGCAGCTTCGGCCACGACCACGGGCGCGATCCGCACGGCTCCAATCTGTACGCGTCGGTCGGCGACATTCCCTTCGGCTACGCCAACGAGCAGCTCGACACCTGGGACCCGGCGAACCCGCGGCACGAGGACCACTTCGGCCACAAGATCGAGTGGGAGAACGACATCCCGCTGCACTTCGGCAGCGCGGCGGCCAACTCGCTGTTCGAGGTGCGCTGCGACGTGCTGACCAAGCTGCACCAGGGGACGCACTCCGGGGACGCGTTCACCAACAACCTGCACGAGCTGGTCTACCACATCCGCTGCACCGACGGGACCGAGCTGCACGTGACGATCCTGTCGGCGATCGGCGATCCCGGAGGCTTCACGCGGAGCTGCGACGGCACCGACGTATCGGTCGGTCAGCCGCTGCCGCTGAACTCCCCGCCGGGCGGCGGCCGGCGGCTCATCCCCGACGAGACCTGCGTGCTCGAGCACATCATGGTGGCGGCGGGGCAGCAGTCCGACTACGGGGCGCTGCACGAGAGCTGGCAGACGTCCAACAGCATCCGGACCGCGGACGGCCGCGAGCTGGCGTTCTTCAATCCCTACTACCAGGTCATCCTGCCCAGCCGTTTCTACGAACCCGCGTCGGCGGACCTGGTGGGGCGTCCGATGGACGTGTGCTACGAGGTCGACTCGGCCACCGGCGACCGGGCGCGAGGCGGCCCGTGCGAGGACGCGACGGACGGCGGCACCGTGGCCGGGATCACCTACGACGATCCGCGCTCGCCGTTCAACGGCGTCCGGCGGGTCGTGGACATCAACGACACCGAGGTCCGCAACGCCGACGGGCCCACCACCTGGTTCACCGATCCGTTCGGCGGCCACGCGCAGACCGACTCGTTCCCCGGCGCGATCCGCCAGTTCATCGCGAAGATGGACAATCACCGCAACGGGCTGAGCAACGGAGGCCCCGAGCTGGGGGGCAATCGGAACTACGGCGCCGCCTCGGTGCACTCACCCAACTGACGGCTGCGCCGACGCTGCTCGCCGCCGGCGGTCCGCGACCCTAGGCTGACCGCCGGCGTCCGTCTCCGGCCGGCCGCCGGCCCCTCACGCCGCTCGAAACGCTCCGCGCCGCACCAGGTCGCCGATCCGCCCGAGGTCGGCGGCCAGGACTCGGTCCGCGCTCAGCCGGGGCACCTGGTCCCGCACCGCCGCGTGCGCGCGCTCGAGCGCGGGGCTCGTCCTGAGGGGGCGCAGCCGGTCGACGGCCTCCGCCGCGCACATCAGCTCGATGGCCGCGACGTCCGCCAGGCACCCGGCCGCCCGCCGCGCCTTGCGCGAGGCCGCCGGGCCCATCGACACGTGGTCCTCGCGGCCGGCGCCGGTCGGGACCGAGTGGATGCTGGCCGGCGCCGCCAGGAGGCGCAGCTCGGTGAGCAGGTCGGCCGCGGTGACCTGCAGCGTCATCAGCCCGGACTCGACGCCCGGATGCAGCGCGAGGAAGGCCTGGAGACCCGACTCGTCCGGGTTGAGCAGCCGCTCGATGCGGCGCTCGGCGATGGCGCCGAGATCGGCGAGCGCGATCGCCACCAGGTCCATCGCCTGGGCGACGATCTGTCCGTGGAAGTTGCCGCCGCTCTTGATCTGGCCGCTCTCGGGAAACACCAGCGGGTTGTCGGTCGCGCTGTTCACCTCGATCTCGAGCACGCGGTGCGCGTAGGCCAGCGCGTCGCGCGCCGCCCCGTGCACCTGCGGCATGCAGCGCAGCGAGTAGGCGTCCTGGAGCCGCTCGTCGCCGTGGCGGTGCGACTCGCGGATCTCGCTGCCCTCGAGCAGCGCGCGCATCCGGCTCGCGCTCACCGCCTGTCCCTGGTGCGGGCGCACCGCCTGGATGTCCGCGTCGAACGGGACCGGCGATCCGCGCAGGCCCTCGAGCGTCAGCGCGCCCGCGACCTCGAGCGCCTCGAGCGCGCGCAGGCCGGCGAGCAGCGCCAGCACGCCGAGCGCGGTGCAGTACTGCGTGCCGTTGATGAGGGACAGGCCGTCCTTCTCCCGCAGCTCGAACGGCGCGAGATGCGCCGCGTGGAGCGCCTCGGCCGCGGGCACCACGCGGCCGCCGTGCTCCGCCTCGCCCTCGCCCATCAGGACCAGCGCCACGTGCGCCAGGGGCACCAGGTCTCCGCTGGCGCCCACCGACCCGTACTCGGGCACCACGGGGTGGACGCCCGCGTTGAGGCAGTCGAGGAGCAAGTCCACCACCTCGGGGCTGCACCCCGAGTGGCCGTGGGCGAGCGAGTTGGCACGCAGCAGCATCAGCGCGCGCGTGGCCGGCCGGTCGAGCGCCGCCCCGACGCCGCTCGCGTGGCTGCGGATCAGGTTGCGCTGGAGCGCGGCTCGCTCCTCCTCGGGGATGACGACCTCGGCGAGCCGGCCGAAGCCGGTGGTCACGCCGTACACCCGCTCGCCGCGGGCCACGCGGTCCTCGATCAGCCGCCGCGCCGTCTGCAGCGCCCCGCGCGCCGAGGGCGCGAGCCGCACCTCCGCGACCTGGCCCGTGGCCACGCGCTCGACGTCCTCGAGCGACAGGTGATGGCCGTCGATCTCGAGCGTCGCCACGGCCTACGCCTCCTCCACCAGCATCGGCGGCGCCGTCAGCGTGGACGCGCGCAGCATCGTGGCCGCGCCCAGCACCGACCACGCCGCGTCGCGCGCCGACACCGATTCGAACAGCGCCACGATCGCGCCGCCGGAGCCCGCCAGCCGCACGAGGAACGCCTCCGTCTCGCGGAGCCGGTCCAGCCAGTGGCCGATCTCGGGCAGGCGGCCCGCCACCACCGGCTCGAAGTCGTTGTGGGAGTGGTCGCGCACGCCGGCCCAGCTGCCGAGGCGGGCGGCGGGGAGCACCGACGCGTAGCCGCCGGTCTCCGTGGTGCCGCGCTCCTTGTCGAGCCAGGCGTAGGCGTCCGCAGTGCGCACCGGGGCGGGCGGCGGGACCACGAGCAGCGGCAGGGACGGCAGCGGCGGGAAGGTGAGCAGCCGCTCTCCGCGTCCCCAGCCGAGCGCCAGCGGGCTGCCGGAGAGGAAGAACGGAACGTCGCTGCCCAGGGCCGCGCCGAGCTCGAGGAGGTCGCCGGCGGAGAGGGGCGAGCCGAACAGGCGGTTCATGGCGGCCAGGGTCGCGGCGGCGTCGCTGGAGCCGCCGCCCAGGCCCGCGTTCCACGGGATGCGCTTGGTGAGCGTGACGGTCACGCCGCCGCGCGCGCGGGAGGCCGCGAGGAACCGCGTGGCGGCCCGGACCACCAGGTTGTCTTCGGCCGGCCCGAGGGAAGGTGGGGCGCCGTGCAGCGCGACGCCCGAGGCCGCGGGCTCGACCACCAGGTCGTCCTCGAGGCCGATCAGCTGGAACAGGGACTCGATGGCGTGATAGCCCTTCGCGTCCCGCCCGAACACGCGCAGCCACAGGTTGATCTTGGCCGGCGCCCGCGCCCGGATGCGCGTCGTCACGCCGCGGCCTCCCCGCCGCCCGACGTGATGTCGCGCAGCGAGAGGCCGGAGCGGGCCAGCCGCCACAGGCCGATCACCGTGATGGGTATGAACCACCCGATGTGGGTGCCGAGCGCGCAGCTCGCGGCCGGCGTCTGCGCGATGCCGTACAGGCCGAGCGCGAACACCCCGGTCCACTCGAACACGCCCACGAACCCGGGCGACGACGGGATGGCCACGCCCACCGCCACGATGCCCTGCATCAGCAGCGGAGAGGTGAGCGGCAGCGGGCCGAGGTGGAACGCGAGGAACGCGGCGTAGAAGGCGGCGGCGTTGATGAGCCACACCCCGAGCGAGCAGGTCACCACCCAGGCGAAGGCCGCCGGCGAGCGCAGCACCGTCAGCCCCTCGATGAAGGAGCGCGTCACCCGCACCACGAACTCCGCCGCCCGCTGCGGCAGCACCCGGCGCAGCACGGCGGCGAGCCAGGCGAGCGCCGGCCGCGGCGCGTGCACGAGGAAGAACAGGAACCCCAGGATCACGATGAACGCCGCGCCGCTCCACGCCGCGAGGCTGGAGACGCTCCGACCGCTGAGCCGGGCCGCGCCGGCCTCGTGGAACGTCGCGATCGACAGGGCCAGGAGCAGCACGACGATCAGGCCGTCGAACACCCGTTCCACCGCGACGGATCCGATCGAGCGCGCCAGCGGCACGTCGATGAAGCGTGACGCCGCGTAGGCCCGCGCCAGCTCGCCGGCGCGGGCCGGCAGGAGGTTGGTGGCCATGAAGCCGATCGCGGTGGCGTGCCACACCGGCCGGTAGGGCACGCGATCGCCGCTCGAGGCGAGGATGATCCGCCACCGGAACGCGCGCGCGGGGAAGGTGAGGGTGGCCAGGGCCACCGACAGCAGGTAGAACCCGACGTTGACGCCGCGCAGGTCGGCCAGCAGCTCCGCCGGATCCACGCCGCGGAGCGCCCAGTAGAGGAAGCCGATCGAGATGAGGATGCCGGCCAGGCCCAGCCAGAACCGGCCGCGGCCGGCGGACCTCGGCGTGGCCGCGCTAGCGCTCGGTGCCGAGTCCAAGCTGAACCAGGTCGAACACCTCGCGGACCAGGGCGGCCAGCTGTGCCCCGCCGCCGTTCCGCGCGGCGAGCAGGGCCTCGATCTCCGGCTGCAGCGCGAGCGCGTGCTTGAGCGCCGCCTGGCCGCGGTACAGCAGTGATTCGACGGGCACGATGCCGGACTCGTCCTCGTACGGTGCCAGCAGCTCGACCGGCACGGCGCCCACCTCTTCGGCCGGCTCCGCGAGCAGCCGGTCCAGGGCGCTCGTCTCCGGGGCCGTCGCGACGGTGAGCCGCGCCAGCGCCGCGTACGCGTCCGCCAGCGCCGTTCCCGGCTCCGCCGGCGCCGCGGCCTCCGCCTCGGCGGGCTCCACGCCCGCCGCCGCCTCGGCCGGCGTCACCAGGAAGGGCAGGCCCGCGAGTGCCTCCGGCTCGGCGGCCACCGGCGCCGCCGCGGGCTCGGGCGCCGCCGCGGGCGCCGTGGACAGCTCGCCGAGCTGCACGGTCACCGCATCGAGCGCCTCGCTCAGCCCCGCCTCGTCGTCGTGGGCCGCGCCGCGCAGCGTCTCCGCTGCCTGGCCGAGGAGGGAAACGAACGTCGGGAGGCTGGCCTCGGCGGCGCCGCTCCCGATCGCGGCGCGGCCGGCGTCCGCGAGCCGGCCGAGGGCGGCGCCGAGCGGCGTGGCGCCGGCGCCGGTCAGCGGCCGCAGCGCCGCCGCCATGCCGAACAGCCTGAGGTCGCGCAGCACCGGCGACGTGGCGCGCTGCAGCGCGCCGGCCGCTCCGGCCAGGTACTCGCCCTCGCTCACCACCTCGACCCTGGACATGCCGGCGGGAGCGCTGCCCTGGGCCACGACGTGGGGGCCGGCGTCCTCGAAGAACAGCGTCTCGATCGGGACGACGGCGCCGCCGCCGGCGAACGTCCGGAGCAGCTGGGTGGCGAACGCGGCCGCTTCCTCGCCGTCGGTCGTCGGCCGACCGAGGTCGACGACCTCGTGCGCGGCGCGGCCGAGGGCCTTGGCGCCCGCGTCGAACGCGGCGGCCGCGGCCGGCGCCACCGGTCCCGACGTGGCGTTCACCTCGTGGATGGCGCCCTCGATGCCGATGAGGATGTCGGCCAGCGGCGGCAGGTCGCCCAGCACCGCGACGCCCCGCAGGGCCGACATCGCCTGCGTCACGCCGGCCAGCGGGTCGCGGGCGGTGGGGTCGCTCGCCAGGGCGCGGGCCGCGCGGTCCAGCGCGCTGCCGATCGCCGCGGCCTCGCGGGCCACGAACGCCCGGGCGCCGGCGTCGAGTCCCTCGCCCGAGGTGCGGGCCGGCGCGCTCGGCCGTCCGGCCACGCGCTCGAGCTCGGCGCCCAGCGCTTCCGCCTTGGCCGAGTCCTGGTCCGAGGGCGTGCGGATGCGGCGCAGCAGCACCTTGCAGTCGTCCACCGCCCGCACCAGCCCGCCGCGGACCCCTTCGTCCCAGGCCAGCCGCCCGTCGCGCAGCGCCCGGCCCACCAACTCCAGTCCCTGCGCCGCGCGCGCCAGCGGCTGCTGGCTCGCCATCAGCGCGCTGCCGCGGAAGGCGCGCGCGATGCGCACGAATTCCACGGCGTCCTCGAACGTCCCCGCGGGAGCCTGGGCCAGCGCGTCGAGGCGCTCGAGGTACTCGCCCGCCTCGAGCACGAAGAAATCCGTCATCCCGATCGCGTTGGTCATGGCCCCTCCGGCGATGGCGCCAAGCTATGACGCTGCACGGGCGCGGTCAATTCGCTCCCGCATTTCGCGCACCGCCCGCTCGACGCCCACGAACAGCGCCCGGCTGATGATGCTGTGCCCGATGTTCAGCTCCTCGACGTCACGGAGCGCCGCGACCGGGCCGACGTTCTCGTAGGTCAGCCCGTGCCCCGCGTGCACCGCCAGGCCGAGGCCGCGCGCCTGGCGCGCCGCGGCCGCCAGCTCCGCCAGCGCGGCGTCACCCGTGCGCCAGGTCTCCGCGTAGCGGCCGGTGTGGAGCTCCACCGCGACGGGCCGCAGGGCCGCGGCGGCCACGACCGCCCCGGGATCGGGGCTGATGAACAGGCTGGTCCGGACGCCCGCCGCGGCGAGCCGCGCCAGCGCCGCCTTGAGCCGCGGCGCGCCCGACACGCAGTCCAGCCCGCCCTCGGTGGTGATCTCCTCGCGGCGCTCGGGCACCAGGGTCGCCTGGTGCGGCGCCAGCCGCTCGGCGATCGCCACGATCTCGTCGGCGGCCGCGAGCTCGAGGTTCACCACGGTACGGACCGTGCGCGCCAGCAGCTCCACGTCGCGGTCCTGGATGTGGCGGCGGTCCTCCCGCAGGTGGACCGTGACGCCGTCGGCCCCGGCCTGCTCCACGAGCACCGCGAGCCGGACCGGATCGGGCTCGTCGGTCCGGCGCGCCTGCCGCACGGTGGCCGCGTGATCGATGTTCACGTAGAGTCTCACGCTTGCTCGCTCCCGGGGCGCCCGTTAGCTTCGCTGCTCGTGGCCCCCACTCTCCGTTTCTGCGCCGTTGTGTCCCTCGGAGCCCTCGCCGCCTGCGGCAGCCGGCAGGCCGTCGTGGCCCCCGCGCCCGCGTCCCCGGAGGCGACGGTAGGGCAGTTCCTCGCCGCCGTCAACGCCAACGACCACGACCGGATGGCCGCGCTGTTCGGCGACGAGCGCGGCCCGAGCACCGTCACCTGGGCCAAGCAGGCCGCGCGGCGCGACTCGGTGCTCACGATCATGCAGCACCTGCTCGTGGCCGACTCGTCGCGCGTCGTGGGCACGGATGCCGCACCCGACAAGAGCACCTGGCGGGTGCTGCGGATGGTCCTGATTCAGGGCGACAAGCGGGTGACCGTGCCGTTCACGCTGGCGCCCCAGGCCGCCGGGGGCTGGCTCGTCGCCAGGATCGACCTCGAGCCGCTGATGCCCGCTGTGACCAATCGTCCGCGTCCCTAGTCCGTCAGCTCGAGCAGGATGCCGGCGGTCGCCTTCGGGTGGAGGAACGCGACCCGCCGGCCGTCGGCGCCCGGCCTGGGCGCGGCATCGATGAGCCGGTAGCCGGCCGCCCGGCAGCGCTCGAGGGCCAGCTCGAGGTCGGGGACGCGGTAGCAGAGATGATGGATGCCGGGGCCGTGCCGGACGAGGAACCTGCCGATGGGGCTCTCGGGATCGGCCGAGGCCAGGAGCTCGACGTCCGCGCCGCCGGCCGGGACCACGACGAGGGTGGCGCCGTCGGCCGACTGGGCCGGGCCGGGCACCAAACCGAGGACGTCGCGGTAGAACCCGATGGCCTCCTCGAGGCTCCGCACCGCCACGCCGACGTGGGCGAGCCGGACGCCGGGAGCACGCTGCATCTCGGGCGGGAGCACGCGCACATTCTAACCGGGAGTCGGACGTCATGGCAGGGTCGCAGGCGCTGGCGGTGACGGACACGACGTTCCAGGCGGAGGTGGAGCAGCACCCGGGCCTGGTGCTGGTGGATTTCTGGGCGGAGTGGTGCGGGCCGTGCCGCGTGATCGCGCCGGTCCTGGACCAGATCGCCGTCGAGTACGCCGGGAAGCTCAAGATCGCCAAGATGGACGTGGACGCGAACACCCAGACGCCGATGCGCTTCAACGTGCGCTCCATCCCGTCGCTGCTGTTCTTCAAGGGCGGCAAGCACGTCGACACGGTGGTCGGCGCTGTGCCGAAGGCACACCTGGTGGGGAAGATCACCCAGCACATCTAGCGCCCGTGCGTGCCTCGTCCGCCGTCCTGACCGACACGTCGACCCGCCTGTGGGGCCTGGAATTCCCGCGGGGCCAGGCGCTGCTCCACCGCACCCGCGCCCCGTACGTGGCGCTCGAGAACCTCATCGCCTTCAGCAAGCGCGACCGCGACGGCAAGGTCGACGCCTACCTGGTCGCCTACCTGCCGGACGAGGTGGTGCTGCTCTTCTTCCTGGGCGGCGAGCTGGTCAACGCGACCGTGCTGACCTCGGCCGGCCGCACGGCCGTGGCGCTCGGCGACGCGCTGCAGCGCATCGAGGTCGGCTCCGAGCGCGGGGAGATCGCGTTCCACGAGGCCGCGCCGGAGCTCCTGGCCGCGATGTACGGCTCGTGCGCGCAGTCGCCGCTCGCGATCCCGCTCGACACCAAGAGCCCCGACACGATCTTCCAGGCCCTGCTCGAGAAGCAGTGGACCGGCCTGCTCGAGCTGATCTCCAACGGGCGGGTGAACTACCTCACGGTGAGCGGCGGCAAGGTCGCCTCGGGCTTCTACGCCGCCCGGGGCCCGGACGAGCCGGCGCTGAGCTACGTCGCCCGGCTGTTCACCTCGACGGCGCCGGAGCCGCTCCCCACCGTCGCGGTGCACCTGTACGACCCGCCGCGGCCGCTCCCGGTGCAGGCGGCGCCCGCGCTGATCGCGATGTTCCGCAGCTACGTGTGGGACCTCACCGAGCTGATCGAGGGCGAGGCGCCGGGCGAGGGCACCAAGCGGGCCGAGCGGGTGCGCCAGCGCCTGATCCCCAAGCACCAGGTGCTCGACTTCGTGGGCGGCGCGCGGGGCGTGGAGCGGCCGGACCCGGTGGTCGAGCCCGCCGCCCTGGCCGACGGCGTCGCGGCGTGGACGCGGGAGCTGCTCTCCGAGCTGGAGGTGCTCGCGCCGCAGAGCGCGCCGCGCCTGGTGCGGCAGTCCGGGCGTGAGCACCGGTTCGCGCTCAACGCGGTGGGCTTCTTCGACAAGCTGCCCTGGCGCGTCCAGTGGTGAAACGCGGGACGCTGTTCGTGCTCAGCACCCCCATCGGCCATCTGGGGGATTTTTCTTTTCGGGGCCTGGACGTGCTGCGCCACGTCGCGGTGGTGGCGGCCGAGGACACCCGGCGCACCCGCCGGCTGCTGGGGCACTACGAGGTCTCGCGGGAGGTGGTGAGCCTCCACGCGCACAGCCAGGTCGAGGACATCGAGCGGCTGCTCGACCGCGTCGAGGCGGGCGAGGACGTCGCCTACGTGACCGACGCCGGGACGCCCGCCATCTCCGACCCCGGGGCGGCCCTGGTGGCGCGCGCGCACGAGCGCGGCGTCGGCGTCGTGCCGATCCCGGGGCCCTCGGCCGTGATCGCCGCCCTCGCCGCCGTGGGGCTCCCGGCCGACCGGTTCGTGTTCCTGGGCTTCCTGCCCCGGAAGGGAGCGGCGCGGGCGGCGCTGCTCGAGCGCATCGCGGCCGAGCCGTGGACGACGGTGTGCTACGAAGCGGCGAACCGCACCACCGCGCTGCTCCGGGACCTCGCCGCGGCGTGCGGGGCCGACCGGCCGGCGGCGGTGGCCCGGGAGCTCACCAAGATCCACGAGGAGGTCCGGCGCGGAACGGTGGGCGAGCTCGTCCAGTATTACGAGGAGCACCCTCCGCGCGGCGAAGTGACGGTGGTCGTCGGCGGAACCCCCCGCGGGGAGCCCGACCCGCCGGCCGCTCCCGACGACGACGAGGCGCGCGAGCTCGCGGCCGCGCTGCGCGCGGACGGCGGCGCGCCGGGTGCCATCGCCAAGGAGCTGGCCCAACGCCTCGGAATCTCCCGCCGCGACGCGTATCGCCTGCTGAGCCGGTGAGCCCGTGGTCCCGCTGACCATCGGCCGGGTCCACTACGACGGCGGGGGCGACTGGTACGCCGATCCGTCGAGTCTGCCGGGCCTGCTGCGCGCCATCCGCGAGCGCACCACCTTCGAGACCACCGACCGGGAGCGCGTGGTGCGCCTCACCGACCCGGCGCTCCCCGACGTGCCTTACCTCTATATGACGGGGCACGGCAACGTCCTGTGGTCGGACGACGACGTGCGCGCGCTCCGCGCCCACCTCGAGGCCGGCGGGTTCCTGCACGCCGACGACTGCTACGGGATGGACAGGTCGTTCCGGCGGGAGATCGCCAAGGCGTTCCCCGACCGGCCCCTCGCCGAGGTGCCGCTCGCGCACCCCGTCTACCACGGCGTGTACGAGTTCCCGAACGGGATCCCGAAGATCCACGAGCACGACGGCCTGCCCGCGCAGGGCTTCGGGATCTTCCTGGGGCCGCGGCTCGCGGTCTACTACTCGTACCAGTCGGACCTCGGCTGCGGGTGGGAGGACCCGGAGGTCCACCACGATCCGGAGCCGGTCCGCGAGCAGGCGCTGCGGATGGGCGTGAACCTGTTCGTCTACGCGGTGAGTGGCGGCGCGAGCGCCCCCGCCGGGAGCGGGAGAGAGGGGGGCGCGTGAGCGAGCTGCTCGACGGCCTGGCCCGGCTGCGCGCGGTCGTGGCGCGGCGCCGCGGTGCGGCCCGGCTGCTCGGCGCGCTCGCGGCGGCGCTGGGGCTGGTGGCGGCGGCCGCGCTCGCCGGCCGCGCGGGGCTGTTCTGGCGGCTGGGCTGGCTGCCGCTGGCGGTGTGGGTGGCCGGCGTCGGCCTCGTGGGCGAAGCGCTGTGGCGCGTGCTCGCCGGCCGGCGGCCCTTGGCCGCGGCGCTGCGCGAAACGGCCGCGCTGGTGGAGCGGGAGCTGGCCCTCCGCCGCGGCGCGCTGGTGGGCGCCGTGGACGTCGCCGCTTCGGCGGGCCCGGCCGGCACGTCCGCGGCCCTGGTAGCGAGCGCCGTGCGCCGCCTGGCGCGCACGCTGCCGGCCGCGGGCGGCGCCGCGTGGGCGCCCGTGACCGTGCGTGCGCTGGGCAGGCGCGTGGGCCTGGGGGCCGGCGCCTGCGCGGTCGCGGCGGCGGCGGCCGCGGGCGCGCTCGCCGTCGCCGGCGAGGCCGCGGCGCAGCTGGCCTCCCCGCTGCGGACGCTGCGCGCGTCGCTGGCGCCGCGGGTCGAGGTCGCCGTGTCGCCCCGCGAGGTGCCGCGCGGAGGCGAGGTGGTCGTGGAGGCGCGCTCCGCCGCGCCGGAGCGCATCCGCCTGCACGTCCGCGAGACCGGGGACACCTGGCACGAGGTCGCGGCCGCGGCGGCCGGCGCCGGTCGCGTCACGGCGCGCCTCGCCGGGGTCGCGGCACCGACCTGGGTGTTCGCGACGGCGGGCAGCGGCGTGTCGGACACCGTGCTGGTGGGCGTGATCGAGCCCGCGATCCTGACCGACTTCACCGTCGAGGCGCACTACCCGCCCTACCTCGAGCGGCAGGACGAGACGCTGCCGGCCGACTCGGGCCAGGTGCTGCTGCCGATGGGCACCGTGCTGAGGATCCGCGGGGCGGGGTCGCGGCCGGTGGGTACGGCGGCGCTGGCGTCCGGAGCCGTGCGGGTCGCGCTGGACGCGGCGGGCCAGGGGTTCCACGGAGAGCTGGCGGTGCGCGGCTCCGCCGTGTGGCGGCTCGCGCTGTCCGACCGCGGGGGGCAGCCGTTCCCCGAGCCGCTGCCGCAGCTCAACGTGCGCGCCGTGCCCGACAGCGCCCCGGTGGTGACGGTGCCGGTGCCGGGGGCCGACACCACGGCGCCCCTGGATCTCCGGCTCCCGCTGGTGGTGGACGCACGCGACGATCACGCGCTCGGGCGGGTCGAGGTGGTGAGCTGGCGGGTGAGTCGCCTCGGAACCGTGGGCGGCCGCGTCACGGACACGCTGCCCGGGGTGTCCGGCGCCGATCACGTGGTGCAGAGCCTGATGCTGGACCTCAACGGACGCGGGCTGCTGCCGGGCGACACGCTGCGGCTGTTCGCGCGCGCGCTCGACCGCGCGCCCGAGCCGCACGTCGGCGCGAGCCGCGAGTACGCGATCCGCCTGCGCACCCTCGCCGAGGTCCGCGAGGCGGTGCGGGCCGGCGTGGACAGCCTCGCCGCGTCGGCGTCGGACCTCGCCGGCGACCAAGCCGCCCTCGGCCGGCGGACCGCGGACCTGGCGGCGCAGCGCAACCGGAGCGCGGACTCGGCGGCGGGCGCCGAGCTGACGGGGGCGACGCCGGCGGGCGCGGCGCCGCGTCCCGGCGCGCTCCCGTTCGAGCAGGCGCAAGAGGCCAGCCGCGTCCGCGAGGAGCAGCAGCGCTTGGTGGCGCGCGCGGACTCGCTGCGCCGCGAGCTGGCGCAGGTCGCGGAAGCGTCGCGCGACGCCGGGCTCAACGACCCCGCGTGGCAGCAACGGCTGCAGGAGCTGGACTCGCTGCTCCGCCAGGCCATCACGCCGGAGATGGCCGCGCGGCTCGAGGAGCTGCGGCAGGCGCTCGAGCACCTCGACCCCCGGGCCGTGGAGCAGGCGCTCCAGCACCTGGCCGACGCGCAGCGCGACCTCAGGCGCGAGCTGGAGCGCAGCGCCGAGCTGTTCGAGCGCGCGGCGCTGGAGGGCTCGCTGCAGACCTACGCGCAGCGCGCCGACGAGCTGCGGCGCGCCGAGGAGCAATGGGCCGGCCGCGCACCCGAGCGGCGGGGGAGCGACACGGCGGCGGCGGCCGTGGAGCAGCGCGCGCTGCACCGGCAGGCGGATACGCTCGGGACGGGACTCGCCGCGCTGGGGCCGCGCCTCAGGCAGCGGGCCGACAGCGCGACCGCCGCCGCGGTCGAGCGCGCGGCGCGGCGCGTCGAGCAGGCCTCGCACGAGATGGAGCAGGCCGCGGGCGCGATGTCCGAGGGGCGTCAGGACTCGGCGCAGAGCCACGCCGAGCAGGCGGCCAGCGCCCTGCAGCCGGTCGCCGACTCGCTGCGGGAGCGCCGCCGGCAGATGGCCTCGGCGTGGCGCGCCCAGGTCGTGAAGCAGCTCCAGGACGCGGAAGAGGAGACGGTCGCGCTGGCGCTCGAGGAGCAGCGGGCGGCCTCCGCGCTGCGGCGCGGCGAGGGCTCGGGAGAGATGAGCGGCCGCCAGTCGTCGCTCGAGCAGGGCGTGGACCAGATCGCGCGGCAGCTGTCGCGCGCCTCCGGGAGCAACGCGCTGGTCTCGCCGCGGCTGGGCGCCTCGCTCGGCCAGGCGCGTGCGCAGATCGAGCAGTCGCGGCGCGCGCTCGAGGGGCCGCGCGCGGACCCGGATCAGGCCGCGCAGGGCGCGGAGTCGGCGGCGCAGGCGCTGGCGGCCGCCGCCCTCCAGATCCGGCAGGCCGGACAGGACGTCGCCGGATCGCAGTCGGGCTCCGGACTGTCCGAGGCGCTGCAGCGGATGGCCGACCTGGCGGCCCGCCAGGGCGCGCTGAACGACCAGCTGGGCGGGCTGCTGCCGATGCTGGGCGCGGGCGGGGCGGGCGAGGTCATCCTCCAGCAGCTCCGCGCGCTCGCGGCGCGCCAGCGGGCGCTCGCCAACGAGCTGGAGCGGCTCGGGGGGCTCGGGCTGCCGGGCCGTCCCGAGCAGCTCGCGCCGGAGGCCCGCCGCCTGGCCGACCAGCTGGAGTCGGGCCACCTCGACCGCGCGACGCTGGAGCGGCAGCAGCAGCTGTTCCGCCACCTGCTCGACGCGGGCCGCACGATGCGCAACGACCGGGAGACGGACGCGGAGCGCCGCAGCGAGACCGCCCGCGACCAGGCGGCCCGGGTGCCGCCGGCCGTGGTCCCGCGCGAAGCGGCGCTCCGCTACGCGCCGCCCGGCTGGGAGCAGCTGAAGGCGCTCTCCCCCGCCGAGCGGGCGATGGTCCTCGACTACTTCCAGCGGCTCAATGCGGGCGCGCGCTAGGCTCGCCGCGCTGCTGCTGGTGCTGCTGCCGGCCCGCGCCGCCGGGCAGACGGCGCTCGCGCAGGCGCTGAACCTGGAGCAGCAGGGATTTCTGGGCGGGGCGGCGGCGTTCTACGCGGCAGCCCTCCGCGCGGAGCCCAACAACCCCATCGCGATGCTGGGCCTCGAGCGGGTGAGCCAGCAGACGGGCTGGCGCGATTCGGCGGTGGCCTACGCCGAGCGCGCGATCGCGCTGGACTCGACCGACAACACGGCGCGCGGCGTCGAGGTGCGCCAGCTGCGCGCGCTCGGGCGCGACTCGCTGGCGGCGGCGGCGCTCGCCAGGTGGCGGGCGGCGGACCCGCGCGACCCGCTGCCGTACCGCGAGTGGGCGCAGCTCAGCCTCGCGGCGGGGCGCCTGGACGAGGCGCGGGCGGCGGTGGAGCGGGCGCGCGAGCAGTTCCACGGCGCCGCCGTGCTCGCGCCGGAGATGGCGCGCGTGCTCGTCGCCGAAGGCGAGTGGAGGCGGGCCGCCGGCGAGTGGCGGGCCGCCGTGACGGCGGAGCCCCAGGTCGCCGGGGCGGCCGCGTTCGGTCTGCGTCCCGCGCCGCTCGAGGCGCGCGACGACATTCTCGCCACGCTGACGGCGCCCGGCACCGGCGCGGGCCCCGGCCGGCGGCTCGCGGCCGACCTGCTCCTGGGCTGGGATGAGGCCGCGCGCGCCTGGGTGCTGCTCCGCTCCGAGCTGCCGCCTCCCGGACCGCTGGAGATGGACGTGCTGCGCGCGTTCGCCGACCGCGCGCGGACGCTGGAAGGAGCCGCGGCGCAGCGCGCCGCGGCGGAGGCGTACGAGCTCCTGGCCGGGATCGAGCCGCCCGGCGCCACGGTCGCCACGCGCGTGGAGAGCGCCCGGGCCTACGCCGCGGCCGGAGACGCCGCGGCGGCGCGGCGCCTGCTGCGCCCCCTGGCGGCGGATCCGTCGGCCGACCCCGCCGGCCGCTCGGCCGCGATCGCCGTGATGATCGAGCTCGCCGTGCGCGCCGGCGACCCGGGCGGTGCGGCGCGGCAGCTGGCCTCGGACTCGGCGGCCCTGACCGGATCGACGCGGGAGGCGCTCGGCCGCCGCATCGCCTTCGGCTGGCTGCGGCTCGGCGAGGTGGACAGCGCCGGCGCATCCATCGCGGCCGACTCGTCGCTCGACGGCCTGGAGGTCCGCGGCTGGATCGAGGTGTGCCGCGGCAACCTGGCCGCGGGCCGCGAGGCGCTGGCGACCGCGGGGGCGGCCGGCGGCGAGAGCGCCGCGGCCGCCGAGCGGGCGGCCACCGTCGCGCTGCTCGACGCCGTGGGCCGCGACACCCTCCCGGCGCTCGGCGCGGCATTGCTGCTCGCGGTCCGCGGTGACTCCGCGGCGGCGGCGCGCGCGCTGGTGCCGGTGGCCCGCCGGGTGGGGGGCGCCGGCGAGCCCGCGCTGCTCGCGTGGGCCGCGCGGTTCGCCACCGCGGGCGGCGACGCCGCGGGCGCCGAGGCGCTGTGGCGCGAAGTGGCCGAGCGGTTCCCCACTTCGAGCGTGGCTCCCGCCTCCGAGCTGGCGCTGGCGCGCGCGCTCGAGCGCCGCGGCGACCTGCGCGGCGCGCAGGCGCAGCTCGAGGCGATGATCCTGGCGCATCCCCAGAGCGCGCTGGTGCCGCAGGCACGCCGCGAGCTGGACCGGGTGCGGGGAGTAGTGCCGTGAGGCGGCGCGGCTTCCTCGGCGTGCTGGGCGGCGCCCTGGGCTGGCTCGCCGCCGGCGTCCGCGCCGCCGGCGCCCGGTTGCCGGGCGCACCCGGGAGCGGCCGGCGGGGTCAGGCCGGCTCGCTGCTCCTCGTGCCGATGGACGAGGCGCAGACGAACCACCTCAAGGCCTACGGCGTCGCGTACGACGCGGTGAAGCGCGGCGGGCACACCGAGTGGCTGCTCAACTACCGCGGCGGCTCGTTCCTCGTGCCCGACGACGGAGCGGTCCGCCGCGCCACGACGCTGGCGGGCGTCACGGTGGAGGGCCTCGACGACGGTGGGCTGCTGTCCGTCCGCGGCACGATCGAGCAGAACAACATGGAGCAGGTCGTGCTGGAGCGCGCGCCGCGCGTCGCGATCTACGCGCCGCCGTTCGCCCAGCCCTGGGACGACGCGGTGACGATGGCGCTACAGTACGCCGACATCCCCTTCACCCGGGTCTGGGACCCCGAGGTGATCGGCGGCGAACTCGGGGGATACGACTGGCTGCACCTGCACCACGAGGACTTCACCGGGCAGGACTCCAAGTTCTACCTCACCTACGCCGGGGCGCCGTGGCTCGCGGACATGGTGCAGGCCGACCAGGCCACGGCGCGGCAACTCCGGTTCGCGAACGTGCCCGCGCTGAAGAAGGCGGTGGCGGAGCGCCTCCGGGCCTACGTCGAGAACGGGGGCTTCCTGTTCGCGATGTGCACCGCCACCGAGACGCTGGAGCTGGCCCTCGCCGCGCACGACGTCGACATCGCGGCGGCGTTCGCCGACGGCACGCCGATGGATCCCGACGCCGACGCGAAGCTCGACTGGTCGCGCGCGATGGCCTGCCAGAACGCGCACCTCGAGAAGAACCCGGCGATCCCGGTGTTCTCGGACATCGACGGCCACCAGGTGAACAACCCGGCGCTGCGCCAGCCGCTCGGCGCCTTCGAGCTGTTCAACTTCAGCGCCAAGATCGATCCCGCGTACACGATGCTGGTCCAGTGCCACCGGCAGGTGATCCCCGACTTCTACGGCGTCACCACCAGCTTCACGCGCCGCACCCTGAAGCCGGCCGACGTCGTCCTGGCGGAGGAGCCGGGGGCGCCGTGGGTGAAGTACATTCATGGCGACCTCGGCAGGGGGACCTGGACGTACCTCGGCGGTCACGACCCCGAAGACCCGCAGCACCAGATCGGCGCGCCGCCCACCGACCTGTCGCTGCACCCCACGTCACCGGGTTACCGGCTGATCCTGAACAACGTGCTGTTTCCGGCCGCCAGGAAGCGCGAACTCAAGACGTGAGCGCGCCGGACGACCGCGGAACCGCGCACGGCGCTTCCGGTGCGCCGCCCGCTCGATCCCGCCCGAACTCGAGTGCCGCCGGAGGGCGGCTCGGTGCCGCCGCCCGGGAGACGATCGTGCAGGCGATCGCCTCGGCCGGCGGCCGCGAGGTGTCGTTCGTCGCCGACGTCGCTCCCGACGGCAGCGTCGTGCGCGCGGAGCCGGTGGCGCGCGGCACGGTGGATTCGGTGCTCGCGCTGCCCGGCGTGGCGTCGCGCGGCCAGATGGTCCTGCACAACCACCCCAGTGGGCTGCTCGAGCCGTCGAACGCCGACCTCGACGTGGCCGTGCGGCTGCACGACGGCGGCGTCGGCTTCGGCATCGTCGACAACCAGGCCACGTCGCTGTACGTCGTGGTCGAGGTCCCGAAGCCGCGCAGCACCGAGGCGCTCGATCCGGTCGCCGTCGCGAAGCTGCTCGCGCCCGGCGGTCCCGTCGCCTGCACCCTGGGGTTCCACGAGGACCGGCAGAGCCAGCGCGACATGGCCGCCTACGTCGCCGACACCTACAACGAGGGCGGCGTGGCGCTGCTCGAGGCCGGCACCGGCGTCGGCAAGAGCTTCGCCTACCTGGTGCCGGCCATCGAGTGGGCCGTGGCGAACGGCGAGCGGACCGTCGTTTCCACCAACACGATCAACCTGCAGGAGCAGCTGGTGGGGAAGGACCTGCCCCTGCTGGGGCGGGCGCTCGGGACTGCGGACCGCCCGGTGCGCTTCGCGCTGCTCAAGGGCTGGCGCAACTACGTGTGCCTGAGCCGGCTCGAGCAGGCGGCGCGCAGCGTGGGCACGCTGCTCGAGCCCGACCGCCGCGACGAGCTGGAGGCCATCGGGAAGTGGGCCGCGCGCACCACCGAGGGGAGCCTGTCGGACCTGAGCTTCACGCCGAGTCCGGAGCTGTGGGACGAAGTGGCAGCCGAGTCCGACCTGTGCACCCGGCTCCGCTGCCCGCAGTTCGAGCGCTGCTTCGTGTTCGCGTCCCGGCGCGCGGCGGCGGACGCCGACGTGGTGGTCGTGAACCATCACCTTCTCGCCAGCGACCTCGCGGTGCGCGGCGCGGCGGGCAACTGGCTGGAGGCGGCCGTGCTGCCGCCCTACCGACGGGTGGTGGTGGACGAGGCGCACCACCTCGAGGACACGGCCGGCGAGCACCTGGGGGCGCAGGTCACCTCGCGCGGCGTCGAGCGGCTGCTGTCGCGGCTGGAGCGCGGCAGCCGCGGCGTGCTGCCCGCGCTGCGGGGCGCGCTCGCGGCCGACGCGGGCGAGCTGCTGCGCGAGGCCGCGACGGAGGTGCTCGAGGCCCGGGTCGCGCCCGCGTTGGCGGATGCGCGCCGCGCGGC
>DASPTN010000101.1:0-32113 GCA_035623395.1 Gemmatimonadales bacterium | reverse complement strand
CCGCGCCGCGCCGCTCGGCCGCCGCGCGCCGGTCCTCCCGCCGCCGCTCGCTGCCGGCCCGGCGGTCCTTCGCCGCGCCGGCATCCGCACGGCGCCGGTCGCCGCGCCGCCGGTCGTCCGGCGAGCGGCGCGGGATCGGGGAGCGGCGGTCCCACAGCTTGCGCCGCTCCTCGCGGCGCGGCGCCGTGGCCTGGCCGCCGGGGCGGCCTGCAGCCGGTTCGCTCATGATCCGAGGTACGATCGCACGGCGCGCGCCGGAACGCAAAGCCGCGCGCCGTGCGGATCCCGCCCGCCTACTCGCAGGTGATGTCGACCTCCGCCTGGTTCGACGTGATGCGCGTGTTCCCGGAGGCCACGTACAGCCTCTCCCACACGGTGTAGTGCTGGCCGGCCGCGCCGAGCTGCCACCAGTCGTGCACGCCGATGGTCTGCGCGTTCGGGTTGGTCACGCGGATCACCTTGAGCTGGCCCTTGGCGCCGTCGCTGCGCTCGAAGTGGTAGTTGAACACCATCGGGTGCACCGTGACGCCGACCCTGCCGAAGAAGTGCAGGCGGACCGGACAGGCGCCCTTGAACTTGATCGGCGTGACGGTGAGCGTCACGTCGCCGAACGGCGACTGCGGCGCGTCCGAACGCGCGGGCGTACGGGGCAGGGCCGCGAGGCCGGGCAGGACGACGAGGGCGATTCCCAAAGCTCGAACCAACATCGCTGCTTCCTCCCTGCGCGCGAAGCGCGCTGCGGACACGAACGGCTGGCACGCGACGCGGCCGGACGGCCGCCGCGGCGCCGTCCCACCCTACGTCACGCGACCAGCGCGCGCAAATCCGGGCGGGCATGCTTTCCGAGCAAAGGTGTCCCTTCTCGGCGCCGTCGAGGCGATCGCCGCCCCGGGGAGCGGGGCCCGGATCGCCTCCGGCCGGCGCCGGGTGGACGGCGGCTGGCGGGCCCGGTTAACGTACCTCGCAACCCCGGGCACGGAGGCTTCCCATGACTCGCCAGTGGCGTCCCCACTACACGTGGGGGCTGGGTCTTGTCGTGTCGGTTCTGGCCGCCTGCAGGACGTCACCACCGGCTCCGCCACCTCCGCCACCGGCGCCGGTCGGCCCGGAAGCGGCGGCCGGCTTCGACGACCGTTCCAACGGCCTGGTCAGCGATTCCGTTCACGCGGCGGACCGCAAGACCTTCGACGAGGTCGAGACCATCGCCGACGGCCTGGGTCCGGTCTACAACGCGCAGTCCTGCCGCGAGTGTCACCAGAATCCCACCTCGGGCGGGACGAGCCAGGTCACCGAGCTGCGGGTGGGCCACCTCGGCCCCGACGGGCGGTTCCGCAACCCCGACATCGCGATCGGCCGGGGCGCCGACACGATCCGCGGCCGCACCCTGGTGAACGACCGCGCCATCTGCCCGAACGCGGCCTTCCCCGACAGCGAGGTGCAGGAGCGCGTGCCCGACCAGGACACCATCAGCACGCGCCGCGCCTCGCTCAACCTGCTGGGCGACGGGCTGGTGGAGGCGATCTCCGACGCGACCTTGCTGCAGATCGCCCGCGACCAGCGCCGGCTGACCAACGGCAGGATCCACGGGCAGGCGCTGTTCGTCCCGATCGTCGAGTCGCCGGGCATGACCGGCGTGGGCCGGTTCGGCTGGAAGGACCAGCACGCCAGCGTGCTGTCGTTCGCCGGTGACGCGTACCTCAACGAGATGGGCATCACCAACCCGCTCTTCCCGGACGAGGTCACCAACGTCTGCAACACGGTGGCCGAGCCGAACGACACGCCGGGAGCGGACGGGCTCTCGGACATCGACCGGTTCGCCCGGTTCATGCGGGCCACGAAGGCGCCGGCGCGCGACAGCATCCTCGCGGCCACCTCGACGGCGAAGTGGGGATCGGCGCTGTTCGACAGCATCGGCTGCGTCACCTGCCACGTGCGGAGCCTGATGACCGCCGCCGCGGGCACGGTCATCGACGGCGGCCGCGACACCGTGTCGGGCGCGCTCGCCGGCAAGGTGTTCCATCCGTTCGGGGACTTCCTGCTCCACGACGTCGGCACCGGCGACGGCATCGCCATCGCCGTGCCGGAGCACTACGGCCGGCGCTACGAACGGTACAAGTGGCAGGAGTTCTCGATGGACAGCGTGCTCGGCGCCCGCAACAAGGTGCGCACGGCGCCGCTGTGGGGCGTGCGGTTCCGCCCGCGCCTGATGCACGACGGGAACTCGTTCACGCTGCGCGACGCGATCCAGCGGCACCGGAGGGAGGCGGGCGACGCGACGGCGCGCTTCCTCCAGCTCACGCCGAGCGAGCAGGCGGCGCTCATCACGTTCCTGAAGTCGCTGTAGGGCGGGGCCGGGCGGTAGCGCCGCCCGCCCGCCGGAACGCCAAACCGGCCCTCGCATCGGGGGCCGGTTCGGCGTTGCGACGGGGAGCGCGCGGCGCGCGCTACCGGCGTTCGGTGTTCTGCGCGATGGCGACGATCGCGATGCTGGCTTCCGCGGCGGCGTAGAACAGGACCAGCGCGAAGAACCCCACCACGGCCATGTAGATCAGGAACAGGATCCCGCCGACGAACGAGCTCTCGATCCCCGCGGCGGCGCGCGGGAGCCAGGTCGCGAACCCGCCGATCATCCCGAGCGGACTCTGCTTGGCCACCCACATGAAGATCATGCCGCCGACCCCGAACACGGCGGCGAAGGCCGCGTAGATCTCGCCGGCGGAGCGCAGCAGCTGCGAGAAGATCGGGATCACGGTGAACCGCGAGTCCGGGAGCTTGGCGACCGTGCCGGCGCGGTACCACAGGATCTGCGCCATCATCACCACGGCGACGACCATGAGCAGCGCGAGCAGCAGGCCCGCGCCGGTCTGGCCGGACTCGGAGAGGCCCTTCAACGCCCGGTAGGCGCCCACCAGGCCTCCGATCACGGCCAGCACCGCGCACACCTTCAGCGCGATGGAGACCCACGAGCGGATGACGCGACCCTCCTCGAGCGCCTTCAGGACCGGTTCCAGGCTCGGCACGGCGGCCATGCTTCCCTCCTCGGGTACGGAACGGCGTGAACGATGGGGTCGTGGGAAGGCGACAGATACAACCACCGCGCTGCGCACCTGTCAAACCGGCGCGGTCGGGCCGTCAGCGACTCCGCACCCCCAGCCACTCCAGGGCGCTCGCGCGGTCGCGGAAGACCTGGACCCGCTCCTCGCGGCCGGTGAGGATGGCGAACATGCGCCCCATGCCGTAGGCCACATCGCTCGACGCGACGAGCGCCCGGCGCACGGTCGGGGCGAACCGGGTGGTCATGGCCAGGTTGAGCAGGGCGCGCGAGGTCAGCTTGAGCTCGGTGACGTCGCTCAGGTCGATGAGGATCGCGAGATCGGGGTTGAAGGCCGGGTCCTTGAACAGGGCGGCGCGGATCTCGGCCAGATCGGCGTCCGTGAACACGCCCCAGGCGCGGGAGTACACGACGCGCTCGGACCGGTCGATCCGATACTCCCCCGGCACGGCTAGGCGGCTCCTCGCGCGAACAAGCTCCGGGACCTCCGCGCTGTGTGTCGGCGCACGCCACGGTCGGGGCCGCCGAGTCGTGGGTCGCCATGAGTGACGTTAGAAGCCGGAGCGCGAGGCCGCCAGCCCCGAGTGGCGGCCCGGGAGCGAGCGGCCCACGCGGCCGGCGCCGCCCGCCACGGCGTCGTGCCCGGCCGCGGCCTTGCCGACGGAGTCGCACGGCTGGCATCCTTCGTCGGCAGGGGGCCGGCGCCCGCAGGAGCGCGGGGGACAGCCGGGGGACACGAGGGGGACACCGCGGGGTATCGCAGCCCTGAAAAGCAAGCGCGGGGGCGGATCGGGCCTGGTGGTCTGACTGGTCTTCAAAACCAGCTGGGGCCTGCTCAGCAGACCCTGGTGGGTTCGATTCCCACACGCTCCCGCCACTCCAACCCGACACGACGGTCCGGGTCGGCATGAAGCGAGCGCTCTGGTGCGTCGCGAGTCTGGGATGGGCGTGCTGCCTGACGGCGTGCGCGCGGTCGGGCACGGAGCCCGGCACCTCGGGCACGCCTCCGCCGCTGCCGTCGCGCACCGTCTTTCCCGCCGACAACCCGTGGAACCGCGACGTCTCCCAGGACCCGGTGGATTCCAGCTCGGACAGCCTCATCGCCTCGTGCGGCGCCGGGAACGCGCTGCATCCCGACTTCGGCACCGTGTACGACGGCGTCCCGTGGGGCATCCCGTTCGTGACCGTGCCGGGCTCGCAGGCCCGGGTGCCGGTCAGCTTCGACTACGCCGACGAGAGCGATCCGGGTCCGTATCCGATCCCGCCCTCGGCGCCGATCGAGGGCGGCCCGTCGTCGACCGGCGACCGCCACGTGCTGGTGATCGACGTGGACCACTGGATGCTCTACGAGCTCTACGACGCGCACCCGGTGAACGGCGGAGCGAGCTGGACGGCGGGCTCCGGCGCCGTGTTCGATCTCTCGTCCGACGCGCTCCGGCCGGCCGGCTGGACGTCCGCCGACGCCGCGGGCCTGCCGATCTTCCCCGGCCTCGCCCGCTACGACGAGGTGGCGGCCGGCGCCATCACGCACGCGCTGCGCTTCACCTGTCCCGTCACCCGCGAGGCCTACGTGCCGCCCGCGCGGCACTGGGCCAGCAGCCAGACCTCGGCCAACCTGCCGCCGATGGGGATGCGGGTGCGCCTCAAGGCGGGCGTGGACATCTCGACGTTTCCCGCCGACGTGCAGGTGATCCTCGCGGCGTTGAAGCGCTACGGCATGATGCTGGCGGACAACGGCAGCGGCTTTTTCGTGAGCGGCGCGCCGGACCCGCGCTGGAACGACGCCGACATCAACCTGATGAAGCGGCTGCACGGCTCGGACTTCGAAGTGGTGCAGATGGTCGGCCTGGTCGCCGGCCCCTGACGCCGTTCTGGCCAGGGGACGAGGCGGCGCCTTACTATTCGTGGTTCCAGGGAGTCCGCTGGAGTTCCGGGGAATCGCGGCAGACACGTTCCCGCGACGCGAAGCACGGCCGCGCCGATCTCCGGGCCCGCCCCCCAACCAGGAGTAGTCGACCATGGCTGCGCAGAGTCCGCAGTTTCACGCTCCGATCTTTCTCGGAGCGGCGTTCTTCGTGTTCGGTCTGGCGATCCTCGAGAAGGTGCTGAACCTCTTCAACTGGACCCTGCCGTGGGTGGGCGTCTTTCCGCGCCAGCTGCTCGACTGGGCGGTGGCGTTGATCATGTTCGAGATCGCGCTCTCCGTGCGCCAGCTGATCGAGATGCGCCTCGAGGAGCGCAACGAGTCGCGGCCCGGAGCGCCTCCCGGCGAGCGCTAGGCCGTCGGGCGGACGGAGTCGGGCCGAGTGCCCCGGCTGGGGTGCCGGGCCGTCCTGTTCGACCTCGACGGCGTCCTCGTGGACTCGCGACGCTGCATCCGGCTGGTGTGGGAGACCTGGGCCGCCGAGCGCGGGCTCGACCCCGCGCCGTTCCTCGCCGTCGCGCAGGGCCGCCGGACCTCCGACACGGTGCGGATGGTGGCGCCGCACCTCGACGCGGCGGCGGAGTCGCGCGCGCTCGACCGCCTCGAAGCGGTCGAGGCCCGCGGGCTGGTGGCATTCCCCGGCGCCGCGGCGCTGCTCGCCGGGCTTGACGAGACCCGGCGCGCGCTCGTGACCTCGTGCGACCGCGCGGTCGCGATCCTGCGGATGACCACCGCCGGCCTCCCGATCCCCAGCGTCTTCGTCACCGCCGACGACGTGCGCCGCAGCAAGCCCGATCCCGAGGGATACCTGCAGGCCGCCTGCCGGCTCGAGGTGGCCCCGGCCGACTGCCTCGTCATGGAGGACTCGCCCACCGGCCTCGCGGCGGGGAAGGACGCCGGCATGAGAGTGCTCGCGGTGCTCACGACCACCCCGGCCGACGCCCTGACCAGGGCCGACGCCCTGCTGCCGTCACTGGCGGACCTGCGCCTCGAGCCCGACCCCACGGGCGGCCTGGTCGCGACGTGGCCGGCGTGACTGTGCCGTCCGCTGCTTGCCAAGGAGCGCTCGCTGGTGGTAAGCAGCGGGTGACGCTCGGCGCCCAGGCCCCCCGGCGCGCCCGGAATGCCGCCCCGCCGGCCGGGGCCGAACCGGCGGCGTCGGGCCGGCCTGGCGCTGGAGCAAGTCATGGCGGCACAGCCAGTTAGCGTCGCTCGGCCCGGCGTCTGGAACGGTACAGGTCGCCGGTACGGTCAAATCCGAGAGAGTCTGGCGCAAATTTCGCGGTGACTGCGGCCTGGCCCTCTGATCTACGGGGGCGTCGGCTCACGACGGCAGGCCGAAGGAGCACCCGATGGGCATCAACATCGGGCTGGACATCGGCGCGATCAGCCTGAAGCTGGCGGCGCTCGGCGGAGAGGACGACCGGCCGGCGCTCGCGCAGCTGTGCGAGGCGGCGCCCGTATTCCGTCTCACGGCGCACGGCGACCGGCCGCTCGTGCTCTCCGAGTACCTCCGCATCGCCGGCAGCCCCATCCAGAGCGCCTACGACCTGCTGCGCGAGCTGTACGGCGTGGTGCGCGAGGAGCAGGTCGAGGGCATCCGGGTCACCGGCTCGGGCAGCCGCACCATCGCGCAGATCCTCGGGCTCTACTACGAGAACGAATTCAAGGCCATCGCCCGGATGATGGCGGAGTGCCATCCCGGTGTGGCGACCGTGTTCGAGCTCGGCGGCGAGAGCTCGAAGTATCTCCGGCTGGACAGCACGAGCATCGTGGACTACGACCGGAGCGGAGAGTGCGCGGCCGGCACCGGCTCTTTTCTCGACCAGCAGGCGGCGCGGATGCGCTACGGCGTGGAGGAGGTCGGCGGCGTGGTGGCCGGCGCCTCCCGGGCGGCGTCGATCGCCGGACGCTGCTCGGTGTTCGCGCGCAGCGACATGATCCACGCCCAGCAGAAGGGCTACACGCCGGCGGAGATCCTGCGCGGGCTGTGCGACGCGGTGGCGCGGAACTTCAAGTCCAGCGTCGTGAAGGGCCGCAGGGTCGCGCCGCCGGTGGCCCTGATCGGCGCCGTGTCGCAGAACACCGGGGTCCGGGAGGCGCTGCGCGAGGTGTTCCGGCTCCCTGGCGAGGCGCTGGTGGTGCCGGAGCACTACGCGTGGTGCGGCGCGATCGGGGCGGCGATCCTCGAGGCGGCGGAAACCCGCAAGCGCAGCTTCCGCGACATCCACCGGCTCGGCCAGCACGCGAGCGCGGCGGCGCCCGCGCCCGAGACGCCGGCACTCGCCATGGACGACGTCGTGCTGCTGCGCCACCAGGTCACGCCCTACGCGCCGCCCCCCGGCGGCGCGCCCATCCCCGCGTACCTGGGCATCGACGTCGGCAGCGTGTCCACCAACGTGGTGGTGACCGACGAGGCCGGCGCGCTGATCCACGAGATCTACCTCCGCACCTCCGGCCGGCCGATGGAGGCGGTGCAGCAGGGGCTCTCCGAGGTGGCGGAGCGGTGGGGCGCGCGGCTCGACGTCCGCGGGGTCGGGACGACCGGGTCGGGCCGCGAGCTGATCGCGGAGTACGTCGGCGCCGACGTGGTGAACGACGAGATCACCGCCCACAAGACCGGCGCGTGGCGCGTGAGCCGGACGCTCGGCAGCGCGCCGGTCGACACGATCTTCGAGATCGGGGGCCAGGACTCGAAGTTCATCTCCATCGAGAACGGCGTGGTGGTGGACTTCGCGATGAACGAGGCGTGCGCGGCGGGCACCGGCTCGTTCCTCGAGCAGCAGGCCGAGAAGCTCGGCGTGAGCATCGACCGCGAGTTCGCCCGCCTGGCGCTGGCCGCACCGGCGCCCACCCGGCTCGGGGAGCGCTGCACGGTGTTCATGGAGCGCGACGTCACGGCGTGGCTGCACCGCGGCGAGACGGTGCCCAACCTCCTGGCCGGGCTGAGCTACTCCATCGCGCTGAACTACCTGAACCGCGTGGTGCGCGGGCGCCGGATCGGCGAGACGATCTACTTCCAGGGGGGCACCGCCTACAACGACGCGGTGGCGGCGGCGTTCGCGCGCATCCTGGGGAAGAAGATCACGGTGCCGCCGCACAACGGCGTCATCGGCGCGATCGGGATGGCGCTGATCGCGCGCGAGTGGCACCGCGCGGCCGGTGCGCGCTCGCGGTTCCGCGGCTACGACCTGGCCGGGCTCCGCTTCACCAGCCGCGACTTCGTGTGCAAGGCGTGCTCGAATCTGTGCGACATGAAGGAGATCGTGATCGAGGGCCAGCGGAGCTACTGGGGCGACAAGTGCTCCGACAAGTTCCGCAAGCCGTCGCCGACCGGGCGCACGCCGGTGATCGAGGACCTGTTCGCGCTGCGCGAGCGGCTGCTGGACGAGATCGGCGCCGGGCCCGCGCCGGCGGCGAACGGCCCGGGGCTCCGGATCGGCGTGCCCCGGGCGATTCCCACCCTCGAGCGCTGGCCGTTCTGGCACCGCTACCTGACGGAGCTGGGGTTCGAGGTCGTGCTCTCGCCGCCCACCGACCCGGGCATCGCCGCGGCGGGGGTCGAGGCGGCGATCGCGCAGCCCTGCTATCCGATCCAGGTCGCGCACGGCCACGTGCGCGCGCTGCTCGAGGCGGGCGTGGACTACGTGCTGCTGCCGGTCGTGGCGAACGCCGAGGCGGAGCCCGGGTCGAGCTGCCCGTCGCACTACTGCCCGTGGAGCCAGACGCTCGGGCACGTGCTGCGGTTCGCGCCCGCCTTCGAGCCGCACCAGGCGAAGTTCCTGATGCCGACGCTCCACTTCCAGCTGGGTCCGTGGCAGGTGAAGGAGGGTCTCGCCGAGGCGATGCGCAGGCTCGGCGTGCGGCGGCGCGCCAGCGACCGGGCGGTGGACGCGGCGTACGCCGCGCAGCGGGAGTTCCGCGCCCGGCTGCTGGAGGCGGGTCGCCGGGCGCTCGCGGCGCTCGAGGAGACCGGCGAGCCCGGCGTGGTGCTGATGGGCCGCGCCTACAACATCTACGACCGCAACGTCAACTGCGACGTGCCGCGCAAGCTGCGCCACCGCTACGGCGCCAACGTGATCCCGGTGGATTTCCTGGTGACCGGCGAGGAGCCGGTCGCCGACCTGCACGCGAACATGTACTGGGCGTCGGGGCGGCGGATCCTGTCCGCGGCGCGGCTGGCGGCGGCGCGCGCCGGCCTGCACGTGGTGTACGTCTCCAACTTCAAGTGCGGGCCGGATTCCTACATCAAGCGGTTCGCCCGGCGCGCCGCCGGCTCGCCGATGCTGGTGCTCGACTTCGACGGCCACGGCGACGACGCCGGCTACATGACGCGCTGCGAAGCCTACCTCGACAGCAAGGGCATCCTGCGATGCTACCAGCCGCAGGCCGAGCGGACGGCGACGGCCGGCACCCGCTGAGCGGGAAGCGCGTCTACGTCGCCCCGATGGCGGACGGGAGCGCCCGCGCGTTCGCGGCCTGCTTCCGCGCCCACGGCATCGACGCCGACGTCACGCCGCCCTCCGACCAGCGCACCCTCGAGGTGGGAAGCCGGTTCACCTCCGGCGACGAGTGCTATCCGGCGAAGATCACGGCGGGCGACTACCTCAAGGTGCTCGAGCGGCCGGACGTGGACCCCGCGCGCGTGGCGTTCTTCATGCCCACCGCCGGCGGGCCGTGCCGGTTCGGGCAGTACGCGCCGTTCCTCCGCCACGTGCTGGACGAGAACGGCTACACGGAGACGGCGGTCGTCTCCACCAACGCGGACGGGAGCTACGGCGACCTCGGCGTGGGGCCGCAGTTCATCCGCAGCGGCTGGCGCGGCCTGGTGGCCGGCGACATCCTCCGCAAGCTGACGCTGATCCACCGGCCGCACGAGCTGGAGGCGGGGTCGGCCGACGCGGCGCACGAGGCGTCGCTCGCCGACGTCTGCGACGCCATCGAGCGGTCTCCGCTCACACCGGCACCACAGCTCGCGGCGCTCCGCGCCGCGATCGTGCGCTCGCGCGACCGGTTCCGCAGGGTCCCGGGCCGGCGCGACCGCTCCCGGCCGCTCATCGGCGTGGTGGGCGAGATCTTCTGCCGGCTGAACACGTTCTCCAACGACGACCTGGTGCGGCGCCTGGAGGCGCAGGGCGCCGAGGCCTGGATGTCGGACATCACCGAGTGGATCTGGTACGTCAACGCCGACCACGTGCGGAAGCTCGCCCTGCGGCACCGGCTGCTCACGGTGGAGCACCTCGTGGCGCGGCTGCGCCACCACGTGCAGCGGCGCGACGAGCAGCGGCTGCTCGCTCCGGTGCGCGACGACTTCCGGGGCCTCGAGGAGCCGGCCATCCGCTCGCTCCTCGCGGCGGCGCGGCCGTACCTGCCGGCGACGGGCGCCTTCGGCGAGATGGTGGTGAACGTCGGGAAGGTGGTGGAGCTCGCGCGCCGGGGCGTCGACGGCGTGATCGACATCAGCCCGTTCACCTGCATGAACGGGATCGTGTGCGAGGCGATCTACCCGCGGCTCAGCCGGGACCTCGGCGGCCTGCCGATCCGCAACTTCTACTTCGACGGCACGCAGTCGGACCTGGACCGCGACCTGGGCGTGTTCCTGGAGCTCGCGCGCGCCCACCAGCGGCGCAAGCGCTGGCAGCGCGCGTTCCCGCCGTACCCCTCGGCGTAGCGGCAGCGGTCCCGCCGCGCCGCGCGCGAGCCGGGCGGCGGCTTTCATCCGGCCCGCGCCGGTGGTAGGTTCGGGTCCACCGTGAACGCCACCCAGCTGATCCTCAATCCCGCCAGCGGCCACGGCCTCGGCCGCAAGCTGCGCCCGCGGATCGAGCGCGCCCTGCGCGACGCCGGCCTGACGTTCGACGTGGTCGAGACCTCGGCGCCGGGGGACGCGGTCGGGCTCGCGCGCGAGGCGGCGACGCGGGGGGTCGAGCGCATCGTCGCGGCCGGCGGCGACGGCACCGTGCACGAAGTGGCGAACGGGCTGCTCCAGGCACCGCCCGCGGCCGACGGCGCCACCGGGCCGGCGCTCGGCACCATCCCGATCGGCACCGGGAACGACTTCGCCAAGCTGGTCAACGTCTACAAGTGCGCGCCGGAGGAGGCCGCCCGGCGCATCGCGGCCGCCGGCGTGCGGCGGTTCGACGTCGGCAAGGTGGTCGGCGAGTACTTCGACAACTCGCTCGGCATCGGCTTCGACGCCGAGGTGGCTCGCCAGGCGAACCAGACCACCAAGCTGAGCGGGCTCGCCGTCTACGTGGTGGCGGTGTACAAGTCGTTCGTGAGCTTCCGCGCCCCGGTCCTCGAGGTCGCCTCGATCGCGCACCGCGAGACCGGGCCGATGATGATGCTGGAGTGCTCCATCGGCCGGAGCGCCGGCGGCGGCTTCTACCTGACGCCGGACGCGGATCCTTCCGACGGCCTGCTCGACGTGTGCCTGATCCGCAAGGTCGGCCTCGGGAAGTTCCTCCGTTACGTGCCGAAGGTGCTGAGCGGGAAGCACACCGGGCTCGCGGAAGTGGCGATGTTCAGGACGGCGTCCCTCAGGATCCGGTCGACCGACCGGCCGCTGCTGCTGCATCTCGACGGCGAGGTGCGCGCGCCCGAGTCACGGGAGGTCGAGGTGACCCTCGAGCCCGGGCGGCTGCGCGTGCTGGTGGGCGCGTGAGGATCCGGTGGCTGGTCGCGGCCGCCGCGCTGGCGGCCGCGCCGCTCGCGGCGCAGAACCCGCCGGCGCGCCCCGCGCCGGTGGACACGCTCCGGCCGGCCCCCGGCGACACCGCGGGGCAGGGCCCGGACACCGCGCGGGCGCGGCCGGTCCGGGGCGACTCGGTCAGGCCCGTCCCGCCGGTCACGCCGGGCGGCGCGTTCCTCCGCTCGCTCCTCATCCCCGGGTGGGGCCAGGCGCGGCTCGGGCGGAACGTCGTGGGCGGACTGTTCCTCACCTGGGAAGGCGTCTGCGCCACGATGGTGTGGAAGGCGCAGTGGCAGCTGGACTACGCGCGGGCGCGCGGCAAGTTCGTGGCCTCGCACACCCAGGAGCGCGAGGACTGGATCGTGCTGCTGGTGTTCAACCACTTCCTCGCCGCCGCCGAGGCCTGGGTGTCGGCCAACCTGTACGACTTTCCGGCCACGCTCAAGGCGCGCGCCCTGCCGGGCGGCGCGACCGGCGTGGGAGTCGAGGTGCCCCTGAAGTGAACCGCCGGCCGATCGGCGTGTTCGACTCCGGCATCGGCGGGCTCACCGTGGTCCGCGAGCTGATGCGCCAGCTGCCGCACGAGTCGCTGATCTACTTCGGCGACACCGCGCGGGTGCCGTACGGCAACAAGTCGCCGGAGACCGTGCGGCGCTACAGCGGCGAGATCCTGGAGTTCCTCCTCTCGCGCGACGTCAAGCTGGTGGTCGTGGCCTGCAACACCGCCAGTGCCCACGCCCTCGCGCACCTGCGCGAGGCGTCCCCGGTCGAGGTCGAGGGCGTGATCGAGCCGGGCGCCCGCGCGGCGGTCGGGGCGAGCCGCGGCGGACGCATCGGCGTGATCGGCACGGCCGGCACCGTGGCGAGCGGCGCCTACGTCCGCGCGATCGAGGCCGCGAACGGGAAAGCGCAGGTCACGTCCCAGGCGTGCCCGCTGTTCGTCCCGCTGGTGGAGGAGGGCTGGCTCGATCACGGGGCGACGCGGCTGATCGCCGAGGAGTACCTCGCGCCGCTCCGCGCCCGCGACATCGACACGCTCGTGCTCGGCTGCACCCACTACCCGCTGCTGAAGCCGCTGCTCGGTGCGCTGCTCGGTCCCTCGGTGCGGCTGATCGACAGCGCCGAGGAGACGGCGGCGGCGGTATCGCGCGAGCTGGCCCGCTCGACGCTGCACGCGCCCGCGACGGCGACGGCGCACGTGCACTTCGTGGTGAGCGACGACGTGAAGAGGTTCGTGACGGTGGGACGGATGTTCCTGGGGGAGCGGGTCAAGGATGTCGAGCTGAAAGTGCTAGGGGAGGGGTGAGCCACGGCTGTGAGAGGTGAGACGTGAAAGGTGAGAGGTTCAAGTGAGAGGTGAGAGGCAGAAGCCGTGACAGGTAAGGCCTCACCCCCCACGGCTCAAGAACTTCTCACGCCTTTCGACCTCTCACGTCTCACTCGAACGTCTCACGTCTCACCTCTCACTTCTCACCGTTGCATTGGCTCCGGTCGCTCAGGCCATTTCATCAGACGGATCGCGTCTGGATCGACGACCGCGTAGCTCCGATCCCGCACCCACTGCCCCGCGTTCAGGTAGAACCGCCCCGGCGCGTGCTCCACCAGCCGCGCCCGGTGCGTGTGCGCCATCACGACCAGGGCCAGCTCGGGCCGCCGGTCGAGCAGCGCCCGCGCGTAGCGCTCCTGCGCCGCTGCCGCCCGGTCCATCGCCGCGTCGGTGCGGTTGGCCTCGGCCAGCCCTCCCGAGAGCCGGTCCGCCAGCCAGAATCCGATGTCGGGATGCAGCGCGCGGAACAGGCCCACCGTGATCGGGTGCCGCGTGACCCGGTGGATGATGCGGCCGCCCAGCTTGGTCTCGGTCAATCCGTCGCCGTGGATGACCCACGCCCTGCGGCCCGCCAGCTCCAGCTCGGCGCCTTCCCGATGGAACGGGACGCCGAGGTCCCGGCGCCAGAACGAGCCGCCCCAGCGGTCGTGGTTCCCGCCGAACGCCTCGACCGCCACCCCCTGCTGGACCAGCGCCGCGAGCCGCGCCAGGGTCCCGAACGGCCGCCTGGGGATGACGAACTTGTACTCGAACCAGAAGTCGAACAGGTCGCCCATGATCACGAGGCGCCGGGTGAACGCGGGGACGGCCGCGAGGAACTCGTGGAACGCCCCGAGGTCGCCCGGGTCGGTCGACCCGAGGTGCGCATCTCCGACCACCACGACGCGCTCGCCGGTCGCGCCCGTGCCGGGGTGGGATCCAGCGGGCGGCGCGAAGGACGTCTCGGTCAGGCGTCAGCCTCCGTCCTGCGCGGTCGCGCCCGTGCCGGGGTGGGATCCAGCGGGCGGCGCGAAGGACGTCCCGGTCGGTGGTCTGGCTCCGTGCGGCGCGCTCACGCGGGGACAAGATGCCGGCCCCCCGGAGGGGGCGCAAGCGTTTGCGGCATTTGACTTTTGCTGCGGGAGCACCTATCGTAGCACCGGACGTTCCCCATCCGTGCTACATCCGGAGGAGCCATGCCACTTGAAGCACTTGGGCTCATAGAGACCAAGGGCCTCGTCGGCTCGATCGAGGCGGCGGACGCCATGGTCAAGGCCGCCAGTGTGAAGCTGATCGGCAAGGAGAAAGTGGGCGGCGGGTACGTGACCGTGATGGTGCGCGGCGACGTCGGGGCGGTGAAGGCCGCCACGGACGCCGGCGCCGCGGCCGCCGAGCGGGTCGGCGAGCTGGTCTCGGTGCACGTCATCCCGCGGCCGCACGCGGAACTTGAGCTGATCCTCCCGAAGGGCGCCTCGGAGTAGCGCCGTGTCCTGGACCGAGCAGGCCCTCGGCCTGATCGAGACCAGGGGACTGGTGGGCGCCGTGGAGGCGGCCGACGCCGGCCTGAAGGCGGCGCCGGTCGAGCTGCTCGGCACCGAGCGGGTGGACGCCGCCCTGGTCACGGTCCTGTTCGCCGGCGACACCGCCTCCGTGAAGTCGGCGGTGGACGCGGGCGCGGCCGCCGCCGAGCGGGTGGGGGAGCTGGTGAGCGTGCACGTCATTCCGCGCCCCGATCCCCAGCTCGAAGCGCTGGAGCACGACGAGGAGGAGGGCGGCGCCGCCGGGCCCCCGCGCCGCTCGCCGCAGCGCCTCGAAGACATGAAGGTGGTCGAGCTGCGGCACCGCGCCCGCCAGACCCCCGACTTTCCTCTGAAGGGCCGCGAGCTCTCGCGCGCCAATCGCGACGAGCTGCTGGCGCTGTTCCGGCGGCTGGGGCACGCCACCTAGAGCCCGCCGGAGCGATCCGTGGATCGCGATCTCGCATCGCTCCAGGAGGCCCGCGACCTCGTGCGTCGCGCCGACGAGGCTCAGCGGGCCTTCGCACGCGCGACCCAGGAGCAGACCGACCGGGTCGTCGAAGCCATGGGCCACGCCGCCTCGGCGGAGGCCGAGCGGCTGGCGCGCATGGCGGTGGACGAGACCCGGATGGGCCGGTACGAGGACAAGGTCCTCAAGAACCGCTTCGCCGCGGACGACGTCCTCCGCTACATCCTGCCGCTCAAGACCGTGGGGATCATCCGGGACCTGCCGGAGATCGGGGTCCAGGAGCTGGCCGTGCCGATGGGCGTCGTCGCGGCCCTGATTCCCACCACCAACCCCACGTCGACCGCGATCTACAAGGCGCTGATCAGCGTCAAGGCGCGCAACGCGATCGTGATGTCGCCGCATCCCCGCGCGGTCAGGTGCATCGGCGAGGCGGTGCGCGTGATGGCGGAGGCCGCCGAAGGAGCCGGGGCGCCGAAGGACCTGGTGCTCGCGATGACCGACCCGACGCTCGAGGGCACCCGCGAGCTGATGCACCACCGGCTGACCGCGGTGATCCTCGCGACGGGCGGCTCGGACATGGTCCGCGCCGCGTACAGCTCGGGGAAGCCGGCCTTCGGGGTGGGCCCGGGCAACGTGCCGGCCATCGTCGAGCGCACCGCCGACGTGGCGAAGGCGGCGCGCGACATCGTCAACGGCAAGGCGTTCGACAACGGCGTGCTCTGCTCGGCCGAGAACTCGGTGGTGTGCGACGCGCCGGTGGACGGCGAGGCGCGGCGGGAGCTGGCGCGCAACGGCGCGCATTTCGTGACCGGCGACGACCGGGCCCGGCTGCAGCGCGCGATGCAGGACCCGCGCAGCGGCGGCATCTCGCACGAGATCGTCGGGCAGGCGGCGGCGCTCATCGCCGAGCGGGCGGGCGTCCGCGTCCCGTCGGGGACGCGCGTCCTGGTGGTCGAGTGCCGCGAGGTGGGACGCGACGAGTTCTTCTCGCGCGAGAAGCTCTCGCCGGTGCTGGCCTACTACGTCGAGGACGGCTGGGAGGCGTGCTGCGAGCGGAGCATCGCGCTGCTCCGCTTCGGCGGGGTGGGGCACTCGCTCGCGATCCACTGCCGCGACGAGCAGGTCATCCGGCGGTTCTTCGAGGAGAAGCCGGCCTTCCGCATCCTGGTGAATACCATGGCCGCGATGGGCGCCACCGGCTACACGACGGGTCTCGCGCCGGCCATGACCCTGGGGCCCGGCACGATCGGGGGCAGCAGCACGAGCGACAACATCAGCGCGCTGCACCTGGTGAACATCAAGCGGCTGGCGCGGGAAATACGAGAGTATGACGGTGGACGGAGTACAGTGGAGTCGCGAGACGCCAAGTCTGCGATGGTTACGAGTACGACCGGTGAGCGGAGGCCGGAGACTGTTGCCGCTGCCTCCCCGCCGCCAGCGGGCGCGACGAAGTCCGCGGCGCCACCGCTGTCTCCGGACGAAGTGCAGCGGATCGTGGATGAATTCCTGCGCGCCCATCGCCGAGGTGCGGCATGAACAAGCACGAGCTGGAAGGACTGTCGGAGAGGATCGCCAGCCGGCTCGCCGGCGCCGGGGCGCACGCGTGGGTGCCGGGTCCGGTACGCCCGGAGCCGCCCGGACGCCCGACGCCGGGGGCGCTGCCGCCGTGGGCCGGCTCGGCGCAGTCGTTGTCCGACGTGGGTCCGATCCGCCGGCCCGCCGGACATCCGCGGCACCGCCCGGAGTATCCGGCGGTCGTGGCGGCCGCACGCCAGGCGGCTGCCGGCCGCGGTCCCGCGCCGCTGCCCTCGGGCTCGAAGGCCGGTCAGGCGCGCGCGGCCACCGCGAGGAGTCCGCGCGAGGTGCCCATCGGCGTCTCGAACCGGCACCTCCACGTGTCGGAGCGCGACTTCGCCGCGCTGTTCGGCGCCGGGAAGAGCCCGACCCCGCAGCGCGGCATCACCCAGCCCGGCCAGTACGCGGCGGCCGAGACCGTGGCGGTCGTGGGCCGGGGCGGGCGGATCGAGGGCGTGCGCATCGTCGGGCCGGCGCGCGGGCAGACGCAGCTGGAGCTGTCGCCGGCCGACTGCCGGGCGCTCGGGATCACGGCGCCGGTGAAGGTCTCCGGGCGCCTCGACGGCTCGACCGGCGGGGTCACGCTCGAGGGACCGGCGGGGAAGGTCTCGCTCGAGTCGGGTGTCATCGTGGCGCAGCGCCACCTGCACGTCGCCCCCGGCGACGCCAAGGCGCTCGGCGTCGCGGACGGTGACGTGGTGGCGGTGGAGTGCGGGCCGCCGGGCCGCCGCGTCACGCTGCACGACGTGGCGGTGCGGATGGGGCCGTCGCACGCGACCGAGCTGCACCTCGACACCGACGAGGCCAACGCGGCGCAGGCCAGGAGCGGTGACCGCGCGCAGCTGGTGGCCGTGGCGCGCGCCGGCCGTCCCGGCGGGCGGCGCCGGCCGCTGCTGACCGAGCGCGACGTCGCGCTGCTGGCGTCGCGCGGCGAGACGGTCGATGCGGCCGGTCCCTACCTCGTGACGCCCGCCGCACGCGACCGGGCCAAGGCGCTCGGCGTGTGGCGCGAGTCGTCGTGACGGCACCGCGCGAATCGTCGGTCGAGTTCCGGGTCCGATACAGCGAGACCGATCAGATGGGCGTCGCGTACCACGCCCACTACCTGGCGTGGTGCGAGATGGCGCGCACGGAACATATGCGGCGGCTCGGGGTCCGGTACCGTGATCTGGAGGACCGCGGCGTCCGGCTCGCCGTGTCGGACGCGCACGTGCGGTTCGCGAAGTCGGCGCGCTACGACGACCCGCTCCGGGTGTCGGCGTGGCTCACGGCCGTGGGGTCGCGCCTGATCGCCTTCGGCTACCGCATCGAGCGCAGCGACGACGGCGCGGTCCTCGCCACCGCCGAGACGACGCTGGTCTCGGTCGACGGCACGGGACGCCCGACCCGTCTGCCGCCCGACGTCCTGGCGCACCTCGAGGAGCTGATGGATGCCTAAGTCGGGCTGGATCCTGGTGGCGCTGCTGGCCGCCGGCGCGGCACCGGGGCCCGCGGCGGCGCAGGACTACGGGCAGGTCACCCAGCTCGCGCAGCTGCTCCAGCTCGAGGACCGGCGCGAGTTCGACCTCGCGGCGCTGCAGCGCGCCGGCCAGGACCCCGACGCGCTGGTCCGTGCCCAGGCCGCGCTCGCCGTCGGACGGATCGGCGACCACGCCGGCGTGCCGGTGCTGCTCGCGCTGCTCGACGACCCCGACACCACCGTGCGGGCCAACGCCGCCTTCGCCCTCGGGATGCTGCGCGACACCGCGACGGCCGACGAGCTGGCGCGCCGGGTGAGCGCGCTGCCCGACACCGCCGCGGGCAGCGACCAGGTCGAGCTGGTGGCCGCGCTGTGCAAGACCGGCGGCGAGACCGCCGCGCGCGCGATCGAGGCCCTGCTGCTGCGCCACCCGCCGTCCCGCACGCCCGTCGATCCGGCGACGGCGGCCGCGCTGCAGGAGGCGTGGCGCCTCGGCCGCCGGGCGCCGGCCGCGCGGCTGGTGGAGTACGTGCGCCGCAGCACCGACTGGTGGCGGCGCAACGCCGTGTTCAGCGTGACCCGACTGCGACTGCCGGGCGCGGCCGGCGCCCTGCTCGAGGCGGCCGGCGATCCGGACGACCTGACGCGCAGCTACGCCGCGCGCGGCCTCACGGCGCAGCTGGCCGACTCGGCGGGCATCGCGCGGGCCGCGGTCGAGGGCGTGCTCGGCCGCCTGGTGGGCGATTCGGCCGCGCAGGTGCGGATCTCGGCGCTGCGCTCGCTCGCGACCTTCCGCGACTCGACCGTCGCCGGCCTGGCCCAGTCGCGCGTCGTGGATCGCGATCCCAACGCCGCCATCCAGGCGGTCACCACGCTCGGCGCCCTCGGCGGGTCGCGCGCCGTCCCGGTCCTCGAGGAGCGGTTCGCGCAGGGCGCCACCTTCGCGATGCGCCGGGCGGCGCTCCAGGCGCTGGCCCAGGCCGTGCCCCAGCGCGCGGTCGCGGTGGGCGGCGCCTGGCGGGCCGACGCCGACTGGCGGCTGCGGGCCGCGCTCGCCGAGGCGCTCGGCGTGGCCGCCACGGACCCGGCCCGGGCGGCGCTGGTGGCGATGGCCGCCGACTCGGACGCGCGGGTGGTGGAGACGGCGCTGGCGTCGCTCGGCGAGGCGGTCCCCAGGGGGGACACCGCGCTGCGCACGCTGGCGAGAAGCCGGCTCACCCACCCGGACCCGATGGTGCGCGCCGCCGCCACGGACCTCCTCGACCGCGAGCAGGATCCCGCGCTGGTGCCCGACCTGGTGGCCGCGTACCGGCGCGCCGACCACGACGCCATGGACGACGCCCGGCTCGCGGCGGTGCGCGCCCTCGCCGACGTGGCGTCCGTGGACGCGGCCGCGCGCGGCCGGGTGGAGCGCGAGTTCCTGGCGGCCGTCCCGCGGAGCGGCGACTACCTCGTGCGCCGCGCGGCGGCCGACGGCTTCGGCGCGGCGCTGGCCCGGCGCTACTGGGGCGACCCCTACCCGGTGGAGACGGGCCTGTCCGTGGCCGATTACCGGGACCTCGCGGCGCGGCTGTTCCTGCCGGCGCTCCAGGGCGGCGCGCTCCCGCAGGTCACCGTCGAGACCGAGCGCGGCAACCTCGTCCTCATCCTGTACGCGGCCGACGCGCCGCTCACGGTCCAGAACTTCCTGCGCCTGGTGAGCCGCCACTACTTCGACGGGAGCCGCTGGCACCGGGTCGTGCCCAACTTCGTCATCCAGGACGGGGACCCGCGCGGCGACGGGAACGGCGGGCCGGGCTGGGCGATCCGGGACGAGATCAACCCGCGCCGCTACACCCGCGGCACCGTGGGCATGGCGCTGTCCGGGCCGGACACGGGCGGCTCGCAGTTCTTCATCACCCACTCCCCGCAGCCGCACCTCGACGGCGGCTACACGGTGTTCGGCCAGCTGGTCCAGGGCGACGAGGTGCTGGATCAGATCGTGCAGGGAGATCGCATCCGCCGCATCGGCCGCTGACGTGCGCAGCTCCCTCGCCCGGCCGGCCCTGCTCGCGGCGCTCGCGGCGCTGTCCCTCGCGGGTCGCGCCTCGGCGCAGTACGGCGCCTTCGGCGAGAACAAGATCCAGTACCGCCACTTCGACTGGCACGTGCTGCACGGCGCGCACGTCGACCTCTACTACTATCCCGCGGAGGAGGAGCTGGCGCGGGTGGCGCTGGCCTACGCGGAGCAGAGCTACCGGGTCCTCGCGTTCCGGTTCCGCCACGAAGTCACGACGCGCATCCCGCTCATCGTCTACGCCTCGCACCAGGACTTCGAACAGACCAACGTGCTGCCGTTCGTGCCGCCCGAGGCGCTGCTCGGGGTGACGGAATTCCTCAAGGACCGCGTGGCGGTGCCGTTCACGGGCAGCTACGCCGACTTCCGCCACAGCCTGCGCCACGAGCTGGTGCACGTGTTCCAGATCTCGAAGCTCACCCTCACCTACACGCTGTACCCGCGCCAGCACACCGTCGGGATGCCGCTGTGGTGGACCGAGGGGCTGGCGGAGTACTGGTCGTTCGGCGAGGACAGCCGCGACTCGATGATCCTGCGGGACCTGACGGTGAGCGCCCGGCTGCCCACCATCGAGCAGCTCAACGACGTGTCCGGCGGCATCGTCTACCCGCTCGGCGGGACGCTGGTGCGGTTCCTGGCGGGGCGCTACGGCGACTGGCGCATCGTGCAGATGTACGACGACGCCTGGAAGTACCCGGACTTCGCCGAGCTGGTGCACGGGGTGTTCGGCCGGACGCTCGCGGAGCTGACGGCGGAGTGGCAGTACGAGATGCGCCGCGGGTTCTACCCCACGGTCGAGGCGCAGCGGCCGCTCGAGCTCGACGCCCGGCGGATCGCGGCGCTGGCCATCAAGCCCGCGGTGTGGACCGCGCCCTTCGACTCGGTGCCCCAGGTGCTCTACCTCTCGCCGCGCACCGGCTACACGGACATCTACTCGGTCCCGCTGGAAGGGGGGAGCGCGCGCACGGTGGTCCGCGGCGAGCGGACGGCCGAGTTCGAGTCGTTCCACGCCTTCGCGTCGCGGCTCGACGTCTCGCCCAGGGGCGTGGTGGTGTTCGCGAGCAAGTTCGAGGACCGCGACGCGCTGTTCTTCTGGGACCTCACCGCCCGGAAGGTGGTGGGCCGCTACCAGTTCCCGGAGCTGGTGTCCATCCTCTCGCCGAGCTGGTCGCCGGACGGCACCGAGGTCGTGTTCTCCGGTCTGGCGCTCTCCGGCTACTCGGACCTGTACCTGCTGCACCTGGCGACCGGCGAGCTAGAGCGCCTCACCGCCGACCGCTACCAGGACCTCGATCCGTCGTTCGCCCCCGACGGGCGTCGCATCGTGTTCGCGTCCGACCGCACGCCGTTCGGCGCGACGGGGGCCCAGAACCTGTTCGTGATGGACCTGGCCACGCGCGCCATCCGCTACCTCACCTACGGCGACTGGAAGGACGAAGGGCCGCGCTGGTCGGCGGCCACCGGGCGGATCACGTTCACCTCCGACCGGCACGGCTCGTCCGACGTGTACTCGGTGGACTCGACCGGCGCCGGCCGCCGCGAGACCGCGGTGCCGGGCGGCGTGTTCGACGCCGAGTGGGTGCCGTCGGCCGGGCGCTACGTGGTCTCGGGCTTCGAGCGCCTCTCGTTCGGCGTGTACGCGATCCGGCCGCAGACCGACTCCGGCGCGGCCGACAGCGTGACGCTGGCCGCGGGCCAGCCGCCCCCGGGGTGGAGCTGGGTCGAGCTGTCCGACACCTCCGCCGCGCAGGCCGAGCCCGCGCGCTACCGGGCGCGGTACACCCTGGACTTCGCCGCGGGCGGCGCGGTGTACTCGCCCAACTACCTCTCGGCGCAGGGCGCCACGCTCCTGTTGTCCGACATGCTGAGCGACCACCAGATGTACATCAGCGTGCTGGCCTACCAGGAGGGGAGCAGCCTGGGCAGCCTGGTGAACAACCTCAACGCCACGGTGCTCTACCTGGACCAGTCGCGGCGGCTGAACTGGGGCGTGGGCGCGTTCCGGACGCGGGGCCTGTTCTACACCAGCGACCTCAACGAGGTGTTCCAGGAGTCGGCGTACGGCGGCTACGTCGAGCTGCGCTACCCGCTGTCGCGCTACTCGCGCATCGAGACCCAGTTCCAGGCGGCCTACTCCGACCGCACCGACTTCACCCTGTCCACCGAGCCGTTCACGGCCGGCTTCCCCCACCGCCGCGGGATGGTCACGTCGAACTACCTGTCGCTGGTGAGCGACAACTCGCTGTGGATCGAGACCGGCCCGATCGACGGCGGCTTCACCCAGCTCACGACCGGCGTCGTGACCGACCTCCAGAACGCGCGGCTCGACAGCTGGCTGGTGTCGGCCGACGTGCGGCGCTACCTCCGCACCGGCCTGTACACCGCGTTCGCGGCGCGGGTCTTCGCCTTCTACGCGGGCGGCGAGCGCCCGGAGCGGGTCACCATCGGCGGCTCCTGGGCGCTGCGCGGCTACCCGGAGTACTCGTACCTCGCGGGCGACCGGGCATTGATGGGGAACCTGGAGTGGCGCTTCCCGCTCACCAACTACTTGTCCATCGGCTCTCCCCTCGGCGAGATTCGTTTCCCGGGCGTGCAGGGGGCGGTGTTCACCGACCTCGGACGCGCCTGGTCGGAGCTGGCCACCGAGCGCGGCTGGCTCGGCTCCTACGGCTTGGGACTCCGGATGAGCCTGTTCGGGCCGCTGATCCTGCGGCTCGACCTGGGGTGGCGGTACGGCATCGGCAACACCGACGCGTACGCGCTGCCGGGAAACTACCCGGTGAGCGGCCCGGGGAGGGGCTTCGCGGCGCTATGGTTCGGATACGACTATTGACCCGATGACGACGATACGGATCGGGACGGGGAGCCGCTCCGGACGGGCGGTGGCGATCGCGGCGGCAGCCGTGCTCGCGGCCTGCGGCCGCCCGCCGGAGCCGGTGGTGCCCGCGGGCACGTACCTGCCGGTGAGCCCGCGCGAGTTCGCCGCCGCGGCCGCCCGCACGCTGCCCGCCGCGCCGGCGCTGCTCACGATCCGCTGGCGCTACGACGACGGCGACACCCCGGTCACGGGGCGCGGAGCCGTCCGCCTGGCGCCGCCGGACTCGCTGCGCCTCGACGTCGGCGTCCCGGTCGTCGGCCGCGCCACGCTCGTGCTCGCCGGCGACTCGGCGTGGTCGAAGCCCGGGTCCCTGGTGCGCCAGGTGCTGCCGAACCGGTCGCTGGTGTGGGCCATGCTCGGCGTGGTGCGGCCGCCCGATTCCGTCGCCAGCGTGGAGCGGGCCGAGACCTCGGATCACCACGTCTACCGCGTCACCGACGGCGACGGCGTCGTGACCACGCTCGAGCTGCGGGGCGACACGCTGCTCGGGGCCACGGCCGCGCGCGGCGAGCGCGCCATCGGCCGGCTGTCGCTCACGCGCGACTCGACCGGCGCGGTGGTGCGCGCCGAGACCGTGGACCTCGAGCACAGCATCCGGTTCGTGCTGGACGTGGACCGGCGGGAGAGCGGGGGGGCGTTCCCCAGTGAGATCTGGCGTCGTCCGTAGCGCCGGCGCGCTGGCGCTGCTGGTCGCGGCCGGCGGGTGCCTCTACAGCTTCCACGGCGGCGGCCTTCCCGGCGAGGTGAGGACCGTCGCGGTGCTGCCGTTCGACAACCGCACCGGCGAGCCCGCGCTCACGCAGGAGGTCTACGCGGCGCTGGTCGACGCGGTGTCGGGCCGCCTTGGGCTGCGGCAGGTGAACGAGGCCCAGGCCGACGCGCTGGTGCGCGGCGAGATCACGTCTTACGTGCCCGACAGTCCGCTCGCCTATCAGGCCGGCCAGCCGGGCACGGTGTCGGTCACCCGGCGCCGCGTGGTCATCACCCTGAACGTCGAGATCTTCGACCAGAAGCAGGGCAAGGCGCTGTGGAAGCAGAGCGGTCTGACGGTGGACGGGGAGTACGCCAGCGCGGAGACCGACGGGCGCAAGACCGCCCTCGCCAAGCTGGTCACCCAGGTGGTGGAAGGAGCGCAGTCCCAATGGTAGCTGCGCCGCGCCGCGAGGCGGGCAAGATGCGGCTCGGGTGCCTCGCCGGGGTCCTGGTGCTGGCCGCGATCGTGTACGCGGCGATCCTCGTGGTCCCGGTGTACTGGCGCGCCTACCAGATGCAGGACGAGGTGAAGAGCCAGGCCTCGTTCGCGCCGGCGCTCAGCGACAAGGTCATCCTCGAGCGGCTGGTGGCGATGGCCGACACCCTCGGCATCCCGCTGCCGGCCGGCGCGTGGTACATCCACCGCACGTCCGAGCCCAGGGAGATCACCATCAGGGCGGCGTACGACGACTCGGTGGTGTTCCAGGTCATCCGCTGGCGGAAGGTCGTCCGCTTCCACTTCACGCCGAGCGCGAAGGCGGCCCTCTAGTGCCGGGCGGGGCGGCCCGGCCAGATCCCGCTGCCCGGCTGCTGGATCTCCACGCCGCGCTCGGGTGGCGCCGGGCCGTGCGCGGCGCCGTGGTGTTCACCAACGGCGTGTTCGACGTCCTGCACCGCGGGCACGTGGCGCTGCTGGTGGCCGCGCGCGCCGAGGGCGACGCGCTGGTGGTCGGCCTCAACAGCGACGCGTCGGTGCGCCGTATCAAGGGCCCCGAGCGGCCGCTCAACCGCGAGCGCGACCGCGCCTACGTGCTCGGCGCGCTGGCCTGCGTGGACGCGGTCGTCCTGTTCGACGAGGACACGCCCGCCCGCCTGATCGCCGCGCTCGAGCCCGACGTGCTGGTCAAGGGTGCCGACTACGCGCCCGACGAGATCGTGGGCGCCGACGTGGTCACCGCGCGGGGCGGGCGCGTGGTGCGCATTCCGCTCGAGCCGGGCTTCTCGACTACCGGCCTCATCGCGAAGGTGAAGGGTGCCGCGCGCTGACGGCCGCGCCGCGGGCGACCTACGGCCCTTGGCGCTGGAGCGCGGCGCCAACCCGTACGCCGAGGGCTCGTGCCTGGTGCGCATGGGCGGCACGCTGGTCCTGTGCACGGCGTCGGTCGAGGCGGGCGTCCCCGGCTGGCGCAAGGGCACCGGGCAGGGCTGGGTGACGGCCGAGTACGCGATGCTGCCCCGCGCCACGACCGAGCGCACGCCGCGCGAGCGCCAGGGCGCCGGCGGGCGCACCCACGAGATCCAGCGCCTCATCGGCCGCAGCGCCCGCGCGGCGCTCCGCGGCTTCGACTTCGGCGAGCACACCATCCGGCTCGACTGCGACGTGCTGCAGGCGGACGGCGGCACGCGCACGGCCGCGGTCTCCGGCGCGGCCGTGGCGCTGGCCGACGCGTGCGCCCGCCTGGCGGGTAGTGCGGGCGTGAAGAACCCGTTCGAGCGGCTGGTGGCGGCGGTGAGCGTGGGCATCGTGGACGGCGAGCCGCGGCTCGACCTGTGCTACGCCGAGGACAAGGTCGCCGAGGTGGACGCCAACGTGGTGGTGGCGGAGCCCGACGGCCTGGTGGAAGTGCAGGGCACCGGCGAGCACGGCACCTTCGCCCGCGCCCAGCTGGACCGGATGCTCGATCTCGCGCTCGCGGGGACCGCGCGGATCTTCGCGGCCCAGCGCTCGGCGCTCGGCTGGTGAAGCGCCTGCTGCTCGCGACCCGCAGCGCCGACAAGGCGAGGGAGATCCGCGAGATCCTCGCGGCCGCCGGCGCCGACGTGGAGCTGAAGTCGCTCGACGAGGCGCACGTGCACTGGTCCTCCGAGGAAGAACGGCTCGAGCGCTTCGACTCCTTCCAGGCCAACGCGCGCTCGAAGGCCGAGTACTTCGTCGGGCTGACCGGCCTGCCGGTGGTGGCGGACGACTCCGGCCTCGAGGTCCTGTCCCTGGGCGGAGCGCCGGGCGTGCGGTCGAAGCGGTTCTCGCCGGAGGCGGGCCGGCTGACCGGCAAGGCGTTGGACGAGGCGAACAACGCCGAGCTGCTGCGACGGCTCCAGGGCGCGGACGAGCCGCGGCGGCGCGCCTGCTACGTGTGCGTCGCGCTGCTGGTGCGGCGCGCCGGAGCGCCGCCCGAGGCGTACACCGGCCGCTGCTGGGGACGGGTGCTCGAGGAGCCGCGCGGGACGGGCGGATTCGGCTATGACCCGCTGTTCTTCCACGAGGGCCTCGGCAAGACCTTCGGCGAGGCCACGGCGGAGGACAAGCACGGCGTGAGCCACCGGGGCGAGGCGTTCCGCCAGCTCGCTGCGGCGCTGGTTCACCGCCCACTGTAGCCCGCATCCTGCTATCTTGTTGCTCGACTGCTCCCTCGCGACTGGCAACTGGTAACCACTGGCGACTCGCCGTCTCGCAACTCGCAGCTGCAGCATCGGGGTGTGGCGCAGCCCGGTAGCGCGCGTGGTTTGGGACCACGAGGTCGCGGGTTCGAATCCCGCCGCCCCGACTGAGCAAGCGCAAGCCCGGCACACCGAGCGAGGCCCGCCACCGGCGGGCCTCGCTCGTCTGCGACGTGCCGCCGCCCGCGTCCTCACTTGACCACGGCCACGCCCCCGGCGACATTCGCGGCATTCCCGATAGCGAGTGTCTGCAATGGCGCCGCGCCCCGTAGGAGTCATCGTCGCCACCTCGGTCCTGCCCGTCGCCCGGCCGCTCGTGAGCGTGGGAGAGGGGCGCGAGTGATCGATCTTAGGGCCCTGGTGCGTTCGATCCCGGACTATCCCAAGCCCGGCATCATGTTCCGCGACATCACGACGCTCATCGGCGACGCGGGCGGGTTCCGCGACGTGGTCGCCGCATTGGCCGGCCGGTTCGAGAAGTCCGGCGCGACGAAGGTGGCGGGGATCGAGGCCCGCGGGTTCATCCTCGGCGGCGCCGTCGCCCACCGGCTCGGCGTGGGCTTCGTGCCGGTGCGCAAGCAGGGAAAGCTCCCCTACCGGGTGATCGGCCACGACTACGATCTCGAGTACGGCACCGATCGGATCGAGATCCACATCGACGCGGTCGAGACCGGCGAGCACGTCCTGCTGGTCGACGATCTCATCGCGACCGGCGGCACGGCGGTGGCGGCGAGCCGGCTGCTGCAGCAGGCCGGCGCGGAAGTGCTCGGCTCGGCGTTCATCATCGAGCTGCCGGAGCTGGGTGGCCGGAAGAAGCTGGAGGCGATGGGGCAGCCGGTGCATTCGCTGATCTCGTTCGACGGGCATTAGGCGGCGGCCGCCGGGGGCGGCGCCGGCCGGGAGGAAGGCATGAGCGGAGTCCGCCTCCTCGTGGGCACGCGCAAGGGCGCGTTCGTCCTCACCGCCGACGGCAGGCGCCGCAGGTGGGAGGTGAGCGGGCCGCATTTCGGCGGCTGGGAGATCTACCACGTCAAGGGCTCCCCGGCCGAGCCGAATCGGCTGTACGCCTCGCAGACCAGCGGCTGGTTCGGGCAGCAGGTCCAGCGGTCCGACGACGGCGGCCGGACGTGGACGCCGGTGGGCAACACGTTCGCCTACGACGGCGTGCCCGGCACCCATCAGTGGTACGACGGCACGCCCCACCCGTGGGAGTTCAAGCGCGTGTGGCACTTCGAGCCGTCGCCCGCCGATCCCGACACCGTGTACGCCGGGGTCGAGGACGCGGCGCTGTTCCGTACCACCGACGGCGGGAAGACCTGGGAGGAGCTGTCCGCCCTGCGCACCCACTCGACGGGCGCGCGCTGGCAGCCCGGGGCCGGCGGCATGTGCCTGCACACGATCCTGCTGGACCCGGCCAGGACGGGGCGCATCTTCGTCGCGATCTCGGCGGCCGGCGCGTTCCGCAGCGACGACGGCGGCACCAGCTGGCGGCCGATCAACCGGGGCCTCAAGTCCACGATCCTCCCGGAGCCCGAGGCCGAGGTCGGGCACTGCGTCCACCGCCTCGCGATGAACCGCGCGCGCCCTGGGACGCTGTTCATGCAGAAGCACTGGGACGTGATGCGCAGCGACGACGGCGGCGACGCGTGGCGCGAGGTGAGCGGCGACCTGCCCACCGACTTCGGCTTCCCGATCGAGGTGCACGCGCACGAGCCCGAGACCGTCTACGTGGTGCCGATCAAGAGCGACTCGGAGCACTACCCGCCGGACGGCAAGCTGCGCGTCTACCGGACCAGGACCGGGGGCGACGAGTGGGAGCCGCTGACCAAGGGGCTCCCGCAGCGCGACTGCTACGTCAACGTGCTGCGCGACGCGTCCTCGGTGGATGCGCTCGATCCGTGCGGGATCTACGTCGGGACGACCGGCGGCCAGGTCTACGGGTCGGCCGACGCCGGCGACAGCTGGACGGCGATCGTGCGCGACCTGCCGGCCGTGCTCTCGGTCGAGGCCCAGACGCTGCCGTGATCGTCGTCGCGCTCCCGACGCACCTTCGGACCCTGGCGCAGGTCGACGACGACGTCGCGCTGGAGGTCTCCGGAACGGTCACCCAGGGTGCGGTGCTCGACGCGCTCGAGGCGGCCTACCCGGTGCTGCGCGGCACCATCCGGGACCAGGTCACCCGCAAGCGCCGCCCGTTCATCCGCTTCTTCGCCTGCCGGCGCGACCTCTCGCACGAGCCGCCGGACGCCCCGCTGCCCGACGCGGTCGCCACGGGCGCGGAGCCGTTCATGGTGGTCGGGGCGATCGCCGGCGGCTAGCGCCGCTTCCGAGGGCCGCCGCGGCGGGCGCCTGACCAAACGCGAGCGGGCGGCCGATGTGGCCGCCCGCTGTGCGAATGAGGCCTGACGTGCGGTTGCGACGCCCGCGCGCTAGCGGCCGAGCGGAATCGCGGCCCCGACGCTCACGTTGAAGCCGGCGTTCTTGATGTTGCTGTTCTGAATGGGCTCGGTCAGGCCGAGGAAGTAGCGCGCCGCGACCGACAAGGTCACGCGCCCCGTCGCCACCTCGATGCCCGCGCCGCCCGTCACGCCCGCGTCGAACGACTTGGTGGAGCCGCTGGCGCAGTCCGCCTCACCCGACGCACCGCCGAAGGACTCGTTGAACTTGCAGCTCGCCAGGTAGGCGAGGGTCGGTCCGACCACGATGTACGGCCGAACGGGGTTCCGCGACGAGGCGAGACGCAGGCCCAGCAGCAGGGGCGCCTCGATGTAGGTCAGCTTCACCTTGTCCGTCGTGTCCGCGAACGACTCCTGGGCGCCCTTCATCGAGTACAGCACCTGGGGCTGGAAGAACAGCGTCGGGCTGAAGCTGAAGGTCGCCTGGGCGCCGACCGCGAGGCCCGCGAGCGTCTTCACCCCGGTCGCGTCGCTGCCGTTGAAGGTGGCGAAGTTGGCGCCCAGCACGACCCCGAACGTCGGCTGCGTCGCCTCGCTCTTCACCTTCTGCGCGACGCCCGCCTGGACGGCGAGACTGGACGCCAGCAGGACAACAGCCGCTACGGATAGAACTCGCATCGTTGAGCCTCCTGATGTGACGAGAGAGCCACGGAATCTGGTGTCGCGCCCGCCAGAGCGGAGCGCCGCGGAACCGGCGATCCCGCGTCGTCCCGACCCGCTAACATGGCAAGGCTGCCGCTGTGGCGTTAGGGCGGCGTCACTTCGAATGCCGACAAGCTGAGTCGGCGGACCCCCCTCGCGCAAGCGGGCGGCCGTCTCCGGCCGCCCGCCGCGCGTGGTGCCCGGCTGGTGCTACTGGTTGCCGTGCGTCAGCTCGTCGGCCAGGCTCCCGGCGTCGTACACGTGCCGGAGGGCCTCGATGATGCCGCGCGAGTCGACCCACACCGAGCGGCCGGTCGCCTCCAGGAAGATGAAGTCCAGGGGCAGCTGCTCGATGTTGCCGTCGAAGATGAGCCCCACGATCTCGCCGTCGCGGTTGATGAGCGGCGAGCCCGAGTTGCCGCCGGTGATGTCGTTGGTCGAGACGCCGTTGAGCGGCGTCGCGAGGTTCACCCGGTCCTTCGCCGCCAGCCACCGCGGCGCCAGGTTCCACGGCGCCTGCTGCGCGAAGCCGAACGACCGGTCGTACAGGCCGTAGAAGGTCGTGTACGGCTGGCCGAAGGTCCCGTTGTACGGGTAGCGCGCCACCTCGCCGTCGGAGATGCGCAGGCTGAACGTCGCGTCGGGCGCGACCGTGTTGCCGAACACCGCGAACAGCGCCCGGGCCACCAGCGCGCCGTTCTCCTCCTCCTGGCTCGCGAGCGTGCTCATCCGCTTGAGGACGGGCCGCGCCAGCGGGTCGATGACCCGCGCCAGCTTGATGAACGGGTCGTTGGAAGCGGTGACGGCCGCGGTGCCGCCCTGCAGCAGCGCCTGCCGCTGCGCCGCGGTGCCGATCTCCGTCGCCGCCACCATCGCGCGCGCCGCGTCGGCCGGCGAGCGGCCGGCAAGGGCGGCGCGCCGCACCGGGTCGGTGGCCGGCAGCTCGCGCTCCATCGCCGTCAGGTACGCCGACAGGAGGGCGATCTCCTGGGTGGTGTCGATGGGCGCCGGGCTGACGAGCATCCGCTCCAGGTTGCCGCGGTTCGCCTCCTGATACGCCGGGAGCCGGGCGCTGTCGGGCTTGGCGGTCTCGATCGGCAGCCGCACCAGGGCGCCCGCCATGCTGAGCAGCCGCGAGCGATAGGCGGCGAACCCGTAGTAGCGGCTGCGCACGTCCAGCGTCCGCTGCTCGGCCTTGATGCGGGCCAGGTTGTCCCACGCGAGCCCGAACTGGCTCCGCAGCGCCGGATCGGCGTCGACCTTGGCGCGAAAGGCGCGCTCCCAGGCGCGCTTCTGGTCGAGGAGCCGGTTGTCCAGCAGGCCGGCCTGGTAGCCGATGTACGCCTTCTGCGAGTTCTGCAGGTAGAAGATGATGTTCTCGACGGCGCGGGCCCGCTCGGGGCTCGTGCGCGCCAGCTGCTGGAAAACCGCGACCTGCGCGTTCAGCTGGGCGAGGGTCGCCGGATACTGCACGTCGCGCAGGTACTCGAGCTGGGCGATCGTCAGCAGGCGGCTGGTGTTGCCGGGGTTCCCGACCACGAACACCAGGTCGCCTTCCTTCGAGCCATCGTGGCTCCACCGGTAGTAGTGCTCGACCCGCGCCGGCTGCCCGCTCTCGTACACGCGGAAGAACGACACGTCCATGTCGTGCCGCGGGTAGGTGAAGTTGTCCGGGTCGCCGCCGAACGACGCCGCGTCGGTCTCCGGGACGAACACCAGCCGCACCTCGGTCCAGCGGTGGAACCGGTACAGCTTGTACTGGCCGCCGTGGTACATGTCGATGACTTCGCAGTGGCTGGCGGGCGCGCCCTGCTCGCAACGGCTCTGGATGGCGTCCGTGGCGGAGTCACGCAGGGTCGACGCGCGCTCGGCCGTGGCGCCCGCGGGCACCGCGCCATTCACCTCGGCCGTGACGTCGGTGATCTCGGCCAGCTGATCCACCGTGAAGTTGGGGCAGGCGCGCTCGTCGGCGCGGGTCGGCGCGTAGAAGCCGTTGGCCAGGAAGTCCTCGCCCGGCCGGGTCACCGCGTCCGCGCAGCCGCGGGCGCAGTGGTGGTTCGACATGATGAGCCCGTCGGGGGAGACGAAGGACGCGGTGCAGCCGGGAATCCGGACCGACGACAGGCGGGCGTGGTCCAGCCAGGCGGCCGACGGTCTGAAGTTGTAGCGCTTGGCCCAGTAGTCGAGCGGCGGGGCGTCGAACGTCCACATCTTGCCGGTCTCGAGCCCGGGATATTCGGTCGTGGTCGCGGGCTGCTGGGCCCGCCCGCCGGCGGCGACGCACAGGCCGAGCGCGAGCACCGGCAGCGTGATGCGTGAACCGAGTCGCATGAAGTGCCTCCAGAGTGAGCGATGCCGATCGAGCTCCTGCACCGACGAAACCGTTCCGGTTGATGGCTCCGAGCCGCCGCTGCTAGATTGGCGTTGCAGCCGCCGGCGCGCGCCAGTAGCTCAGCTGGATAGAGCGGCAGCCTTCTAAGCTGCGGGTCGCAGGTTCGACTCCTGCCTGGCGCACTCGGACGATTCCGGCCCCGCGGCCCACCCGGGCCGCGGGGCCTCGGCCCGTCTAGCGCCGCGGGTTCGCGTCCAGGTACGCCGTGATGAACTGGACCACCTCGTTGCGCACGGCGTCGCGCACGCGCTCGGCGGTCTGGCTGCTCGGGGCCATCCCGATCCG
>DASPTN010000100.1:0-10934 GCA_035623395.1 Gemmatimonadales bacterium | reverse complement strand
GTTGAACCCGCAGTCGGGCAGGTGGTCGAGGCACGCGTTGATGTCGGCGTCGTTGTGGTACAGCTTCACCCAGTCCTTCGGGAACGCGTCGCAGATCCGCTTCAGGCACGGGTGCGCGAACTCGAGGTAGTGCTCCTCGTTCACGAACCCGACGATGTCGTCGAGGATGAAGATCCCCCCCACCGTCGGCCCCATCGCCTTCGCCTGCGCCTTCAGCCAGTCGATGATCAGGCTGGTGCAGCGGTCCAGCAGCTTGTGGGCCCACTCCGGCTTCTCGACCAGGTCGATCATGAAGTCGGTGGTGCTGCGCACGAACCCGGCGGTGCACATCGGGCCGCGCGAGGTGACGAACGGCAGGATCTCGCCGGTGTCGAGAATCCGCTGCCGCTGCATCCGGATGCGGTGCAGCGTCATCCCCATGAACGCGTCGGCCTCGACCTCGTAGTCCGGCCAGAGGTCCATGTCCTCGATGTGGTAGAGCGTGTGGTACTCGCTCGGCGTGTTGTCCTGCCAGAACTTGATCTTCGCCCCCAGCGCCGAGGGCTCCGCCGCCATCCCGTACTCCATCCACCACGAGGGGACGAAGATGACGTCGGGGAACTCGCGGTGGATCTTGAGGTGCGACTGGAACCACAGCTCGGGATCGAGGAAGAAGTCCATGTGGTTCAGGCCGAGGTAGCCCGGGATCCACGGGCTGTCGATGATCAGCGCCATCGGCACGCGGTCGAGCGTTTCGCGGCGCGCGGCCCTCTGGAACGTCGCCCACTGCTCGGGGCGCATGCGGATCTCCTTCGCCGTGCGGCGTTGCGGGCCGGCCGGCCGAGGCGGGACCGCGGCCGGCGGACGTCTCACCGACTCTGTTATCGCTTCCCGGTCATAAAGTCAACAGATGACTTGATTACCGGATAACTTTGCTCCCGTTGCCCGGGCGGCGGGACTCGGCGCCCGTCCGCGGCCCCCTCTTACCATAAACCCGGCGGCGGGTTCCAGGCGGCGGCACGGCGCCCGTTACGGGGTCGTGACCGCCCGCGGCGGGCCGCGCCGCGGCGCCGGCGCCCGGCACGCTCGCGCGGCGGGCGGCGCGGCCGGGCCGCCGGTCGGCCCGGGCGGGCCGTCGGGTGGCGGATGCGGCAGTCGGCGGTTGTCGGAGGAGCGAGCGGAGCGCTACAGCCCCGTGGCGTGGGACGCGGCCATCAGCACCAGCAGCAGCGGCAGGTAGCCCAGCGTGGCCAGGAACAGCCGCCGCGCGCGCGCCGGCGTGGGCTTCGCCGCCCACAGCGCGCCGTCCAGCACCAGCCACGCGCCGAGCGACAGGGCGAGCGCGAAGTAGGCGCGGCCGGCGACGCCGAGCGGCACCACCGCCAGGCTCGCCGCCAGCAGCGCGAGCGCCCAGGCGGCGCTCTTCAGGGCCGTGCGCCGGCCGGCGTCGTCGTCGGCGCCCGGCATCACCAGCCCGCCGGCCCGGTAGTCCCGGCGGTGCAGCCACACCAGCGACAGGGTGTGCGGCAGCTGCCACAGGAACAGCACCGCGAACAGCGCCCAGCCCGCGGGCGCGGCGCGGCCCGTGGCCGCGGTCCACCCGCCCAGGATGGGCAGCGCGCCGGGCACGCACCCGACCAGCGTGTTGAGCGTGGTGCGGCGCTTGAGCGGCGTGTACACCAGCACGTAGCTCGCCAGCGTGAAGGCGGCGAGCGCCGCGGTGAGGAGGTTGACGCGCCAGGCGAGCAGGGCCACCCCCAGCACGCCGATCGCGAGTCCGAACGCGAGGGCGGCCCGCGGCGCGATCCGGCCGGCCGGGATCGGCCGGCTCCGGGTGCGCGGCATCCGCGCGTCCACCTCGCGCTCCCACCACTGGTTGAGCGCGTTGGTCCCGCCCGAGACGAGGGCCGTGCCGGCGAGGAACACCGCCGCCCCGAGCCAGTCGGGCGCGCCGGCCGTCGCGAGGTAGAACCCCGCCGCCGCCGTCACCAGCACGTGCCGCGTGATGCCGGGCTTGGTGAGCGCGATCCAGTCGCGCCACGGCGCCCGCGCGCGGGCCGGGCCGGGACCAGCGGCGGGCGCGGGGGACGCCGTCACAGCCGCCCCAGCAGCTCGCCGATCAGGCGGTCGTTCCCCGGCACCGCGTAGCGGATGCGGCCCGCGCCGTCCACCAGGTAGATCAGCGCGGCGTGCGTGACGTCGCCGGAGGCGAGGTCGCGCGAGCGCGGCACCTGCCACGCGTCGAGCGTCCGCTCGACCGCCGACGTGTCGCCGCTCACGACGTGCGCGTCGGGCCCGAGCCGCCACGCCTCCGCCATCGCCGGCAGCCGCGACGGCGTGTCGCGCCACGGATCGAGCGTGACGATGACCAGCGCCGGAGCGCCCGCCGCGGGCGGAGCGCCCGCGCCGGTGCCGGCGCTCGAGGCTCGGGTGCCGGCCGGCCGCGCCGCCGCCTGCGCGGCCACCGCGTCGTGGACGACCAGCGGGCACACCGTGGTGCAGTGCGCGTAGGCGAACGCGACGATGAGCGGCCGCCCGGCGAACCGCGCCAGGCGCAGGGTGTCGCCGCGCTGGTCCACGAGGTCCAGCGGCGGCGCCGCCCGGTCGAGGCGCGGGACGTCGTCGGCCGCGCCCGTCGCGGGATCGAACGCGAGCCCGCGGGTCGCGGCCCGTACCCGGCCCGCCGCGGCGGCCAGCCCCGCCGCCACCAGCAGGCCGGCCGCGACCAGGGCGAGCCGGCCGGGACGCGAGCGCCACAGCGCCGCGAGCCCGCCGGCCAGTCCCTCTCGCCAGACGGTCGCCAGCGCGCCGAGCATCGCCAGCGGCTCCCCCGCCAGCAGGGTCCACCCCGCGGCGCTCGGCAGGGTGTCGCGGGCGCTGCCGAAGCAGATGAGCCGGGTGCGCTGCAGCCACTCGGGGGTGTCCGCCGGGAGCGGCCACAGCGCGAGCGCCCACCACGCCGCGGTGATCGCGACGATGGCGGCGAGCGCCGCGAGCGGCCCGGCCTCCCGGCGGCCGATCCTCATCAGCCCACCTTCCACACGAACGACAGCAGCTTCCAGTTCACGAAGTAGTAGACGACGAACGCCAGCAGGAACACGCCCACCAGCACGTAGGTGCCGCGCAGCTTCAGCACGCCCTCGTGCGCGCGGACCTCGGGCTCGCCGGCCTCCGCGCCGTACGCCTGCTTGGGCAGGCGCAGCACGCCCTGCGGCACGCCGTGGAAGCCCATCGCCATGCCCTCCTTCGCGTCCTCCGGCAGCCGCTTGCCGAAGAACACCGACCACGCGGCGATCGCGATGTACAGCGTGGCGCCGGTCGCGGCCAGCAGGCCGCCGATCCCCATGATGGCGAGCAGCAGGTCCACCGCCGGGCTGTACTGCAGGTCGAGGGCGGCGCCGGCGAAGCTGATGTCGTAGTGGCGCCGCGGCACGCCGAACGTGCCGGCGAAGGTCATCGAGGTGGTGAACAGCGCCATCCCGGCCGCGAACAGGTACGGCTGGATCCGCGCCACCGGCCAGAAGGCGATCTGCTTCCGGAACACCAGCGGGATCACGTAGTAGGTCGCGCCCATGAAGGCGAGCGCGGTGCCCGCGACCACCGTGGCGTGGAAGTGCCCCGGCACCCGCAGCGTGTTGTGCGCGATGATGTTGATCTGCTCGGTGCCGAACGTGACGCCGGTGATGCCGCCGATGAACCCGAACAGGATGATGGAGAAGATCGTGGCCGAGAACCCCGGGTCGCCCCACGGCGCCTTGGTCAGCCACTCGAACGCGCCCTTGGTGTAGCCGCGCAGCCGCTGCCCCATCTCCAGGCCCGCCGGCACGGTGAAGCCGTGGATCATCGTCGCCAGCACCGCCAGGTACATCGCGTAGCTGGTGTTCCAGATCTTCCACGCGGCCCCGAAGCCCGGGTCCACCAGCAGGTGGTGGGCCGAGGCCATCGAGATGAACAGCACGTACAGGAAGAACGCGGTGCGGCTGATCTTCTCGTTGATCACCACCGCGCCCACCGTGAGCGCGCCCAGCAGGTACCAGATCGACACCATCGCCGCCACGTTGATCTGCTGCGACGAGTGGCCGAGGCCCCACCAGATCATCCGGTACACCTCGGGGTCCGGCATCGGCGCCCAGCCCATCGCCCACAGCCAGGTCGGGACGTAGATCGCCGCGCCGTGCAGCAGGGTGATCACCGCGATCACCGCGGCCGTCGTGGCGCCGAACGTCACCAGCGGCACCGAGCCCTGGTACGTCTTCTCGCGCCGCGCCACCACCAGGTTGGCGAAGAACAGCCCCACGGTGAGCAGCGCGCCCACCGCGTAGAGGATGATGCCGAGGTAGTAGTTGGGGTTCGCCTTGAGCGGCGGGTAGGAGGTGAACAGCACGTCGGCGTTGCCCGACCACATCACCACCTCGGTCAGCACCGCCCCCACCGCCATCAGCCCGAAGCCGAGCCACGACAGCTTCGGCGCCGCCGCGCGGCTCGACAGCAGCACCGGGCCGGCGAAGTACAGCACCGCCATCTCGAAGAAGATGATGAAGAAGATCAGCATCGAGACGGCGTGCACCGTCAGCAGCCGGTAGTACCACGTCGCAGGCAGCAGGTGCACCGCCTGCCAGCGGGTGAGCACCAGCGCGAAGGCGCCGATCACGCCCGCGATCATCGAGACCACGGCGGCCACGGCGAACGCGGTGATCAGGCGCTGCGCCGTGCGGTCCACCTTGAGCCCCGTCACGGGGCAGGTGCGGAACCGCGCGGCCAGGGAGGCCAGGGCGGCGGCGGTCACTGGGTGCCTCCGGAGCCGGGCGCGGCCAAGCCCGGGGCCGCGGCCGCGCGGTCACTCCCGTGTCGGAGTTGCGGGGGGCGCGAAGAATGCAACGTCGGCTTCCCCGGATCGCCTCCGGCGCGGTTGTCGCCGTCCACGACCACGATGCGGCCGAGCATCGTGTGGTGCCCGATGCCGCAGAACTCGTTGCAGACGACGCGGTAGTCGCCCGACTGGTTGGGCACGATCCTCAGGCCGTAGTCGTAGCCGGGGACGACCATGAAGTTGATGTTCAGCGGGTAGAGGTTGAATCCGTGGTCCACGTCGAACGAGGAGAGGTGCAGGGTGTAGCTCGCGCCCCTGGTGAGCTTGAGCTGCGGGTACCACTGCCACTGCATCCCGATCAGGTACACGTCGCTCCCGGGGGGCGGCGCCACCAGCGGCACGCCGTTCACGTCGCCCACCTTGTACTGCTCGGCGAACTCCTGCACCCGGGCCATGTAGGCCGCGGGCGTCGTCTTGTAGCGGATGCCGGCCGGATTCTGCCCGCCCTTGAAGTGCCACAGCGGCATCATCGCGAACAGCACCATGCACCAGGCGAAGGCGATGCCGACCCACACCTTCTCGCCCTTGTGCGCGGGGACCCACCAGACGCCTTTCGGCGCCGCGATCGCGGTATGCATCGGGGACGTGCTCCCGGTTCAGGGCAGGGGCGCGGGTCCGAGGGAGTGGATCTCCCACAGGCCCCACCCGGTGTAGAAGACGAGGATCACCAGCAGCCCGAGCACCAGCAGCAGGAACGGGCTGTCCATCAGGCGCTGGCCGAGCGGGACCTTGTCCCTGGCCGGCGTCGGTTCGGCGCTCATGCGGTCCTCCGGGAGCGGGTCGGGGCGGCCGCCGCGCGCCGCCCGCGGGCGGCGGGGGCGGGAGCGCGGCGGATGTCGGCGACGGTCGTGGTGCGGAAGAAGTGCTCGACCTGCTCCGAAGTGCGCTTCCAGGCGTGGTGCGCCGCGCACGAGTCGTGGTCCGAGCACTCCGGGTTGCCGAGCAGGCAGTGCCGCCGCGCCGCGATGTCGTCGAACGGCGCGACCACCTGCATCAGGGGCAGGTCCTCGGGGGCGACGGCGAGCCGGAAGCCGCCGTGCGGTCCCCGCAGCGAGGCGAGGACGCGCAGGCGCACCAGCGTCGCGAGCGTCTTGGAGAGGTAGTTGGCCGGGATGCCGAGGGCGTCGCCGATCTCGTCGACGCGCACCGGGCGGCCGTGGGGCTGCTCGGCGAGGTACAGCACGGCGCGGAGCGCGTATTCGGCGGTCTGGCTGAGCATGGGGCCTCCCGGGCAACTCTTGCTATTCGGATGTTAATATCCTAAATATCTCCGCGCAAGAGGGAGCCGGCGGGCAGGGGCGCCGCCCGGCGGGCGCGGACGCAGCGCAGGGGCGGCCGCCGTCCGGCCGGAGGGACGCGAACGGAGGGGGGATGGCGCACCGCATCACGGACGGCCTCCGGCAGCCGCTGGCGCGCATCGACGCGGCGCTGAACCGGCTCTACGGCTGGCGCTACAACCCGCTCTACCACAGCGGCGTGCTGGCGGCGGCGCTGCTCGCGGTCGTGATGCTCACCGGGCTCTACCTGGTGTTCTTCTGGGGGATCGGCGCCCCGTACGCCTCGGTGCAGCGCATCACCACCACCGTCTTCCTGGGCCGGTTCGCCCGCTCGCTCCATCGCTACGCCTCCGACGCCGCCGTCGCCGCGGTGGTCGTGCACCTGCTGCGGGTGTTCCTGCAGCGGCGCACCTGGGGCCCGCGCGTCCTCGCCTGGCTCACCGGCTTCCTGCTGCTCGGCACCGTGTGGATCTTCGGCCTCACCGGCTACGCGATGGTGTGGGACGTCCAGGGACTGGCGCTGGTGCGCGAGGGCGCACGGTGGCTGGACGCGCTGCCGCTGTTCTCCGAGCCGATCAGCCGCGCCTTCGACGGCGAGCGTGCGATGCCCGGCGCGTTCTTCTTCCTCAACCTGTTCGCGCACGTGGCGCTCCCGGTCGCGCTCGGCGTGCTGTTCTGGCTCCACGTGTCCCGGGTCGCGCGGCCCCACCTCCTGCCGCCGCGCGGCCTGCTGGCGGCCGCCGTCGGGCTGCTGGTGCTGGCGTCGATCCTCGTGCCGGTGGGCATGGCGCCGCCCGCCGACGTGCTCGCGCTGCCGGGCGCGGCGCCCTACGACCTGTTCTACGCCTTCTTCCTCCCGCTCACGCGGGGGCTCAGCCCCTGGATGGTGTGGCTCGGCGCCCTCGGCCTCGGCGCCGTGATCCTCCTCGTGCCGGCGCTCACCAGGCCCCGCGCCGAGGCGCGGCCGCCGTCGGTCGTCGACGAGCGCAGCTGCACCGGCTGCGAGCAGTGCTGGCTCGACTGCCCCTACGAGGCCATCCGGATGGTGGAGCGGACCGACGGCCGGCCCTACCTCGTGGCCCGGGTGGACCCATCGCTCTGCACCTCGTGCGGGATCTGCGCCGGCTCCTGCGCGCCGATGGGCGTGGGCCCGCCCGGCCGCACCGGCAAGGACCAGCTCGCGGCGGCGCGCCGCTTCGCCGCCGCGCACCCGGCCGGCGCGGGCGACGTGGTCGTGGTCGCGTGCCGCCAGTCGGGCGGCGGCGCCGGCGCCGGGGAGCTCGACGGGTCGCCGGTCTTCCCGGTGAGCTGCTCCGGCAACCTGCACTCCTCGGTCGTGGAGCTGCTGGTCCGCTCCGGCGCGGGCGGCGTGCTCGTGGTCGCCTGCCCGCCGCGCGACTGCTGGAGCCGCGAGGGCCCGGTGTGGCTCGAGCAGCGGCTGTTCATGGGGCGCGAGGCCGAGCTGCGCTCGCGGGTGGATCCGCGCCGGGTGCGCGTCGTCCACGCGGGCGAGGCCGAGCGCGGGGTCGCGCGCGCCGCGCTGCGCGAGTTCCGGGAGGCGGTGCGCTCGCTCGCCGCCGCGCCCGCCGAGGACCCGGGAGACCTTGAGCGCGAGTGCGCCGTCGCGCCGGCGTCGCCGGAGCCGCTCGGCCGGTGGGTGCCGCGGTGAGCGGCCCGGTGCGCGCCGCGGCCGGCTGGGCCCTCGCGGCCCTCGCCACGCTCGCCGTCGTCGGCCTCTCGCGCGTGCCCTGGGCCGAGGAGCGCGCGGCCGGCGCCGAGCTGCGGCTCGCCTGGCGCTGGAAGAGCGAGCGGGTCCGCCGCTGCCGGACGCTCTCGCCCGCCGAGGTCGCGAAGCTGCCCGCCCACATGCGCCGCACCGAGGACTGCCAGCGGGGCCTGCGCCCCTGGCGGCTCGAGGTGGCCGTCGACGGTGCGGCGGCCGCCGACGACACGATCCGCGCCCGCGGCGCCGAGAGCGACCGGCCGCTGTTCGTGTTCCGCCGAGTCCCGGTGGCGCCCGGGAGTCACGTGCTGCAGGTGCGGTTCTCGCCGGTCGGCGAGGGCGGGCCGCCCCCGGTGGGCCTCGACACCGTCGTGAGCGTCGCGGCCCGCCGCGCCGTGCTGGTGACCATGGAAGAGGACACCGGCCGGCTGGCCCTCCGGGCGGCCGCACCCTAGCCCCGCCATCCCGGGGCGATATCCTTGTAGGGCATATGGATGCGTCTGCACGGACGCGGCCGGTGGTCCTGGCCGGCGCGGCGATCGCCGTCGCGGTCGGCGTCCTGGGCCTCGTCGGCCTGCTGGCGGGCATCCCCGTTCTCGCCAGCTTCGGGCCCGGCTGGATCAGGATCCGGCCGGTCACCGCGCTCGCGATGCTGCTGCTCGGCTGCTCCCTCGTGCCGTGGCCGGACGGCGCCGGGCGGCCCGCCGTCCGCCGCGTGCAGCAGGCGCTCGCCCTCCTGGTCGGGCTCGCGGGCCTGCTCACCGTCGTGGAGTACGCCTTCCACGTCGACCTCGGCATCGACCAGCTGCTGTTCCGGGAGACCACCGCGGCGGTGCCGGGCCCGTTCCCCGGCCGGATGGCGCCCACCACCGCGCTGAACTTCTTCCTGCTCGGCGCGGCCCGGCTCGCGTCGGACTGGGACGCCGCGTGGGCCGACTGGATCGCGCAGCCGTTCGCGGTGGTCGCCGGCCTCGTGGCGACGCTGGTCCTCCTGGGCTACGTGTTCGCCGTCGGGCCGATCGAGAACGGGGCCGGGATCGTCACGATGGCGGTCAACTCGGCGTGCGGGTTCCTGGCCCTGTCGGCCGCGGTGATCGCGAGCCGCCCGCGCTCCGGCATGACGCAGATCCTGGCGAGCGGGCCGCCGGCGGGTCTCATCGCGCGGCGGGTGCTGCCCGGCACCGTCGTCATCATCGTGCTGCTCTCGGTGCTCGAGCTGCAGGCCGAGCACGCCGGCCTGTGGAGCCCGGACTTCGGGAACGCGGTGCAGGCGCTGCTGGCGGTGGTGGCGGTCGGGGCGCTGCTGCTGTGGGGCGCGGCGCTGCTCGAGCGCGCGGAGCAGCGGCGGCGGCGCACCGAGCGCACCCAGCGCGCGACCTACGCCATCGCGGAGTCCGCGCAGGCGGCGTCGAGCCTCAAGGAGCTGTACCCGGCGCTGCACCGGGTCGTCGGCGAGCTGATGCCGGCGAACAACCTCTACATCGCGCTGCACGACCCGCGCGCCGACCTGATCACCTTCCCCTACTTCGCGGACGAGCACGACACGGCGCCCGAGCCGAAGCACCCGGGCCGCGGCCTGACCGAGTACGTGCTGCGCACCGGCCAGGCGCTGCTGGCGACGCCCGAGGTGTTCGCCGCGCTGGAGCGGCGGGGCGAGGTCGAGTCCATCGGCGCCCCGTCGCTGGACTGGCTCGGCGTCCCGCTGATCGCGAACGACGCGACCATCGGCGTGATGGTGGTCCAGACCTACGCCCGCGGCGTCCGCTACGGCGAGGAGGACAAGCGGCTGCTGCAGTTCGTGTCGACGCAGGTGGCGATGGCGATCGATCGCAAGCGCACCGAGGAGGCGCTGCGCGAGGCCGAGCGGCGGTTCCGCACCGCGCTCGACGGGATGCGCCTGCTCGCGGTCAGCGTCGACCTCTCGGGGCGCGTCACCTACTGCAACGACTGCCTGCTCGAGGTGACCGGGTGGCGGCGCGAGGAGGTGGTCGGCGCGAGCTGGGTCGAGCGGTTCATCCCGCCCGGGCCGGCCGCCCGCGAGGAGTTCGCGAAGGGCGTCGCCGCGGGGACGCTGCCGCCGCGCTGCGAGAGCGAGATCCTCACCCGGGTGGGCGCCCGGCGGCGGGTGGACTGGACCTACACGGTGCTGCGCTCGCCCGGGGGCGCGGTGACCGGCCTGGTGGCCATCGGCGAGGACCTGACCGAGCGGCTGCTGCTCGAGGAGCAGCTGCGCCAGGCGCAGAAGATGGAGGCGGTGGGCCAGCTCGCCGGCGGGATGGCGCACGACCTCAACAACCTGCTCACCACCGTGCTGGCGTCGGACGCGATGCTGGCCGCCGCGGTCCCGGCCGACGCGCCGCACCGCGAGGACGTGGAGCTGATCCGCCAGGCGGCGCAGCGCGGCGCCGACCTCACCAAGAAGCTGCTGGCGTTCAGCCGCCGCCAGCCGCTGGACTACAAGGTGCTCTCGCCCGGCCCGCTGCTGGCCGACTTCACCCGGCTGGCGCAGCGGGTGGTGCCCGAGGACGTGCGGATCGACCTCGCCATCGCCGCGCCCGACGCCGTGATCCGGGCCGACGAGGGCGCCGTGGGCCAGATCCTGATGAACCTGGTGACCAACGCGCGCGACGCGATGCCGTCGGGCGGCACGCTGGCCCTGCGCGTCGAGCGCGACACGGTGGACGAGGCGCGGGTGCGCGCCCGCGGCTGGGGGCGCTCCGGCGAGTTCGTGGTGATCGAGGTGGCCGACACGGGGAAGGGGATGGACGCCGAGGTGCAGCGGCGGATCTTCGAGCCGTTCTTCAGCACCAAGCCAGTGGGCGAGCACACCGGCCTGGGGATGTCGGTCGTCTACGGGCTGATGAAGCAGCACGACGGCTTCGTGGAGGTCGACAGCGAGCCGGGCCGCGGCACCCGGGTGCGGGTCTACTTCCCGGCGGTGGCGGGCGCGCCGGCCTCGGCGCCGGCGCCCGAGACGCGCGACGTGCGCGGCGGCACCGAGCTGGTGCTGCTGGTCGAGGACGAGCCCTCGGTGCGGCGCGCCACCACCCGCGTGCTGGAGACGTTCGGCTACGCGGTGGTCGGC
>DASPTN010000099.1:0-10278 GCA_035623395.1 Gemmatimonadales bacterium | reverse complement strand
ACGCCGACTGGTGAGCGTACGCCTCCCCCGCGCCCGCCATGTTGCGTCCCGCCTGCTTGCCCTGCATCAGGGCGTTGTCCCAGTGCTCGAGCCGCCGCGGCTGCCGCGTGATGGGGTCGGGGAACCGTGCGACGTCGCCGGCCGCCCACACCTGCTCCGCATTGGTCTCGAGCCGGACGTTCACGATCAGGCCGCCCCGGTCGATGCCGAAACCCGAGTTCGCCAGCCACCCGGTGTTGGGCTCGGCGCCCACGCCCGCCACCACCAGGTCGGCGGGGAACTCCTCGGTGTCCGTCGCCACGCCGCTCGCCCTGCCGGCCGAGCTCTTGACGCGCGCCACCCGGGCGCCGGTGCGGATCCTGATCCCGTGGCTCTCGAGCATGCGCCTGAAGAAGTCGGACAGCGACGGATCGGCGAACCGGCCGTACACCAGCGGCCCCATCTCGAGCACGGTCACCTCGGCCCCGAGACCGCGCGCCGTGGCCGCGACCTCCATCCCGATGAAGCTGCCGCCCACGACCACGACCTTGGTGCCGGGCTTGATGGCCGCCTTGAGCGCGGTGCTCTCGGCCACCGTCCTGAGCAGCGTCACGCCCGGCGTGTCCGCGCCGGGGACGCCGAGGCGGCGGGCGTGCGACCCGGTCGCCAGCAGCAGGCGGTCGTACTCCAGACGCTCGCCGCTCGTGAGCGTCACCGAGCGCCGCTTCATGTGGACCGACCGGGCCTCGACGCCGAGCCGGTAGCGGACGCGGTTGTCGCGGTACCACAGCGCGTCGTGGATCCGCACCGTCTCGAGCTGCTCGCGGCCGGCGAGGTAGCCCTTGGAGAGCGGCGGGCGATGGTAGGGCAGCTCCCGCTCGGCGCTGACGACGGTGATCTCGCCGTCCTTGTCGAGATCCCGGATCCCCTCGATGGCGCTGGCGGCCGCCAGGCCGCCGCCCACGATCACGTATTTGGCCATGGCCTAGTACGCTACTCCCCGAGACGCGTGACGGCTAGTGAACGCCCGCGCCCTCCCGCTCCATCCTCTCCAGCAGCCGCGGCGACACGATCGGGAAGGCCGCGGCGAACCAGGCGTGACACAGCGCCCACAGGCCGGCGAAGCCCGCCGTCACCAGCAGCTCGGGCCAGCCGAGCGGCGCGCGTGGCGCGCTCTGCACGATGGACGGCATCACGAACACCCAGCGATCCAGCCACAGGCCCGCCAGCGAGATCACCGCGAAGGTGCCGAGGATGGCCGGCGTCTGCTTCGGCCTGGCCCCCATCAGCCCCCAGAACGGCAGCACGAACACCAGCACCACCATGAGGATCCCGATCGGCCGCCACGGATCCGCGGCGATCCGGAGCATCATGGCGCTGGTCTCCTCCGGCAGGTTCCCGTACCAGATCACGATGAACTGGGAGAAGAACAGGTACATCCAGAACACGGTGAAGGCGAAGCACAGCTTGCCGAGGTCGTGGAGCCGCCGCGGCGGGATCAGCTCCTCGAGGCCGAGGTGGCGGCGCCAGAAGATCGTGGTCAGGGCCAGGGTCATGAGGCCCGTCAGCCACGCCGCCATGAAGAAGTAGGCGCCCAGCAGGTTGGAGAGCCAGTGCGGCGCCAGCGACATGACGAAGTCGAACCCGATCACGGTCATCACGATCGCGTAGACCACGATCAGGCCGGCGGCGATCCGGGACAGCCGGCCCTCCGTGAAGGCCAGCTGCGCGGCCTCGTCCCCCCCGTTCCAGCCCTTCGCCAGCCGCGCCAGCAGCCGGCTCACCCGGTCCGGGGCGGCCGCGGCGAGCGGCGCGGCGTCGGGCCGCAGCGAGTGGTAGACGAACCACAGGCTGAGGCCGTACATCACCAGCAGGCCCGCGCCGACCCGCGTGAACACGAACCAGTCGCGCAGCCAGAAACTCTTGGGCCACTCCTCGACCGGGGCGGCGATCCACGGGAAGACGTGCACGCGGCCGAGCCACAGCACCAGGAACAGCACGAACGACACCGGGAGGAACGCGGCCGAGGCCTCGGCGATGCGCCGCACCGGATGGCTCCAGCGCGCCCCCGCGACGATCTGGGTGGCGGCGAACAGCACGCCGGCCTGCGACAGGCCGGTCCAGAACAGCCAGTTGACGAAGTAGGCGCGCCAGGCGCGGGCCGTGCCGGCGCCGAGCACCATCGCGAGGAACGCCACCACGCCGGCGGCGGCCAGCAGGCCCGCCAGCGGCAGCACCCACGCCGGGAGCGGCCTGCCGAGCCGGCGGAGCACGCCGTCCCGCAGCGCGTGCCCGGCGTCCGCGACGCCGCTCACGGCATCCCCTGCAGCTTCCGGACGTAGTTGACCACGCTCCACCGGTCCCACGGGCTGCGGATCTTGTCGCCGTACTTGGGCATGATGCCGCGGCCCTGCCTGATCATCGCGTAGATGTAGCCGTCGCTGCGCTGCTGGGTGGTGGGCTGCGTGATGTCCGGCGGCGGCACGAACTTCGGCACCACCGTGCCGTCGGAGTGGCCCGCCGGCCCGTGGCACACGATGCAGTAGGTGTCGTACAGCAGCTCGCCGCGCTGCAGCGACGCGTCGCTGCGCGGCACCGGGTTCACGAGGTTCCTGAGATCGGTGAGGATGTCGAGCGAGTCCTCGAGTCCGGTGACCGGGACCGATCCGGGCGGCGGCATCCGCTGCGCGCCGTTCGCGAGCGCCCCGCCCTCGAACGGCCGCACCACCACCTGCTGCGACATCGTGGTGAACCAGGGCACCTTGGCGATGGCGTTGTCGAGCGTCGTGCAGCCCGACGCGGCGAGGCCCAGGACGGCGCCCGCCGCCGCGGCGGCCCAGCGCCTCCTAGACATCCTTCACCTCCTCCGCGCCCGCGGCACGGAACAGGTCGCGCGCCTCCGCCAGCTGCGCGGGGCCGCCGAACGCGACCACGCCGAACTTGTCGTCGCTGAACCGCGGATCGTAGCCCGGCGCGCGTCCCAGCTTCGGCAGTCCGGCCAGCAGGAACATCGCCCCCACGGTCACCAGGGACCCGATGAGGATGGTGGTCTCGAACCCGATCACGACGAACGGCGGCCAGGAGATGATCGGCTTGCCGCCGGTGATGAGCGGCCAGTCCAGCGAGGTGGCGATCGCGTAGAAGAAGCCGAACGCGGTGCCGCACAGCGCGCCGGCCAGGGTGAACACCCGCACCGGGCTCTCCTTCTTCGCGAGCGCGTCGGCCAGCTCCGGCCGGGGCACCGGCGAGTAGACCCGGTAGTTGGCGTAGCCCCTCGCCTTGAGCGAGCCGACCGCCTCCACGGCGGCGTCGAGCCGCCCGAACACGCCCACCACGCCGGCGGGGGCGCTCACCGGTGCGCTTCCCCCTTGAGCGGCGGCGGCAGCGCCTCCTTCATCTCCGCGATGGCCACCGACGGGAGGAACTTGATGGCGAGCAGGAACCACATTGAGAACCAGCAGAAGCTGCCGACGAGGATCCCCAGCTCGGGCCAGCGCGGCACGTAGTACGACCACTGCCACGGCTCGTACTCGTGCGACAGGCCGGTCACGATGATCACGAACCGCTCGAACCACATCCCGATGTTGATGAAGATCGAGATGACGAACAGCGTCGGGACGCTGGTGCGGACCTTCTTGAACCACAGCAGCTGCGGGATGAAGGCGTTGCAGGTGAGCATGATCCAGGTCGCCCACCAGTACTGCCCGAAGGCCCGGCTGTAGAACGACGCGCGCTCGAACGGGTTGCCGCTGTACCACGCCATGAAGAACTCGGTGGCGTACGCGTAGGCCACGATGGACGCGGTGAGCAGGCACACCTTGGCGAGGCTCTCGAAGTGGCTGACCCGGATGTAACGCTCGAGCCGGAACGCCTTGCGCAGCGGGACCAGGATCGTGATCACCATCCCGCAGCCCGAGAAGATCGCGCCCGCCACGAAGTACGGCGCGAAGATGGTGGCGTGCCACCCCGGCACGATCGCCATCGCGAAGTCCCACGACACGACGCTGTGCACCGACAGCACCAGCGGGGTCGCGAACCCGGCCAGATACAGGTACATCCGGCCGAAGTGGTGCCACTCGCGGTCGGACCCCTTCCAGCCGAACGAGAGCATCCCGTAGAGCTTCTTCCGCCAGCCCCGCGCCTGGTCGCGCACCGCCGCCACGTCGGGAATCAGCCCCATCGTCAGGAACGTGGCCGACACGGTGAGGTAGGTGGAGATGGCGAACACGTCCCACACCAGCGGGGAGCGGAAGTTGGACCACACCCCGCGGAAATTCGGGTACGGGAACACCCAGTAGGCGTACCAGGCCCGGCCGAGGTGGAGGATCGGGAACAGGCCCGCGGTCATCACCGCGAAGACGGTCATCATCTCCGCGGCGCGGTACACCGCCGTCCGCCACCCGGAGCGGAACAGCAGCAGGATGGCGCTGATCAGCGTCCCCGAGTGGGCGATGCCCACCCAGAAGACGAAGGTGGTGATGTAGGAGCCCCAGAAGATCGGCGGCTGGTAGCCGGTGACCCCCAGGCCGTAGCGCAGCTGGTAGCCCCAGCAGAAGGCGCCGAACGCGAGGCCGGCCAGGACCAGCGCCATGCCCGCGAAGTACTTCCGGCCCGGCGGCTGGAGCGTCGCGATGACGTCGCGGGTGGTCTCCGCGTAGGTCGGCGGCGCGTCCGCGTGGACCGGGGCGGCCGCGACGGGAGTGGCGAGGGTGGCCATCGGCCTAGGCCTCGCCGTCCGCGATCACCCGCTCGAGGTAGGTGATCCCCGGCCGGGTGTTGAGCAGGTCGAACACGTGGTAGCCGCGCGCGTCGCCCTTGAGCCGGCTCACGCGGCTCGCGGGATCGTGGGCGTCGCCGAACACGATCGCGTCGGCGGGACACGTCTGCGCGCAGGCCGGCGTGACGTCGCCGTCCGCCAGCTCCCGCTTGCGGACCTTGGCGTCGTTCTGCGCGAACCGGATCCGCTGGACGCAGAAGGTGCACTTCTCCATCACGCCCTTGGTCCGCACGGTCACGTCGGGATTGAGCTGCCAGTTGAGCGGCTCGGCGAACGCGAAGTACGGATCCCCGTCGCGTCCGTAGTCCCACCAGTTGAAGTAGCGGACCTTGTACGGGCAGTTGTTGGCGCAGTACCGGGTGCCGACGCAGCGGTTGTAGATCTGGCCGTTGAGGCCGTCGGGCGTGTGGTACGCGGCGTAGACGGGACAGACGGGCTCGCACGGCGCGGCCTCGCACTGCTGGCACAGCATCGGGATCTGGCGGACCTGGAAGTCCGAGCCCGACGTGTCCCCTTCGAAGTAGCGCTCGAGCCGGAGCCACGCCATCCCGCGGTGCCGCGCGACCTGCTCCTCGCCCACCACCGGGATGTTGTTCTCGGCGTAGCACGCCGTGACGCAGGCCTGGCACCCGGTGCAGCGGGAGAGATCGATGGTCATCTCCCACTTCGGGTGCGGCTGCGCGTAGACGCCGATCTCGGCGCGCGCGCGCTGCGACGCCGCCGCCGCGGCGAGCGCCGCGCGCTCGGCGTCGGTCACGGCCGCCTCCGGCCCGGGCTCGACGCGGCCGGCGAGGGCACCGGCCGTGCTCACCGCGCGGGCGATGCCGCGGCCCAGCTGCCGCGGGCTGCCCTCGGTGGTGGCGAGGCGCACCGACCGCCCGGTCTTCGCGAGCGTGACGCGCGTGGAGCAGAAGGCGAGCGCTCCCGAGGCGTCCGTCGCGTCGGCGCCGAGCAGCTCGAGCGGATTCGCGCCGCGGCCCCTCGCGTTCCGGCCGTACGCCGTGTGCCCCTGACCGATCGGCATCGCGACGACGTCCGGCCGCACGCCCGGGTACACGTACACCAGGGCCTCGACCTTGCCGTGGGGCGAGGTCACGGCGACCACGTCGCCGTCGGCCACCCCGAGTCGCGCCGCGGTCTGCGGGTGCACCTCGATCCAGGTCTGCCAGGCGATCCTGGTCGCGCCGTCGGGAAGCTCCTGCAGCCACCCCTTGTTGGCGCCCCGCCCGTCGTACAGCGCCGCCGACGGGTAGACCACCAGCACCGGCGCGCCGGCGTCGCCGTCGAACGCGGGCGCCTGGTAAGGGAGCCGCGCGAAGTCGGGCGCCAGCCGCACCGGCCTGGCCGGCGCGGCGGCGAACGTGCCGCCGCGCTGGAGCGCGTGGTCCAGCGCCGCCGGCGCCTGTCCCGCGGCCACCAGGTCCCGGGCGCCGGTGGCGCCCCGCCCCACCGGCTTCCCGGCCTTGGCCGCGATCGCCAGCAGCACGTCGGCGGCCTGCCGCGCGTCGTCGAACACCGGCGTCATCGCCGGCTGCACGTAGCTCCGGACGCCGGCCGCCGGCTCCACCGCGCCCCACTGCTCGAGCGGCGTGAGGTCCGGCAGCACGTAGTCGCACAGCTCGGCCGTCTCGTCCAGATGGCTCGCCAGCGCGACCTTGAGGCCGACCTTTTTGAAGGCGTCGGCGAACCCGGCGCTCTTGGGCAGGGTGAAGGCCGGGTTGGGCCCCTGCACGATCGCCACGTCGATCGAGCCCGCGCGCATGGCGGCCACCCACGCGACGGCGTCGCGGTAGCGGGACACCCGGTCCCACGGCGAGGTGCCGTGGTAGCGCACGGTGCGGCCGACGTTGCCCGCCACGTAGTTCAGCAGGTTGACGGCGGCGGCGGTCTGAGTCGCCGCCCGGTGCTGGCCCGCCACTCCCCCCGTCACCGCCAGGCTCGGGCGGGCGGCCGCGAACTCGCGCGCCACGCGCTCGATCACCGACTCGGCCACGCCGGCGGCATCGGCGACGGCGCGGCTCGTGAAGCGCGACAGGAACCCGTGCACGCGGTCGGCCTCGGCGCCCGACAGCTCCGCCTTCCCGTGCCGCAGCACGCTCGCCGCGATGCCGAGCGCGAGCAGGCCTTCGGTGCCCGGCTTCGGCGCGATCCACTCGTCGGCGCTGTAGCCCGTGAGCCCCCGCCGCGGCTCCACCGCGACGAACTTCGTCATCCGCCGGTCGCGCCAGCCGTGCGCCTCCGCGAACTGGCGCGTGTACTCGACCGGCGAGAGCCACGTCTCCAGGAAGTCGGCGCCGAACGACAGCACGTACTGCGCGGCCGCGAAATCGTACTCGGGCACCGCCGCCACCCCGAAGGTGAGCTGGCTGGCCTCCCGCAGCGGCTCGTATGCGAACGCCTCGTAGCGCAGCCGCCGCCGGGAGCGGAAGGCCGCCAGCCACTCGTCGTAGAACGCGTCGAGCGGGCCGGTCTCGGCGCCGGTCACCAGCGCCACGCGATCGGGCCCGGAGGTCGCGGCCACGCCCAGCGACATGCCGATCGCCTGGATCGCCTCGTCCCACGCCACCGGCTCGAGGCCGCGCGCGGTGCGGCGGTACGGCTGCCGGACCCGGTCGGGGTCGTAGAGCCCCTGCAGCGCCGCCTGGCCCCGCGCGCACAGGTGGCCGCGGCCCACCGGATGCTGCGGGTTGCCCTCCACCTTGATGGCGCGCGCCTCGCGCGTCTTCACCACGATGCCGCACCCGGCCGGACACTCGCGGCAGGTCGACGCGTAGTACTCGGGGATCCCGGGGGTCAGCTGGTCCGATTCGTTCACGTAGGGCAGCAGGCGCTCGCCGGACACCGGCGAGCATCCCGCGGCCACCCCGACGCCGGCCGCGCCAGCCACCTGCAGGAACCGCCTGCGCTCCATCACGCTCCTCGACGCTCGCCTAGAAGTGGCACGCGGTGCAGTCGCGGGTCACGCCGCGCTCCATGTGGCAGTTGGTGCACCAGCCCATGCTGCTCACGTTGCGCACCGGGAACACGCGCGGCATCTGCTGGATGTTGCCGTGGCAGGTCTGGCAGGCGAGGCCGGCCGCGACGTGGCGCATGTGCGGGAAGTGCGAGTACTCCGGGATCTTGTTGATGCGCACCCAGGGTATCGGGACGCCCTTGGTGAAGTCGTCCCGCAGCTTCGCGATGTCTGCGTTGGGGTTCCCCGCCGTGTCGGGCGCCGACGTCACCAAGTGGCAGCCCATGCAGGTGCTCTCCGACGGCAGGTTCACCGTCCAGGAGTTCGCCGCGTTGTTGTGGCAGTACAGGCAGGGAATGCGGTACTGACCGGCGTGGATGTCGTGCCGGTAGAAGATCGGCTGCACCGGCCCCTTGAGCCGCCCGGGGAGGGCCGGCCAGTCGCCGCCCGGCCGCACGCCGTCGAGGCTCGAGTAGCCCGCGCCCGCCGAGCGCGGAAGGGCGCTGAACGCGGTGTCCGCCGGCGCCCGGGTCCCGGCGCCCTGACCCCTGACCAACGAAACGCCGGCGAGTGCCGCGGTCAGACCGAGCAGCACGCCGCCGGCGATCAAGGAGGTCGTACGCGTCATCCAGGCCCGGGACAGAGGGTGAGACGCCGCCTGACGTCGTATGGGGAAAGGACGCGGCATTCTAGCAGCGAGTGAAACTATTCACAAGGGCGGCGGGCCGCTGCGCCGGCCTCGCGACGCGGATTCCCCGGCGCGCCGCCCGGCCGCGCCTCAGGACCGGGACGCGGGCGGCGACCGACCCGCTGCGGCGTCCCCCGCCCGCCATCGCAGCAGCACGACGCCGCCCGCCGCCAGCAGCAGGCTCAGCACCTGTCCCATCGAGAACGGACCGAGGACCGTGCCGAGCGGATGGGAAGGCGAGACGAACTGCGGATCCGGCTGGCGCGTGAACTCGATGAGGAACCGCGCCGCGGCGTAGAGCAGCAGGAACAGCGCGGCCATGGTGCCCGGCCGCAGCGTGGCGCGGCGGCGCAGGTACACGGTCCACAGGATCCCGCCGAGGACGGCGCCTTCGAGCAGGCACTCGTACAGCTGCGACGGATGGCGCAGCGGCACGTGCGGCGCCAGCGCCGCCCACTCCCCGCTGGCGCGGAGCGCGGCGTAGGCGTCGTGCCAGTTCATGCTGCCCGCGCGCGCGAGCTCCGGCGAGAGTGCCGCCGCCGCGGGATCGGTGGGGAAGCGCATCCCCCACGGGAGGCCGGCCGGCGCCACGCGGCCGAACAGCTCCCCGTTGAGGAAGTTCGTGATCCGCACCAGGAGGATCCCGACCGGCGCCGCGAGCACCAGGCCGTCGGCCAGCCGGCGCCAGGCGATCCCGCGGCGGCGGGCGAACACGGCCGACGCGACCAGGACGCCGGTCAGGCCGCCGTGGAACGAGAGGCCGCCCTCCCACACCTCGATGAGGTCGAGCGGCCGCAGCAGCATCGCGGGCTCGTAGAACAGCGCGTAGCCCAGGCGCCCGCCGAGCAGCACCCCCAGGACCAGCCACCCGACCAGGTCGCTCACGGCCGCGGTGGTGAGCGGCAGGAACCGGTCGCGCACCAGCTTGTCGAGCAGGGCGCCAGCGACGAGGAAGCCCGCCAGGTAGGCGAGCCCGTACCACCGCACCGCCAGCGGGCCGAGGTGAAAGGCGACAGGATTCCAGCCGGGGAAGACGAGCTCCGCGAATACCACGCGACCCACCTCGTTCAACGCGAGCGCGCGTCCCGACGGGGGACGCGCGCCGCGCAAGCTATGCGGACCACGGCGCCCACGCTACCCGGCGAGCGCCACGCGCGCGAGCGCCGCCTCCGGCAGCCGGAAGGGGAAGTGCGTCCCGAGCACGAAGCGGTCGCGGCCCACCGTGCGGTACAGCGCCGAGAGCTGATCGTCGGGCGGTCCCCACAGCCAGGCGACGTCCCACCGCAGGCGCGCGGCCTCGTCGGGCGTCGAGCCGAAGTGGACCTCCTCGACCAGGGCGCGATCGGCGTTGGTCACCACGAGCCTCACCCGGGGAGACGACCGCACCGCCGCGCGCACGTCCGCGCCGAGCAGGTCGCCGGCCACGTCGAGCCGGTGGCGCTGGCGTCCGTCCTCGAGCCGCACCGTCAGCACCAGCTCGAGATCCAGCTCGCCGCACCGCGCCGTGAGGGCGCGCATCTCGGGACCCGCGGGGTCGAATCCGTAGTGGGTCGGGTAGCTGCGGACCGCCGGGCACCCTTCGGTGCGGGCGCGCTCCAGCTCGCGCTGCCAGCCCGGGTACGCCGGGTTCACGGCCGGCACCGGCACCAGCCGCGGGCGGTGGGGACGGAGCCACTGCAGCAACTCGTCGTTGCCGGCCGCGACGTCACGGTAGAAGATGCTCGGCACGTGGCCGACCCACGCCCGCGCGATTCCCAGCCGGTCCATCTCGGCGACCAGCCGCTCCGGCGTCGGATCGGGCAGGCGCCGGAGCGGCTGGTCGCCGAGATGGACCGGCTGGGGATCGCGCGGGCGTGGGTCGGCCACGTGCCGAGCATCTTC
>DASPTN010000098.1:0-10850 GCA_035623395.1 Gemmatimonadales bacterium | reverse complement strand
CTGCTGGTCGAGGACGAGCCGTCGGTGCGGCGCGCCACCACCCGCGTGCTGGAGACGTTCGGCTACGCGGTGGTCGGCGTGGACGACGGGTTCGAGGCGCTGGCCTACCTCGCCTCCGACCAGCCCAGGCCGGCGCTCGTGATCTCGGACGTCGTGATGCCGCGCATCGGCGGGCCGGAGCTGCTGCGCCGGATCCGCGCGACCGGCGTCGACTCCCGGGTCCTGTTCACCAGCGGCTACACCCAGCGGGACGTCACCGAGCGGGCGACGCTGGACCCGGGCGTCCCGTTCCTCTCCAAGCCGTGGACGGTGACGGACCTGCTGGCGAAGATCCGCGAGGTCCTTGACGCGCCGGCCGCGGCGTCCGGCTAGCCTCTCACACCACGACGTCCGGCGAAGGAAGGCGTCCGATGCGCGTACTGTACGTCGGCGGCACCGGCGAGATCAGCTTCGACTGCATCCACGAGTCCGTGCGGCGCGGCCACGAGGTGACCGTGTACAACCGCGGCCACCACAACGCCGGGCTGCCGGCCGCGTGCCGGCTGGTGCGGGGCGACGTCGAGGACGACGCGGCCTACAGCCGCCTGGCGCGCGAGGACTTCGACGCGGTGTGCCAGTTCCGCCTGTTCACGCCCGACGCGCTGCGGCGCGACCTCGGATTCTTCACCGGCCACTGCGGGCAGTACGTGTTCATCAGCTCGGCCTCGGCGTACCGGAAGCCGGTGCGGGGCCTCCCCATCACGGAGGCGACGCCGCTCGTGAACCCGCACTGGGACTACTCGCGCGCCAAGGCGGAGATGGAGGCGCTGCTGCGCGCGCAGGACCGGCTGCCGTTCACCATCGTGCGCCCCAGCCACACCTACCGCGCCCGGATGCCCACGCCGCTCGGCGGCAACGCCGAGGTGTCCCGGATGCTGCGCGGCAAGCCGGTGGTGCTGCACGGCGACGGCGAGTCGCTGTGGACCGTGACCCACGCCGAGGACTTCGCGCGGCCGTTCGCGCGGCTGCTGGGCAACCCGCGCGCGCTCGGCGAGGCGTTCCACGTCACCGGCGACCGCGCCTGGCCGTGGAACGAGATCTTCGAGGCGATCGCCGCGGCGCTCGGCGTGAAGCTCGCCCTGGTGCACGTGGCGAGCGAGACGCTGGTGCGCTACAACCCCGCCTGGGAGGGCCCGCTGCTCGGGGACAAGGCCGCGTCGGTGACGTTCGACAACCGCAAGGTGAAGGGCGTGGCGGGCGACTTCGACTGCCCGATCGACCCGTGGCGCGGGATGCAGATGGTGGCCGAGCGCTACCCGCCGCGGGCCGACGAGTTCGACCCGGCCGTCGACGCGCTGCTCGACCGGATCGTGGCCGAGCAGGAGCGCCTCGGGCGCTGAGCGGATCGGGTCAGGTGCCGCGTCAGGCCAGGTTCATGCGCCTGAGCAGCGCCTGGAAGCGGGGCAGCGGGCGCAGGGCCTCGAACAGGAACGAGCCCTTCACGCCGTAGATCGCGCCGCCGCGCTGCTGGAACGCGCGCTCCAGGCAGTCCATCGCCTCGTCGTACCGGCCCAGGCCGGTGTGGACGTACGCCAGGTGGTACGGGGCGACGTAGCGCGTGCGCGACTCGTCGGTGAGCTGCCGGAGGACCTCCCGCGCCCGGTCCGCCATCCCGGCGATCGCGTAGGCCTCGCCCAGCTGCGCCCGCCACAGCGTGTCCGCCGGCGAGAGCGCGACCGCGTGCTCCAGCGCCGCCAGGCCTTCCGCGTGCCGGCCCATGCGCAGGTACACCCAGCCGAGGGTCGAGTGGCTGCGCGCGTACTCGCGGTCGAGCTCGACGGCGCGCAACGCGGCGTCGAGCGCCTCGGCGTGCCGCCCCGCCCGGAGCAGCGCCGTCGCGAGGTCCACCCGGTGCACCAGCGGATCGAGCTCCTGCGCGCGCTGCTGCATCGCGACGGCCTCGTCGTGGCGCTCGAGCGCGGAGCACAGCCGCCCGTACAGGTCGTAGGCGTCCGCGCTGCTCGGGCTCAGCTCCAGGGCGCGCCGGTACTCCGCCTCGGCGCCGGCCCAGTCGAACTCGTGCACCATCCTGCCGTAGGCCGTCGTGGTGTGCGCGTCGCCGAGGTCGGGATCGAGCGCGAGCGCCCGCTGGGCCGCCGCCGTGGCGCGGGGATAGGCCTCGTCGGGGCCGAGCATCCCGGTCTCGCCCAGCTCGGTGTAGGCCAGCGCGATGCCGACGTGGGCCGGCGCCAGCGAGGGGTCGCGGGCGAGGGCGCGCTCGAAGTAGTCCACCGCGGCGCGCATGCCCTCGGCGGTGAACAGCGCGAGGTGGTGGCGTCCCTGCTGGTAGAGCTGGTACGCGCGCAGGTCGGTGGTCGGCTCGCGCGCCACGCGGGCCCGTTCGTCGGGGGACAGCTCCGCCTTGAGGGCGGCGGCGATGTGCAGCGCCACCTCGCTCTGGATGGCGAAGATGTCGGTGAGCTGCCGGTCGTAGGTCTCCGCCCACAGGTGCCGGTCGCCCGCCGCGTCGATGAGCTGCGCCACGATCCGCACCCGGTCGCCGGCACGGCGCACGCTGCCCTCGAGCAGCGTGGCCACCCCCAGCCGGTCCGCGATCTCCCGCAGCCCCTGCTGGCGCGTCTTGAAGGGCATCACCGACGTGCGGGAGACCACCGTGAGGGCGCGGATCTTGGAGAGCTGCGCGATCACGTCCTCGGTGATGCCGTCGGCGAAGTACTCGTTCTCGGGGTCCGTGCTCATGTTGAGGAACGGCAGCACGGCGACGGAGCGGGGGCTCGCCCGGCTCGGCCGGGGCCCCGCGAGCGCCTCCGCGAAGGCGCCGGTGGTGGCGAACCGGTCCGCGGGCGTGCGGGCGAGCGCGCGCCGGATCGCGTGCTCCACCGGCTCGGGGACGGTCTCGCGCGCGGCCCGCAGCGAGGGCGGCGGCTCGGCGAGCCGCCGCGCCATGGTCGCCGCGGCGGTCGGCGCGTCGAACGGCGGCTCGCCCGCCAGCATCTCGTACAGCACGCAGGCGAGGCTGTACTGGTCGCTGCGCGCGTCGAGCGCCGGGTCGGCGGCGGCCTGCTCGGGGCTCATGTACGCGGGCGTGCCCACCGCCAGCCCGGTGCCGGTGATCCGCCGGCTGCCGGCGACGCTCACCGCGCGCGCGATCCCGAAGTCGGCGATCAGCGCGTGGCCCCCGGCGAGCAGGATGTTCTCGGGCTTCACGTCGCGGTGGACCACGCCGAGGCTGTGGGCGTAGGCGAGCGCGTCGGCCACCTGGCGGGCGACGGCCAGCGCTTCCTCGACCGGCAGCTGGCGGTCGCGGGCCAGCCGGTCGCGCAGCGACTCGCCGGCGACGAACGGCATCACGTAGAACGGCCGCCCCTCCACCTCGCCGCTGTCGAACAGCGGCACGATGTTGGGGTGCTGCAGGCTCGCGGTGACCTTGATCTCGGCGAGGAAGCGGTCGGCGCCGAGCACGGCGGCCAGCTCGGGGCGCAGCACCTTCAGCGCGACGTCGCGGTCGTGCTTGAGGTCGCGCGCCAGGTACACCGTGGCCATGCCGCCGGCGCCGATCTCGCGCTCCAGGCGGTACCGGTCCAGCAGCGCCGAGCGGAGCGGCGCGTCGGGATTCGCGGCGTGGGGGTCGGTCACGGGTTCGAAGGTGAAGCATACGGCGGCGCGCGGCCCGCGGCTACCGCCGGAGCCGCGTCCGGCCGCGCGCTCACGCGGGCGGCGCGGGGAGGTGATGAGGTGATGAAGCGGTGGAGCGCGACGTGACGTCCCTCGGGAGGACGTGATCACCCCGGCGCACCGTCACTTCACCACCCGCATCACCCCGCCGGTCAGCTCTTGAGCGCCTCCACCGCCGGCACGGCGGCGGCGCGGCGCGCCGGGATCCAGCTCGCCGCCAGCACCACCAGCGCCAGCGTTCCCACGATGCCGGCCAGGGTGAGCGGATCGCGCGGCGCCACCTCGAAGAGCAGGCTGCCCAGCACCCGCGTCGCGACCAGCGCCGCCACCAGGCCGGCGCCGCCGCCGATCGCGCCCAGCACGACGCCGCGGCGCACCACCATCCGCGCCACGTCGGCGCCGGTCGCCCCGAGCGCCACCCGGATGCCGATCTCCCGGGTGCGCTGCGCCACCGAGTAGGCGATCACGCCGTACACCCCGATCGCCGCGAGGCCGAGGGCCAGCGCCGCGAACAGGCCCAGCAGGAGCGCGCTGAGCCGCGAGTAGGCCAGCGACTGCCCGACCCGGTCCTCCATCGTGCGGACGTCGTACACCGGGAAGCCGGGAGCCCAGCGGGCCAGCGCCGCGCGCGCGGGCCCCGCCAGCGCCAGCGGGTCGCCGCGCGTCCGGACGAACAGCATCATCCGGTAGTAGAACGGGAGCTGGTAGTAGGACAGGTAGACGTCGGCGCGCGGCAGCGAGTCGATGCCCTGGTAGCGCACGTCGCCCACCACGCCGACCACGAACGCGGAGTCCAGCCCGCCGCCGGCGGTGCGCGACTCCGCGATGACCTTGCCGATGGGGTCCTGGCCGGGCCACCAGCGCCGCGCGGCCGTCTCGCTCACCAGCACCGAGGACGGCGTGCCCACGCGGTCGCGCTCGTCGAGCAGCCGGCCGCGCAAGAGCGGGATGCGCTCGACCGTCGTCCAGCCGGGCGTGATCCAGTGCACGCCGGCCAGGGGCTCGGTGCCCGGCGCCGCGGCCGGCCGGTCGCGCAGGTTGATGAGCGTGCCGCCGCACGACACCAGCGGCGGGCAGTCGCTCATCCCGACGCCCGTGACGCCCGGCAGCTCCTCCAGCCGCTGGATGGCCACGTCGTAGAACCGGACGATCGAGTCCGGCGACCACTCGGGCGCGCGGTTGACGCGGAAGGTCAGCGTGTGCGAGGCGTCGAAGCCGGGGTCCACGCCCATCCGCCGCCCGAGGCTCCGGAGCACCAGGCCCGCGCCCGCGAGCAGCACCACCGCGAGCGCGATCTCGGCCACGACCAGCGCGTTGCGGCTGCCGAGGCCGCCCAGCGGGCGGGCGACGGGGCCGCCGTCGTCCTTGAGGTCCTCGGTCAGCGACGGCCGCGTGGCCTGGAGCGCCGGCACCAGCCCGAACACGATCCCGGTCACCACGCCGAGCAGCAGCGTGAACAGCAGCGCCCACGGGTCGAGGCGGATCGCCTGCGAGCCCAGCAGGCCGATGCCGGCCGCGTTGTTGTACTGGAGCGCGGTCGAGAGCTGCAGCGAGGCGAGTCCGCGCGCGCCCGCCCACGCCACGCCCAGGCCCACCACCCCTCCCGTCACGCCGAGCAGCACGCTCTCGGTCAGCAGCTGGCTCACCAGCCGGCGGCGGCCGGCGCCGAGGGCGAGGCGCACCGCGATCTCCTTGTGCCGGCCGGAGGCGCGGGCGAGGAACAGGTTGGCCACGTTCGCGCAGGCGATGAGCAGCACCAGGCCGACCGCTCCGAACAGCACCAGCAGCGTGCCCCGGATCCGCGGGTCCACGCGCGCGGCGTCGAGCGGCTTCGCCGTCGCGCCCCAGCGCCAGCCCGAGCCGTTCGGGTCGGGATAGGCGGCGTCGATGCGGGTGCCGAGCGTCGCGACCGTGGCGGCGGCCTGCACGGGGCTCACCCCGTCGGCGAGGCGCGCCACGGCGGCGAACTGGTGCTGGTACGGGCCCGGCATCTGGGCGCGGGGATTGGTGTTGGACGTCAGGGGCAGCCACAGCACGGCCTGGCCCGACAGGCCCTGGAACCCGGGCGGCGTGACGCCGACGATCGTGTACGGGATCCCGTTCACCAGCACGGTCTTGCCGAGGACGGCGCGGTCGGCGTCGTACAGCCGCTGCCACAGCGCGTCGCTGATCACGGCGACGTCCGCCGCGTGGAAGCTCCCGGTCTCGCCCGCCGCGAAGTTGCGCCCGAGCGCGGGGCGGACGCCCAGCGTCGTCAGGTATCCGTCGTCGGTGTACTCGCCCTGGTCCCGCAGCGTCTGGTCGCCGTAGCGGATCGTGAACGGCTCGCTGAACCACAGCGTGGTGCTGGCGAACACGTGCTGCGCCCCGCGCAGCATCTGGAACTTGGGCCACGACCAGGCGACGTCGTCGCGGGGCGGGAAGTTGCCGCGCTGCGGCACCGTGAGGCTGACGCTCATCAGCCGGCCCGGCTCGCGGAACGGCAACGGCCGCAGCAGCAGCGCGTCGACGGCGGAGAAGATGGCGGTGTTGGCGCCGATGCCGAGCGCGAGCGTCACGACCGCGACGGCGGTGAAGCCCGGCGCGCGGCGGAAGGTGCGGAGCGCGAACCGCAGGTCCTGGCCCAGCACGTCGAGCCAGCCGATGCCGCTCATCCGCCGCGCCTCCTCGGCGAGCCAGGTCCGGTTGCCGAACCGGCGGCGGGCGGCCCAGCGGGCCTCGTCCTCGTCCGCGGGCGCGGCCGCGTCGTGGGCCAGCTGCGCCGCGTCGCGGCCCAGGTGGAAGTCCATCTCCTCGCTCAGCTCGCGGGCGTGCTCGCCGGGGCGGGTGATGGCGCGGAGGCGGAACTTCAGCGCATCCAGGAAGGACATGGTCCGGCTCCGGGGTCAGGCGCGGCGCAGCACGCGGTTGATGGCGAGGACGACGGCGTCGAGCGCGGAGATCTCCTCGCCCAGCTGCCGGAGCCCGGTGCGCGTGATCGTGTAGTAGCGGGCGCGGCGGCCGGTGGGCGACGGCTCCCACTTCGACGTGACCCAGCCGCGGGCCTGGAGGCGCTCGAGCGCGGGGTAGAGCGAGCCCTGCTCGACGCTCAGCGCGTCGTTCGACAGCCGGGCGATGTGCTGCGCGATGCCGTAGCCGTGCAGCGGCCGGATGCTCAGCGTCTGCAGGATCAGCAGGTCCAGGGTGCCGCGCAGCAGCTCGGTCCTGGGACTTCGGGAAGCTCTCGCCACGTGTCGCTCCTGCGGCCGTCGGTGGCCTTCGGCGCCGCGTTGGTGGTGGCCCCGCGGCCCCGCGTCGGGCGGGCCGGGGCGGTCGAGGGGACCCTACGGACGCCTACCTGTAGAGTTTCGACATATGGGAGGGCAAGAGGGTTGGCAGGGGCGTCGCCGCCCGGGGCAGGTCGCGCGCTGGAGCGGGTTTCTCTGGTGGCCCCCCGTCCCCCGGCCGCGCCTCATCTCGCCGTGCCGACCCGCCGCGCCAGTCGCTGCCGTCTCGGTGCACGCCGAGCAGGCAGTCGCTGCCGAGCGGTGACCGGGGGACCGGTCGGTTCCTCGTCCGGCTTGCGCCGCCGGGCCGTTGGAGCGTCACTCTCCGAATGCCGAACGACCAGGTCGGAGTGCCTGAAGACGACGGTGCTCCGGACCCCGCGCCGAGTGACGCCCGACTGACGCCCGTCGGTTTTCTTCCCGACACGGTAGGCCACCCGGAGTCACACGCGCGTCAGATGACGAACGGCTTGGTCGGCCCCCCTCCGAATGACGCCCGCCTGACGCTCACCACGCTGGGCGCCTGGTCGCTGTCGTATCCGGCTCCGGGACAGCCACTTACGACGCTGCTGGGGCCAGGGAAGCCGCTGGCGCTCCTGGTCTACCTCGCCCTCGCGCCCGGCCGCGCCGTCCGCCGCGAGCACCTGCTCGACCTGCTGTGGGCCGACGTCGAGCCGGACGCCGCCTCGCACTCGATGCGCCAGACCATCTGGCTCATCCGCCGCCGCCTCGGCCGCGAGGCCCTGAAGGTCGCGGGCGACACGGTCCAGCTCGCCGCCGACGTCGCGAGCGACCGCGACGCCTTCCTCGCCGCCGTCCAGGCGCAGGACCTGGCGACCGCCGTCGCCCTCTACCGTGGCGAGTTCCTGCCGTCGTTCGCCGCGCCGGGCGGCGCGGAGTTCGAGCGATGGGCGGACCTCGAGCGGGACCGCCTCCGCGCCCACTTCGTCCGCGCCGCGCAGTCGCTGGTGCGGCACGAGCTGGCCGCCGGCTCGGCGCGCGAGGCGCTGGCCACGGCGCGGCGGGCGCGCGACGCGGACCGCTCCATCGAGGCGAGCTGGCGCCTGGTGCTCGAGGCCTGCGTGTCGGCGAACGACGCGCTCGGCGCCGCGCTCGAGGCCGACCAGCTGGAGTGGTTCCTGGCCGCGGAGTCGCGCGAGCCCGAGCCCGCCACCCGCGCGCTGCTCCGCGCGGTGCGCCACGCGCCGGTGCCGGGCGACGAGGAGGCCGGCGCCCGCTCGCTGGTGGCCGAGCTGGTCGGCCGCGAGCGCGAGTTCGCCGCGATCCTGGCGGCGTGGGCGGGCGCGCGCCGCTCGCCCGGAAGGCACCTCCACGTCTCGGGCGGGCCGGGCCTCGGCAAGACGCGGCTGCTGCACGACATCCTGGCGCGGCTGCGCGCGACCGGCGCGCGGGCGCTGTACGTGCGCGCCAACCCCGGCGCGCGCAACGTCGCCTACGCGTTCGCCAGCGACGTCGCGACCCAGGTGGCCGCGCTTCCCGGCGCGATCGGCATCTCGCCCGCGTGCGCCGCGACGCTGGTCGGCCTCAATCCGGCCCTGGCCTCGCGGTTCGCAGCCGCGCCCGAGCGCTCCGACGGCGACGAGATGCTCCGCCACCGCACCAGCGCCGTGGTGGAGCTGCTGGCCGCGGCGGCGGCCGAGAGCCCGGTGGCGCTGCTGCTCGACGACGTGCACTGGGCCGACGCCGCCTCGCGGCAGGTGCTGCGCGGCGTGCTGCCGAAGCTCGAGACCGTCCCCGCGCTGGTGGTGACCGCCTCGCGCCCCGGCACGGGCGACGACCTCGCCGAGCCCGGCGACGGCCACGCCGCGCTCCGGCCGTTGACCGAGGGCGAGACCACGGCGCTGCTCGCCAGCCTCGCCAGCATCCCGGCCGAGCCGTGGTGGGCCGAGTTCTGCTTCGTGCTCCACGCCTCGAGCCGCGGCGTCCCGCTGCTCGCGCTCGAGATGCTGCAGCTCGCGATGGAGAACGGGCGCCTGGTGCGCGACGAGTCCGGCTGGCGCTGCGCGGACCGGGGCGCGCTGCTCGCGCAGGTGAGCGCGGGCGGCCCGCTGCGGCACCGCATCGCGCAGCTGCGGCGCGAGGAGCGCTGGCTGCTGCTCCTGCTCGCGCTGGCCGGCACGCCGCTCGGCCTGGCGCCCCTGGCCGGCGCCGCCGGCCGGAGCGCGGAGGACGTGGACGAGGACGTCAACCAGCTCGAGCAGCGCGGCCTGCTGGCGCGCAGCGGCGGGGAGTGGGAGCCGGCCCACGACGAGATCTCGCGCCTGGTCGAGGAGATGGCGGCGCCCGACGACGTGCGCCGCGCGCACGGCGCCCTCGGCGCGCTGTTCGCGCGGCACGCCGCGCAGAATCCCCAGCTGCTGCCGCGCTGCGCGCAGCACCTCCTCGCCGCGGGTCGCGCGGCGCCGGTCGGCGACGTGCTGCGGCGCTGGGTGGCCCAGGCCCGGCGCACCGGCGACCGCCGCCCGCTCCGGAGCCTCGCCGCCGAGCTGCTCGGGGAGACGGCGCCGCCGGCCGCGGCCGCGCGGCTGGTGCGGCGCCTGCCGGCGCACCTCCGGCTCGGCCTCGACACGCCGCGGCGCGTCGCGGTCGCCGCCGCCCTGGTGCTGCTCGTCACGGGGGCGGCGCTCGCGCTGGCGCTGCGCACCGAGCGGGAGCCCGATGCGGTGCTGGTGGTGCTGGGCGGAGCAGGCGGCGACAGCGCCGCACCGTACGGCGTCCCGATCGAGCTCGGCACGCTGGCCGCGGGCTCGAGCCTGGACCTCCTCCGCTCGCCGCGCGCCTCGAGCGGTCTGCCGCGGAAGGTGATCGCGGCGGGCGTCCAGTACGAGCCGCAGCCGGGCGGCGGCCTGTGGGCCTACAGCCGCACGTCCCCGGACTCGGGCGGCGAGGACGTGTACGTGCTGCGCCCCGACGGCACCGAGCGCCGCCTCACCTTCACGCGCGGCGACGACCTCGGCCCCCGCTGGTCGCCCGACGGCCAGCGGCTCGTGTTCTCCACCGACCGGTGGAGCCAGGCGAGCCACAGCAACATCGCGGTGATCGACCCGGCGAGCGGCGAGGTGCGGCGGCTCACGGCCGAGGACGCGCGCGACGCCACGCCCGCCTGGTCGCCGGACGGCACCCGCATCGCCTTCGTCCGCAACTACTACAGCCGCCGCGACAACGAGGTGTGCTGGGTAGCCGCCGACGGCCTCGCGAGCCGGTGCGAGGCGACGCCAGGGTTCACGCCCCAGGCCGTCACCGGCTGGCGCGACGCCGACAGCCTGCTCGTGGAGGGCGTGGCCGCGGACGGGTCACGCCGCCTGGCGATGCTGGACCTGGCGTCCGGGCAGCTGGCGGGCGAGCGGCGCGCCGAGTCCGCGTCGCTCGCCTCCGACGGCCGGTGGCTGCTGTGCGTGTGCGCGGCGGGGCGCACCGACCGCCCGGTCTTCAAGCTGGTGCCGCTCGATCGGCCGGACCTCGCGACCCGCCTCGAGCCGGACTCGCTCTCGCTCACGGGCTCGGCCCTGCTCCGGGTGCCGGCCTCGCACCAGCGGCCGTACCTCGACCGCCTGACCATCGGCGCGCCCGCGGGCGGCGCGGTCGAGCCCGGCGTCCCGTACCGGCTCGCGGCCACCGGGCTCGACTCGCGCGGCACCCCGATGCCGGAGGTCCCCGTCCTGACCTGGCGGACGAGCGACACGACCGTGGCCACCGTGGACACGCTCGGGGTGATGCACCCGCTCCGGCCGGGCGAGGTCACGGTCACGGCGTCGGCGGGCGGCTGGCGGAAGGCGAGTGCGCGCGTCGCGGTGCGTCCCGGGAGCCCGGTGGTGGTGACGGCGGAGGACTGGACCGGGGACCTGGCGCGCGCCTGGCAGCCGTTCGGCGACCCGCTGCCCGTCGTGA
>DASPTN010000097.1:0-5316 GCA_035623395.1 Gemmatimonadales bacterium | reverse complement strand
CGACCCCGTGGTCGCGCTGGCCGCGCGCATCGGCGAGCGCGAGCGCGTCGTGGTCGTCGGCGCGGCCGACGGCGCCTGTGCCCTGTTCCTCGCCGCCCGCGGGGCGACCGTCCAGGTGGGGGACCCCGACCTCGCCGGCATCGAGGGGCTCGAGAACCGGGCCATGGCCGAGCAGCTCGGCAGCCGCATCGAGTGCCTGGTCGCGCCCCTCGAGTCCTGGACCCCGGACGGAGCCATCGACGGGTGCGTGATCGAGACCGCGGCGCTCGCCGCACTCACGGCCGGCGACCGCGCCGAGCTCATCCGGCGCCTCAAGGCCGTCACGGTGCCGGGCGGCCATCACGCCGTGATGCCCGCCGTCGGCGCCGGTGCGAAGGCCCCGCCGGTCTCGAGCGACGCGCTGCGCTCGCTCTACGCCGACTGGACGATCGAGCGCGCGCAGCCGCCCGCCCCGAGCGCGCGCCGCCCGCGCAACGTCGGCTTCCTCGCTTCGCATCCGGGGGAATCGCCGAGTCACAGTGAAACAAGCGGCGCCGTGTCAAACTGACACGCGATTTGATGTGGCTGCGTCCACGTATCTACATATCATATTGACCTGCATCAAGTTACGAAACTCGCCCGTGCGGCACGATGGATGCTTTGGAGAGGAGATGAGCGGCCGTGTTCGCGTCCGGGCCGCGGTGGCCTTCCTTCTCGAGGCGAGCGTCGTATGGCGACAGCGGTCTTGGCGGCAACGGAGCCGGTGGGCATCGTGATCAGGGACGGCGCGGACTCGCGTCGCGCGCCACGCATCCTGATGTGGTTCTGGGCCGACGAGGAAGAGGCGAACGACGAGGAGGAGTGGCGGGAGCGCCGGTAGCGCCCCTGCGTCAATCGACATGCCGAGGGCCCGGCGGGTGCCGGGCCCTTTTCCTTTCCTCGGTGCTGCAGACGGCGGGCCGAGACCCCGGTGCGTCAGAGCCCCAGCTCCGCTTTCGCGTCCGGCGGCAGCCACCGTCTCGCCCGGGCGATCGGGATGGCGAAGCCGAGCGGCAGGGAGCCGCTCTCGCCCCCCGGCGCGGCGAAGGCGCCGTAGTGGATCCCGATGACGGCGCCCGCCGCGTCGAACACGGGACTGCCGGACGAGCCGGCGTCGGTCGAGCCCGCGAACTGGATCCACTCGCTGGTGGCCTTGGCGATCACGCCCGCGAACATCGTGGTGCGGACGAAGCCGTTGGGGTCGAAGGCGAGCTGCGTGCCCCGCGGGAAGCCGATGAGCGCCGCGGCCGCGCCCTGGCGCACGCCGCGGCCCGCCCAGTCGATGGACCGGACCACCGCGCCGTGGAACCCCCGGATCTTCACGACGGCGATGTCCTGGTCCGGCACGTCGCTGGTGGCGACGACGTCGGCAGACAGCGGCGTCCGGGTGTCGGCCATCACCACCTCGACCGCGCGCGGCCGGCCCCGGGTCGAGTCCCGTACCACGTGGCCGTTGGTCAGCAGGTAGCCCGAGCGCGTGATCACGAAGCCGCTGCCCATGACGGAGTCGAAGTCGTAGCGGGCGATCACCATGCCCACCGCGGCCTGGTTCTCCTCCGAGACGCGCGAGAAGTCCTCCACGGTGGTGGGGCCGAGCGCGCCGCCGGCCCGCAGCTCCGCGCCCTTGAGCTCGACCTCCAGGCTGTCGACGACGGCACGCGCCACGCTCGAGGTCCGCGCGGCGCGGAGGTCCTTGCGGAGCCGCGTGATGACCGAGTCGGCGCGCAGCTGCGATTCGCTCGCCGCCCGCAGCTGGGCGGCGAACGCGCGCTCCGCGTCGGCGAGCCGCGCCTCCGCCGCCGCCCGCTCGTGCGCGCCCGTCCGGTACACCAGCGCCACCGCGAGCACCAGCGCCGCCACGACGGCGACGGCCGCCGCCTTGAAGGCGGCCGACGACTCGCGGGCCAGCTGCCGCACGAGCGAGCGGGTGAACACGGCCGCGCGCCCGCTGTGCGCCGTGCCCGCCTCGCCGCGGGCCGCCTGGACGATGCCGCCGAGCGTCTTCGCCGGCTGGAGCTGCGGCCGGTACTCGGCGCCCTGTCCCTCCGGGAGCGAGGCCGTGCCGAGCACCCGCACCTCGAACAACGGGCCGTGCCAGCCGAGCATGATCCGGTCGCCAAGCTTGAGCATCGCGGGGCCGCGGACCTGCTGCCCGTTGACGAAGGTGCCGTTCCGGCTGCGGAGGTCGGTGATGGTCGCCGCGCCCGACTCGTCGAAGGCGACCGTCGCGTGCCGCTTGGAGACCACGGTGTCGGCCACCGTCCGCAGCGGGATCGTGCAGGTGGCGGAGCGGCCGAGCAGGATCTCGGCGCCCAGGCCCACGAGGTCCTCGCCGCCCGCGACGCGCCGCAGCTTGAGCACCGGCTGCGCCGCGTCGGCGGCGCGCTCAAGCCGGGTGTGCGGGGGCTCGCCCGGCACGCTCGCCCGCAGCGCGGGCCCCCGCTGCCCGAGCGTGAACCGGTCGCCCGAGCGGAGCGGCTCGGCCGCGGCGATCCGGCGTCCGTTCAGCCAGGTGCCGTTGGTGCTGCCGAGGTCCTCGAGCCACCACGAGCCGTCCGGGTCCCGCCACACCCGGGCGTGGACCGCGCTGACGACGTCGTCGTCGGGATCGAACGTGAGCTCCAGGGTCGGGTCGCGGCCGAGGCGCGCGGAAGGGACGTCCACGGCCAGGTCGCGATTGCGCTGCTCGTCGTGCAGGATCACGGCGGCGCAATATACGGAAATGCGCGGGGCCGGCAAAATCGCCGGCCCCTGTGCATCTCCGCCAAGCTTACTTCTTCTTCTTGGACTTCTTCGCCGTCTTCTTGGCGGCCTTCTTCTTCTTCATCGCCATACAGCCTCCTCGAAATGGTGAAACGTTCCGGCGGCCCGAAGTGGCCGTCGGTCAGACACCATGATCAGCGCTGTAGGTGGTGGAGGAGCGAAAGTCGGAGGAGATGCGGCGCGGGCCGCGAAGCGACACCGCGGGCGGCGTCGCACAGGCGACCGACATTTCCCTGTCGAGAGGTTCTCGGCCTGAATCCAACTAGGCGTCTCCGCGCGGTGCGCAAAGTCTTGAGCGCCAATATATAAGAGTCGCTGCGACGCGCAATAGGTCGGAGCGTCGATTTGGCACGTCGGGCCGGCGAGGTGTACAATGACCGTGACCCTTCCCGCGCGCCGATGATCACGCTGACGGTGGATGGACGGCCGGTCCACGTGGCCGAAGGCACGACGATTCTCGAGGCCGCGCGCTCCGTCGGCGTCGAGATCCCCACGCTGTGCTGGTATCCCAAGCTGCCGGTCGTCGGCTCGTGCCGGATCTGTCTCGTGAGCGTCGCAGGCGCGCCCAAGCTCGCCGCGGCGTGCGCCACCGCCGCGCAGGACGGCATGGTCGTCGGCACCGAGACGCCCGCCGCCGTCGCCAACCGCCGCAGTGTCCTCGGGCTCCTGCTCCAGCGCTACCCCACCGACCGCCGGCTCACCAACGGCGGGACTCCGAACGAGTTCGAGCGGCTGGTCCGCCGCTACGGCGTGCGTCCGGCGCCGCAGCGCGAGCACGTCCTCGGCCTCCGCCACGGCGACGAGCGCCCCGGCGATCCGATGATCCGGCACGACATGAGCACCTGCATCCTGTGCACGCGCTGCGTCCGGGCGTGCGCCGACATCCAGGTGGTGGGCGTGCTGGACGTGGCGCAGCGCGGCGAGCACGCCGAGATCGTCGTCGGGGGCGACGGCGACCCCGACCACGCGGCCTGCACCTGGTGCGGCGAGTGCGTCCGCGTGTGCCCGACCGGCGCGATCCACGAGGTGCTGCCGATCGAGAAGTTCGCCGCCCGGCGGATCGCCGAGCCGGACCGGGTGGTCCGCACGGTGTGTCCGTACTGTGGCGTCGGATGCCAGGTGGACCTCCAGGTGGCCGACGAGCAGGTGGTCCGGGTCACGAGCCCGTGGATCGAGGAGAACACGCCGAACCTCGGATCCACCTGCGTGAAGGGCCGCTTCGGCTACGACTTCCCCCAGCACCGCGACCGCCTCACCAAGCCGCTGATCCGCAAGGGCTGGACGAAGCGCGGCGGCCGCTGGGTGTGGGAGGGCGCGCCGTCGGGCGAGCGGCGCCGCGGCCCCTGGCTCACCATCGAGGCCGAGGGCGCCCGGGCCAAGGCCAGGCCGCCGGCGCGCGCCGTCGGCAAGTCTCTCGCCGAGCTCGCCCACGCGCCGCGCGGCCCCGACGACGTGCGCGACCGGGTGGCGACCCCGGATGACTGGTACGAGCCGTTCCGCGAGGCGACCTGGGACGAGGCGCTGGAGCTGGCGGCGCAGGAGCTGGTGCGGCTCCACCGCGAGCGGGGGCCCGAGGCGCTGGCCGCGTTCTGCTCGGCCAAGTGCACCAACGAGGAGAACTACGTGCTGCAGCGGATCTTCCGCGGCCGCTTCGGCACCAACAACGTCGACCACTGCACCCGGCTGTGCCACTCCTCGTCGGTCGCGGCCATGCAGCGGGCCCTGAGCACCTCCGCCGCCTCGGGCTCGATGCGCGAGGTGGAGCACGAGGCCGACGTCATCTTCGTCGCCGGCGCCAACGTCACCGAGGCGCATCCCGTGTTCGGCGCCGCCCTCAAGCGGGCGCAGCGCCGCGGTGCCAGGCTGATCGTCGCCGAGCCCCGCGGCATCGAGCTGGCGCGCCGGGCCGACATCCACCTCCAGCTGCTGCCCGGCACCGACGTGGTGCTGTTCAACGCGATGCTGCACCACATCGTGGCGCAGGGGCTCCACGACCGCGCCTTCGTCGCCGCGCGCACCCACGGCTTCGACGCGGTCGCGGCGGCGGTCCAGCCCTACACGCTGGAGCGCGCCGAGGCCATCACCGGCGTCCCGGCGGCCGACATCGCGCGCGCGGCCGAGATCTACGCCCGGGGGCCGCGGACCTCGACGCTGTGGGCGATGGGGCTCACCCAGCATTCGACCGGGACGGACATCGTCACCGCGCTGCTCAACCTGATCCTGGCCACCGGGATGATCGGGCGCTGGGGCGCCGCGATGATCCCGATCCGCGGCCAGAACAACGTGCAGGGCGCGTCCGACGTCGGCGGGATCCCGATGTCGTACACCGACTACCAGCCGGTCAACGACCCCGCGGTCCGCCACCGCTTCGCCGCCGCCTGGGGCGTCGCCGACGAGGCGCTGTCCCTCAAGCCCGGCCTCAAGGTCACCGAGATCGTGGGCGCGGGCTCGCCGGTCGCGGGGATGTACATCTTCGGTGAGAACCCCGTCATCTCCGACCCCAACGTCGCCCACGCGGAGGAGTGGTTCCTCGGG
>DASPTN010000096.1:0-26332 GCA_035623395.1 Gemmatimonadales bacterium | reverse complement strand
TGGACGTCGTGCGCGGCGAGACCCTGGTGCTGCTGGGCAGGAGCGGATCCGGCAAGACCACGACGCTGAAGCTGCTCAACGCGCTGGTCCTCCCCACCTCGGGCGAGGTGGTGGTCGAGGGACGCGCGACCCGCGAGTGGGAGCCGCACCGGCTCCGCCGCCGCATCGGCTACGTCATCCAGGACATCGGGCTGTTCCCGCATTTCACCGTGGAGCGCAACGTGGCGCTGCTGCCCGTGCTCGAGCGGTGGGAGCCGGATCGCGTCCGCGCGCGGGTGACGGAGATGCTGAGGCTGGTGGGGCTCGAGCCGTCGACCTTCCTGCGCCGCTTCCCGCGGGAGCTGTCGGGCGGGCAGCGGCAGCGGGTGGGCATCGCACGCGCGCTCGCGGCCGACCCGGACCTCCTCCTGATGGACGAGCCGTTCGGCGCCCTGGATCCGCTGACCCGCGCCGAGCTGCAGCGGGAGTTCAAGGCACTGTGCCGGCGGCTGGGGAAGACGATCGTGTTCGTCACCCACGACGTGCGCGAGGCCATGCTCCTCGGCGACCGGCTCGCGCTCCTCCACGAGGGCCGGCTGGCGTTCGCCGGTGCGCCGGACGAGCTCCGCCGCGCCGCTCACCCGGAGGCGCGCGCCTTCGCCGCGACGCTGGACTCGTGAGCCTGCTCAGGTTCTACGCCGCGAACACCGGCGACGCGCTCACGCTGCTCGGGCAGCACCTGCTGCTGGTCCTGGCGAGCACGCTCGTCGCGGTCGCGCTCGGCGTGCCGCTGGGCATCCTGCTCACCCGGCGGCCGCGGCTGCGCGGCCCGGTGCTGGGCGTCGCCAACGTGTTCCAGACGATCCCGAGCCTGGCGCTGTTCGGCTTCCTCATCCCGCTGCCGTTCCTCGGCGGGATCGGCGCGCGCACGGCCGTCGTCGCGCTGGTGGTCTACGCGCTGCTCCCGATCATCCGCAACACGTACGCGGGCATCCAGGGCATCGATCCTGCGGTGCGCGAAGCGGGGCTCGGCATGGGAATGACCAGCGGCGAGCTGCTGAGGCTGGTGGAGCTGCCGCTGGCGGCGGGCTTCATCATGGCGGGGGTGCGCATCGCGACGGTGATAGGTGTGGGCGTGGCGACGATCGGGGCCGCGATCGGCGCGGGAGGACTCGGGGTGTACATCTTCCGCGGCGTGGCGATGGTGAACGACACGCTGATACTGGCAGGGGCCTTGCCGGCCGCGTTGATGGCGCTGGGGTTCGATTACGGGCTTGGGAGGATCGAACGGGCTGTGAGAGGTGAAAGGTGAGACGTTCAGGTGAGAAGTGAGAGGCGAAGACGTGAGAGGTGAGATCCCGGCGCGGTTCGCGTTCCGGGCCGGCCTCTGCCTCCTCCTGGCTGCGGCATCCTGCGCGCCGCGGGGCAACCGGGTCGTCGTCGGCTCCAAGAACTTCACGGAGCAGGACATCCTCGGCGAGATCATCGCGCAGCAGCTCGAGCGGCGGACGTCGCTCACCGTCGAGCGGAAGCTCCACCTCGGTGGGACGTTCGTGTGCCACCAGGCGCTGGTGGCCGGCAGGATCGACGTGTATCCCGAGTACACGGGCACCGCGCTCGTGGCCATCCTCGAGCAGCCGCCGACGTCGAGCCCGGACTCCGCGCTCGGCCGCGTGCAGCTCCAGTACGGCGCGCGGTTCCACGCCGTGTGGCTGGCCCCGTTCGGCTTCGACAACACCTTCGCGATGCTGGTGCGCGGCGGCGACGCGCGGCGCCTCGGCATCCGCACCATCTCGGAGGCCGCGCGCTACGCGCCCACCTGGCGCGCGGGCTTCGGCTACGAGTTCGCGGACCGCGCCGACGGATGGCCCGGCCTCGCGAAGCTGTACGGGCTGTCCCTCGCCGCCGCGCCGCGGGTGATGGACCTCGGGCTCACGTACCGCGCGCTGGCCGACTCGGTGGTGGACCTGATCGCGGGGAACTCGACCGACGGACAGATCGAGTCGCTCCACCTGGTGCAGCTGACGGACGACCGGCGCTACTTCCCCTCGTACCAGGCCGCGCCCGTGGTGAGCGGCGCGGCCCTCGAGCGCCACCCCGAGATCCGCGCCGCGCTCGCGGAACTCGCGGGCGCCATCGCCGACACGACGATGCGCCGCCTCAACTACCTGGTGGACGTGGAGCACCGGAGCGCCGCCGAGGTGGCGCGGGAGTTCCTCACGGGGCTCGGCGCCGCCGGCGCGCGCGCGGCGCCTCACGTCACCGGCGCGAAAGGAACCTGAACGGACATGGCACAAGAGCCCTGCGCGCACATCCACGCCATCACGTCGTTGCGGACCGCCGTGCGCCGCGAGTGCGAGGAGTGCGTGAAGATCCGCGGGAACTGGGTCCACCTGCGCACCTGCCAGGAGTGCGGCGTCACGCTGTGCTGCGACAGCTCGCCGAACAAGCACGCGTCCAAGCACGCGAAGGCGAGCGGGCACCCGGTGGTCTCCTCGGCCGAGCCGGGCGAGCGCTGGCTGTACTGCTATCCGGACGACGCGTTTGCCGAGTACTGAGACGGCCGCCGCGCCGGCGCCGCCGATCTCGGCTCGAGGCGGGACCGCGCCGGCGCGCGGGAGCGCCCCGTGACCGTCGGCTTCCGGCCGCCGTGCGACCGCGGCGTCGTCGAGGGCCGGCCGTGCCGCGGCGGCTGCCCGCCCGAGGCGGCGCCGTGGGTGCTGGCCGCGACGATCATCGCCTCCGGCATGACGTTCATCGACGGCACGGTCGTGAACGTGGCGCTGCCGGCGCTCCAGTCGGGCCTCGGCGCGACGATGTCGCAGGCCCAATGGGTGGTCGAGTCCTACGCGCTGGTGCTGTCGGCGCTGATCCTCGTCGGCGGCGCGCTGGGTGACCGGCTGGGGCGGCGGCGCGTCTTCGCCGCCGGCATCCTGCTGTTCGGCGCGGGGTCGCTGTGGTGCGGGCTGTCGCGTGGCGCCGCGGAGCTGATCGCCGCTCGCGCCTTCCAGGGCGTCGGGGCCGCGCTGCTGGTGCCTGGCAGCCTCGCCATCATCAGCGCCGAGTTCGACGAGCGGAGCCGCGGCCGCGCGATCGGGACGTGGTCCGCCGCCACGGCCGTCCTGGCGGCGGTCGGACCGGTGATCGGCGGGTGGGTCATCGAGCGGTTCTCGTGGCGCGGGATCTTCTTCCTCAACCTGCCGCTGTGCGCGGCGGTGCTGCCGATCCTGTTCCGCTACGTGCGCGAGAGCCGCGATCCGGACGCGCCGCGCAGCCTCGACTGGCTCGGCACCGCGCTCGTGACCCTGGGGCTCGGCGGCCTCGTGCTCGGGTTCGTCGCGGCGCCGCAGGCGGGGTTCGGGGCGCCACGCGTGCGGGCGCCGCTCGTCGTCGGTGCGTTCGCGCTGATCGCCTTCGGGATCGCGGAGGTCGCGGCGCGGGAGCCGATGATCCCGCCGCGCCTCTTCAAGGCGCGCACGTTCACCGGCGCCAACCTGCTCACGCTGCTGCTCTACGCCGCGCTGAGCGGCGCGCTGTTCTTCGTGCCGTTCCTCCTGATCCAGGTCCGCGGCTACACCGCGACCGCGGCCGGCGCGGCCCTGCTGCCGTTCGTGCTCCTCGTGTTCGCGCTGTCGCGCTGGTCGGGCGCGCTGGCGGACCGGCTCGGTGCCCGCCGGTTCCTGGTGGCGGGACCGCTCGTGGCCGGCCTGGGCTTCGGCCTGCTGACGCTGGCCGGGAATCCGGGGAGCTACTGGACCACCTGTTTCCCCGGCATCGCGGTGCTCGGTCTCGGGATGGCGATCGCGGTGGCGCCGCTCACCACCACCGTGATGAACTCCGCGGAGTCGTCGCTCGCGGGCGCGGCGTCGGGCGTGAACAACGCGGTGGCGCGCACCGGCGGCGTGCTCGCCATCGCCGTCCTCGGCGTGCTGGTGTTCGGGCGGTTCCGCGCCGACCTGGCGGAGAGCGCGGCGAAGGTGAGCACGGCGCCGTCGGCGCGCGCGTTCGTCGCCGAGGCCGGGACCCGCGTTGCCGCGGCGCGGATCCCGGACGACCTCCCGGCTCCCGTGGCGACCGCGCTGCGCGAGGCGGTGGATCGGTCGTTCACGTCGGCCTTCAGGCTGGCGATGCTCGTGGCCGCGGCGCTCGCGGCCGCGGCGGCCGTCAGCGGGGCGATGCTGGTGGAGGGCCCGGCGCCCGCTCGCGGCCGGCCCGGCACGAGCTGAGGGCGCCCCGGGACGCACCGTAGCGCCGGCCCGCCGCCGCGACTATCGTTGGCCGTTCGCCTCGCACTCGAGGTCCCCGTGCACCAGTTCAGCCGCCAGGGCGTGATCCGCGCCCAACCGCACCAGGTGTTCGACTTCGTCACCGACCAGTCGAAGCTCCCGCTGTGGTCACCCGAGGTGGTGAGCAGCGAGGTCGCCGGAGGCGGACCCGTCCAGGCGGGCTCGCGGCTGATCCAGAAGCGCCGGCAGGGCGGCCGCACGACGACCAACCAGGTCGAGGTCGTGACCCACGACCGGCCGCGCAAGCACGCCGTCCGGACGCGCATCCTGGGCGTCGAGATGAACTTCGCCTTCTCGTTCTGGCCCGAGGGCGCCGCCACCAAGGTGACGTTCGACTGCAGCTGCGAGGGCAAGGGCCTCGGCCGGCTGATGGAGGGGATGATGGCGAAGGCCGTCGAGAAGGCGGACGACCAGCGCGTCGCGCGCCTCAAGGAGGCGATGGAGGCGCGCAGCTGAAGATCGACCTCGTCGTCGGCCGCGATCCCCGCGCGCTCCTCGAGCACGCGGCCGACGGCTTCCTCGCTCCGCTGAAGGGCACCCCCGAGCAGCCGTTTCCGACGCCACCGTACCTCCTGGCCCTGCGCCAGGGCGGCATCCGCGACGACCTCCTCGCGCTCGCCGCCGCGCGCGGCGTGAAGGGCTGGTTCGATCCGCCGCTGTGCGTGTTCGACGAGCTTCCCGACCGGCTCGGCAGGACGGACCGCCGGCCGTGCGGCGACTTCGCGCGCGCCGCCCTGCTCGCCGACGTGCTGCGCCGGAGCGCGGGCGCCGTGTTCGGGAAGCCCGGGCGCGTCGAGCACTTCCTCGACCACGTGGAGCGGCTGTTCGGCGAGCTGGTGGGCGAGGACGTATCGCCCGACGTGTTCCGCGCCGCCCTGGCCAGGGTCGCCGGCCGCGACGCGTTCGAGCAGGCGCGCGACGCGGAGCTGGCCGCGGCGTACGCCCTCTACCTGGAGGAGCTGGCGAAGGCCAACCTGCGCGACGGCCGCGACGCGCGCGCCGACGCCGCGCGGGCCGTCGCGGCCGACGCCGGCGGGTCGGGCCTCGCCCGGACGCTCGGCGGCCGCCGGGAGATCCGCATCTTCGGCCTCGCCGACCTCAAGGGCGGCTGGCGGCCCCTGCTGCGCGCGCTCGCCGCGAGCCCGGCCCTCGACCGCGTCGCCATCTACTCCTCGCAGGAGATCGCGCTCGAGCCGGCGCTCGCGGGAACCACGACCCGGCTCGAGGGGCGCGCGCCGGTCGCGTCGTTCACGCTGATCCCCGCACCGGAGATCGACGGCGAGCTGGAGGCCGTCGCGCTCCGCGTGCGCCGACTGCTGGACGCCGGCGTGCCGGCCAGCCGCGTGGCCGTCGTCTCGCGCGACGCGCGGCCGCACATGGACATCGCGCTGCGGGCGCTGGCGCGGTGCGGCGTCCCGGTCACCGCCCGGCGCCGCTACGCCTACCTCGAGATCCCGGTGGTGCGCGCGGTGCTGGCGCTGTTCGCCGCCGCGGCCGAGGGCTGGCCGCGGCACCGGCTGATCGAGCTGGCGGACCAGCCCTACCTGCGCGGCCTGCTGGACGGCCGGATCCTCAACTTCATCGGCTTCCGCCGCCGGGTCGAAGGGCTCGCCGACTGGACCGCCGCGCTGGCCGCGCTCGAGCGGGAGGCCAGGGCGCGCGAGGACCCGGCGCGCCGCGACGCCGACGAGCACGCGCGCTGGGTCCCGCCGTCGCGCTGGGTGGCCGAGGCCGCCGCGCGGTTCGCGCACTTCACCGCCCGCGTCGAGGCCCTGGACCGGGAGCGGCCGCTCGCCGAGTGGCTGGCGTGGCTCCAGGCGTTCGTGGCCGAGGACGGCTGGAAGATCGTGGAGAAGGTCCGCGCCGTGCCCGGTGAGCGGTTCGACATCGCCCGGCTCGACCTCGCGGGCTGGCGCGGACTCGAGCGGGTCGCGCGCGAGTGGCGCGAGGCCACCGAGCGCTGGGAGCCGGAAGGCGCCGCGCTCGACGTGGAGGCGTTCCACCGGCGGCTGGTGGCGATGCTGGACGCCGACGCCGCGCTGTGGACCGAGTCCGACCGCGGGGTGCGCGTGCTCGAGGGGCTCGCCGCCGCCTACCGGTCGTTCGACCACGTGTTCGTCGTCGGCATGGACGCGGGCCGCTTCCCGAAGCCGATGCCGTCCTCGCCCATCTGGTCCGAGCCCGAGCGCGAGGCGCTGCGCGACGCCGGCCTGCCGCTCGACCTGCGCGCCGACTGGGACCAGCGCGAGGCCGGCCTGTTCGGCGCGCTGGTCGCCTCCGCCGGCGAGTCGCTCACGCTGAGCTACGTCGCGCTCGACGAGTTCGGCGCGCAGCGGATCGAGTCCGCCTTCGTCGAGGCGCTGGACGACGCCGCGCGGCGGGAGACGCTCGACGGCGAGGCGCTCGACGCGGTCCTGCGAAACGTGCCGCTGCACCGGACGCCCGAGGTGGCGGCGCGCGCGCACCATGCCGCCACCATCGAATCAGCCCGCGCGGCGGGCCTGGAATCGCCCCACAACGGCCTGGTGACGGATCCGGCGCTCCTGGCCTGGCTGGCCGAGGAATACGGCGACGGCCGGCTGTGGAGCCCGACCCAGCTCGAGGCCTACGCCAAGTGCCCGTGGGCCTGGTTCTCCGGCCGCCTGCTGCACGTCGAGAAGCTCGAGGACCCGGACGAGGACATCGACCCGCTGGAGCGCGGCAACGTCCTCCACGACGCCCTGCGGCGCTTCTACGAGAAGGCGAAGGCGAAGCTCGGCCGGCCGGTGCTGCTGATGCCGGGCTCCGAGGAGTGGGCCCTCCCGATGATGCGCGCCTCGCTGGAGGAGGCGCTCGCCGAGGCCCGCACCCGGGTGTGGCTCGGCCATCCGGCGCTCCACGAGGCCAAGCGCCAGGAGCTGCTGCGGGTGGTCGAGGACTACCTGGCCTGGGAGATCGAGGACAACGGCAGGCTCGAGAGCCGGAGCGCGAAGAAGAGCCTGCGGATCCTCCGTACCGGCGTGGACGCGCACGAGCTGGAGTTCGGCGACGTCGTGCTCGAGCGCGGCGGCGTGCGGTTCCGGTTCCGCGGGCGGATCGACCGCGTCGAGGTCGGCGTCGACACGCGCGTGAAGGACGCCAGGGACTACGTCGCCGCCGTGGACTACAAGAGCAGCAGGTACGGCGTGCCCGGCGCCGGCGACCCGGCGGCCTGGGACGACGGCGTGATGCTCCAGCTCCCGCTCTACGCCACGGCGCTGCTCTCGCTCGTCCCCGACGCGAGGATCTCGCGGGTCGAGTACCGGACGGTGCGCGGCGACACGATCAAGGTACCGCTCCAGCTGGTCGTGGTGGAGGGCGACAAGCCGGCGCTCGACGAGGAAGGCGCGGCCAGGATGGGCTCGGCCCTCGACGCCGTCGTCCGGCACGTGAAGTCGGTGCGCGGCGGCGCGTTCCCCGTCCGGCCCGCCGCCTCGTGCGGCTGCCCGCCGTTCTGCCACGCGTGGGACATCTGCCGCCTGCCCGGCGGCCCGCGCCGGAAGTGGGACCGGTGAAGCTCAACGCGCGGCAGTGGGAGGCGGTGGAGGCGGTGGACCGCCACGTGCTCGTCTCGGCCGGCGCCGGCACCGGGAAGACCCGCACCGTGGTGGGGCGCGTGCTCTACCTCCTCGGCATGGAGGTCCAGGGCCGGCGCCTGCCCGAGGACGCGCGGCTGGGCATGGACGCGGTCGCCGCGATCACCTACACCGAGGCCGCCGCGGCGGATCTCAAGAAGAAGCTCCGCGAGGCGCTGCGCGAGGCCGGGAGCCCCGGCCTCGCCGCCCAGGTGGACACCTCCCGCATCGGCACCGTGCACGCCTTCTGCCTCGGCGTGCTGCGGGAGTTCGCCCTGCGGATGGACCGCAGCCCCGGCTCGAGGGTGATGGACGAGGCCGAGGGCGCCGCGCTGGTGGCGGAGGCGGCGAAGGACACGCTGCTGGCCGCGCTCGAGGCCGGGGACCTCGAGGGGCTGAACGAGCTGCTGGCCGAGCGGTCGGTGGGCGACGTCGAGGGCTGGACGGCCGAGCTGGCGTCCGACGCTGACCGGCTGGCGCACCTCGCGGCCGGCCACCTGGGGCCGCGCGAGCGGACGCTGGTGGCCCTCGCGGAGCGGACGCTCGCGGCGGTGCGCCGCCGCCTGGACGACCTCGGCGCGCTCGACTTCGACTCGATGATCACGCTGACCCGGGACCTCCTGCGGGACCAGCCGGCCGTGCGGCGCGCGCTGCAGCGCCGGGTGCGCTGCCTGGTCGTGGACGAGTTCCAGGACGTGGACCCGGTGCAGAAGGAGATCGCCTACCTGCTCGGCGAGCCCGCGGCCGGGAAGCCCGAGGGCACGCGGCTCATGCTGGTGGGCGATCCCAAGCAGAGCGTGTTCCGGTTCCGCCGCGCCGACGTCACCGTGTGGCGCGCGGTGGAGCGCGAGTTCAGGGAGTGGAGCGCGCAGCGGCGGGCCCTGGTCGTGTCGCTGGAGGAGAACTACCGCAGCGCGCAGCCGATCCTGGGCCTGGTGGAGGCCTCGCTGGGCGCGGTGCTCGACTCGCCGCTGGGCGGCTTCGCCCTCGCCGACTTCGAGGTGCCCTACGAGCGCATCACGGCCACCGAGGCGAACCGCACGGTCGAGCCGCGGGTCGAGATGATCGCCGTGGCGCCTGACGAGGGCGGCCGGGCGCGCCGCGCCGACACCGTGCGCAGCCTGGAGGCGCCCGCGGTGGCCCGGCGGGCGCGGGAGCTGGTGGACGCCGGCACCAGGCCGGCGGACATCGCGATCCTGCTGACCTCGTGGGGCGCGATGGAGACGTACCGCGAGGCGCTGCACGCCGTGGGGCTCGAGACCTACGCGCTGCGGTCGGAGGGCTTCCACGAGCGCCGCGAAGTGGTGGACATGCTGCTCGCGCTCGAGGCGATCAACGACCCCAACGACGACCGCGCGCTGCTGGGCTTCCTGAGAAGCCCGTTCGTCGGGCTCAGGGACGAGACCCTGCTGGCCGTCGCGCGCGCGGGCCGGACGCCGTACTGGCGCGGCCTCGCGGAGCCCCCGGGCGACGGCGCCGGGCCGCGGGCGCTGCCGGGCGGCGAGCCGGAGCAGCTCGCGCGCGGCCTCGCGCTGCTGGGCCGGTTCGTCAGGCTGCGCGACCGCGCGCCGGCCGACGCGCTGCTCGAGGAGCTGCTGCTCGAGTCGGGCTACCTCGCGCACCTGCGGCTGCTCGGCGAGGAGATGCGCAGGCCCGAGGCCAACGTGAAGAAGTTCCTGCGCGTGCTCCGCCGCTTCCGCGCGACCACGGTGGGCGAGGCGATCCGCGCCATCCGCGCCCAGCGCGCCAGCGAGGAGACGCACGAGGGCGACGCGCCGCTCCCGGGCGGAGCGCGGAACGCGATCACGGTCACCTCGGTGCACAGCGCCAAGGGCCTCGAGTGGCCGGTGGTGTTCTGGTGCGACCTGGTGCGGGCGGGGTTCGGCCGGGAGGGCGGGGAGCTGGTGATCTCCCGCAACCTGCTCGCCCTGAAGCCGCGCTCGGAGGCGGATCCCGCGCACGCCGCCTACAAGGCGGCGCACGACGCCGAGCGCGAGGAGCTGGCGGCCGAGCACCGGCGCGTCTGGTACGTCGCGGCCACGCGGGCCAGGGACCGGCTGATCCTCTCCGGCGTCCCGCTCGGCGCGAGGGGCAGGTCGGACGTGGGCGCGTCGCCCGGCCAGGCCTTCATCCAGCAGCTCGATCTCCGGGCGGACATCGCGTCGGGCAGCGTCGAGTACACCGACCGCGACGAGCTGGCGTACGAGGCGGGGATCACGGTCGTCGGCGTGCCCGAAGGCCCGGTCCTGGTCGAGACCGCCGCGCCGCCCGCCGTCGCCGGCGTGGCGGCGCTGCCGGCGCCCCTCCCCGGCGTCGCCGTGCCAGCCGGCCGGCGGCGCCATTCCGCCACCGAGCTGATGGCCTTCTCGCGCTGCCCCCGGCGCCACTGGTTCAAGTACGTCGCCGGTCTGCGGGAGCCCGATGTCGACCGCGGAGGCTCCGAGTTCATCTCAGCCGTCAAGCGCGGCCAGATCGTGCACGACGTGCTGGAGCGGCTGCGCGAGGACGACGAGCTGGACCAGCTGCTGGAAGACGCGATCGGCCGCTGGGACCGCGAGGCGCCGCCGCCCGAGGGCGGGCGGGGCGCGGCGTACCGCACGCACCTGCGCGAGGAGGTGAAGCGGGTCGCCGATCATCCGCAGTACCGGGCGATCGCCGATCTGCCGACCGCACGGCGCGAGCTGGCGTTCACGCACCTGCTCCCGGGCGGCGGGGGCGCTGCGGCCCGCGGCAAAGCCGGGGGCGTCCCCGAGGCCGGCTCTGCGGCGGCCGCGGGGAGCGACGCCTACACCCACGGCGCGATGGACCTGGCCGCGCTGAGGCTCGATGGACTGGTGCTGCTGGACGTGAAGACGAGCCAGCTGAGCGCCGCCGATGCGAAGCGGCGTGCGGCGAGCTACGCGCCTCAGCGCGACGTCTATGTGGCCGCGGCGGAGGCCATCTCTGGCCTCGACGTGTCGGAGTTCGCGATCCAGTTCTCGCGGGCCGGGACGCAGGTGGCCGAGGCCCTGACGCCGGACGGGCGCAAAATCATCGACACAGAGCTGCGCGAGGCCGTGAAAGCCGTCGAGGCGGGCGAGCGGTCGCTCACCGAGCACCCGGCGGAATGCCGGTTCTGCGGCTACAAGACGGTCGGGTGGTGCCCAGGGGTGTCGCGAGGCCCGCAGGAGGCGTGAGGATGGCCGCTTGGGGCGAGTTGGCACACGGTACTTCCATCCGAGCGCCGAACACCATCAGACCATCATTGCGACATCATACATAATGGCGTCATGAAGAATCTCAAAATGCTACTATTGACACTCGCGATATTTGCATACATAATTAGCGCATGACATGTCACCTCGAGGGTCCAACGGGCCCCAATGGCTGACCAGGAGACGCCCAGAGGCGGTCTCGGAAAGACCGAGCGCGAGGTTCTGAGCCTGCTGGCCGCTCTCGGCCGTCCGTCGGTGGGCGCGGCGCACGTCATGGCGGCCCACCCGATGAGCCGGACGGCGGCGAACCTCCTGCTGTCGCGGCTGGCGAGAAAGGGCTGGCTGCACCGCCTGCGGCGCGGGGCCTACGCCGTGCTGCCGCTCACGTCCGGGGCCGCCGAGCCGCCGCCCGAGGACCCGTTCGAGGTGGCGATGCAGCTGTTCGGGCCGTGCTACATCTCCGGATGGTCCGCGGCGGAGCACTGGGAGCTGACGGGGCACCGGTGCCCGGCGGTGACCGTGTTCAGCGCCAAGCCGCAGCGCCGGGGCATGCTCGAGATCGCGGGCGTGAAGTACCGGGTCCGGCGGGTGCACGGCGACACGATCTTCGGCACGACGCGCGCGCGGGCCACGCCGGTGCCCATCGAGATGGCGGACATCCATCGCACGGTGATCGACTGCCTCGACGCGCCCGAGATGGGCGGCGGTGGGCCCCACATCATCGACATCGTCGAAGCCTACCTGGAGCGGCCCGAGGCCGACCCGCAGGTCCTGCTCCAGTACGCCTCGCGGCTCGGACGGGGGACCGTATTCAAGCGGCTGGGGATGGCGGCGGAAATGGCCGGCCGCGCCGAGGAGGGGTGGCTGCTCGTCTGCCGGGACCTCATGTCCGCCGGCGTCTCGCTGTTCGACCCGGCGGGGGAGATCACGGGGCCGATCGTTTCACGGTGGGGGATCCGGCTCAACATCCCGCTCGAGCCGCGGGATGAATCCGCCGAGCCGGCGGCTCCCGCCCAGGTCCCGGGTTCTGCCAGGGGCGCCGCGCCGGAGGGTCCGGACGCCGGCGCCGCCGGCGCATCCGCTTCTTGACAGGCGGCGGCCCCGACCCCACTGTAGGCACAATCTCCGACAGGTTTTATCCCTTTGCTGCGTGGCCGCGGGCGCCGTACCCGGCCCGTGGCCGCCGTCCACCATCCAGGAGGCTTCATGCATCGCATCGGAATCCCGGCCATCGCCGCCGTCGCGCTCACCGTCGCGACCGCGGCCCGGGCGCAGATGGATCATCCGGCCGGCATGTCGCACCAGCAGGTCGTCGAGGCCGCGATGGCGGGCGGGCCCGCCTCGGTGAGCCGGAACGCCACGATCGGGTGGGTGGACTCGACCGCCACCTTCCATCAGATGCAGGCGGGGACGAACGGCTTCACGTGCTTCATCTCGCGCCCGGACCCGATCGCTGGACCGGTGTGCGCGGACTCGAACGCGATGGCGTTCTTCATTGCGATGTTCAAGGGGCAGCCGGCTCCTCCGGCGATGAGCGCGCCCGGGATGTCCTACATGGCGCGGGGCGGGTCGCACTACGAGGACGCCGCCGGCAACGTGCTGATGGAGCACGACCTCCATCACTCGGCGACGTCGAAGCGCGTGCTGGAGCCGCCGCACTGGATGCTGATGTGGCACTACGACCCGGCGACGAGCGGGCTGCCGGTCAAGGAGAACGCGGCCGGCGTGTACATCATGTTCGCCGGCACGCCTTACGCGCACCTGATGGTCTATCAGGATCCGAACAAGCTGGCGATGCGGTAGCTGAGATCGGGCTGAGACTGACCGTCAGCGGGTGGTAGGTGGTGGGTGGTAGGGGCTGCAACCTGCCACCCACCAGCCACCAACAGCCTGGTCAGGCTCCCACTGCCGGTACCGAATCGAATTCCAGCACCACGACCGAGCAGTTCGGGTCCGGCGCATTCCGCGGCAGGATGAGGCTCTGCGGCGCGCCCGGCCCGCCGGCGTTCAGGACGAGCGCCGTCTTCGCCGGGTCCGACAGCAGGTACGCGCTCCTCACGGGCGTCTTGAGCCCCGGCAGCGCGAGCGGCGGCACCTCGGGCCAGTCGGTCACGAACAGGTAGATCCGGTTGCCCTTGGTCGTCGAGCGGAACGGCGCGGCGGCGAAGAGGGAGGCCGTGGTCCCGTAGATCGCGTCGCCGTTGACCTTCATCCACCGCCCGATCGCGGCGAGCCGCTCGACGCTCTCGTCGGGGAACGTGCCGTCGGACTTCGGGCCGATGTTGAGCAGCAGGTTGCCGCCCTTGGACGCGGTCTCGACCAGCAGCCCGATCAGGCGCGCGACGGACTTGAAGTTCGTGTCGTGGGAGTTGTAGCCCCAGTTGTCGTTCATCGTGATGCACGACTCCCAGTCCACGCCCGGCCAGCCGGTGGCCGGCACCTCCTGCTCCGGCGTGCGGAAGTCGCCGAGCGGATCGGTGATGGGCGTCTGCGACCAGCCCTCGCAGCGGTTGTTTACGATCACCGAGGGCTGAAGTTGGCGGCAGTGCTGGTAGAGCGCGCGTCCCATCTCGTGGGTCCAGGTCTGCTCCCACTGCCCGTCGAACCACATCACGCCGATGTCGCCGTAGTTCTTCAGCAGCTGCTCGACCGAGCCGTGGAGGTAGCGGACGAACCGCGCGTACCGCGCGCCGTCCACCGGCCGCGTCGCGGCCTCCCAGTCGCGCCGCGGCAGGTAGTCGGGGTGATGCCAGTCCATGATGGAGTGGTACCAGCACTGGCGGAGCCCCGCGCGGCGGCTCGCGTCGGCCATCAGCTTCATGACGTCGTGCCGGTAGGGGGTGGAGCGGATGCAGAAGCCGGTGAGCCGGTTGTCGAACAGGCAGAAGCCGTCGTGGTGCTTGCTGGTGATCGTCACGTACTTCATCCCGGCGTCCTTCGCCATCCCCACCCAGGCGTCGGCGTCGAACTTCACCGGGTCGAACCGCCCGACCAGCCGGTCGTACTCCGCGAGCGGGATGTGCGCCGTGTTGCGGATCCACTCCGCGTGATCGGTGCGGCCCATCCACTCGCCCGCGAGGATCGAGTACAGCCCCCAGTGGATGAACATCCCGAACCGCGCCTCGCGCCACCACGCCATCCGCTCGTCGCCGGAGGGCGGGAGAATCCGGGTGACGGCGTCCGCGCGCCCGAGCGGGCCCACATAAGAGGAAAGGAGCGAGGGCAGGGGCAGGCCGGCCGCGCCGAGCGCCGCGGCACTCCCCTGCACGAAGCTGCGCCGGGACATGTCCATGGCGGCCATTGAACCACCAAGGGCGCCGTCGCGCAAGACGCGCCGCCGGGCCCGCTTGCGCCTCCACGGTGCCGGGCCAATCTTGCGTATCCGGGAGCGGCGATGGTCCTGAGCAAGCGGACGCGCGAGGTGGCGACGTACGTCGGTCTGACGGCCCTCTACGTCGTGGCGGGCCGGCTGGGGGTCGTGCTCGCCTTCCGGCATCCCGGCGCCACGACCGTCTGGCCGCCTTCCGGGCTCGCGCTCGCCGCCTTCCTGCTGCTGGGCACCCGGATCTGGCCGGCCGTCTACGCGGGCGCCTTCCTGGTGAGCCTCACGCACGGGGACGGCTTCATCCCCTCGCTGTTCATCGCCGTCGGCAACACCTGGGAAGGCCTGATCGGGGCGTACCTGATGCAGCGCTACGCCAACGGGCGGCAGGCCTTCGACCGCTCCCGCGACGTGCTGCGCTACACCTACCTCGTCGCCCTCGGCAGCACGCTGATCGGCGCCACCTTCACCGCCACCAGCCTCACGCTGGCCGGGGCCGCGCACTGGTCGAGCTACTATGCCACCTGGGTGTCGTGGTGGCTCGGCGACGCCAGCGGCGACCTGGTGGTGGCGCCGCTGATCCTGTTGTCGGCCCGCGACTACGGCATCAAGTGGGACACCCGCCGGGTGATCGAGGCGGCGGTGCTGACCGTGTTCGCGGTGCTCGCAGCGCTGGTGGTGTTCGGGCGCCTGTTCCCCACCTACGAGGTGGACTACCCGCTGTCGTTCCTCCCCATGCCGGTGTTCATCTGGGCGGCGTTCCGCTTCGACCGCCGGGGCGCTGCCGTCAGCGTCGCCCTCGTGTACCTGGTGGCCGCCATCGGGACGCTGCGGGGCTACGGGCCGTTCGCCTACTTCCCGCGGAACCACTCGCTCGTCTACCTGCAGGTGTTCACCTGCATCTCCGCGGTCACCGCGCTGATGCTGGCCGCGGTGGTGCTGGAGCGGCGCCAGGTCGAGGACCAGCTGCGGGTGCTGGCGGTGAGCGACCCGCTGACCGGGCTCTCCAACTACGGCCACCTGGTGGACGTGCTCGAGGGCGAGGTGCAGCGGTCGCTCCGCACCGAGCGCCAGTTCACGGTCCTGTTCCTCGACATGGACCACCTGAAGATGATCAACGACCGCTATGGCCACCTGGTGGGGAGCCGGGCGCTGTGCCGCATCGCCGAGGTGCTGCGGATGGCCTGCCGCTCGATCGACACCGCGGCGCGCTACGGCGGCGACGAGTTCGCCCTGGTGCTCCCCGAGTCGGACGAGGCCACCGGCCAGCTGGTGGCGAGCCGCGTCGCGGAGCTGCTGGCCGCCGACACCCGCCAGCCGCGGGTGAGCGTGAGCACCGGCATCGCCTCCTACCCCAAGGACGGCACCAGCGCCGAGGCGCTGGTCGCCGCCGCCGACCGCATGCTGTACGCCGCGAAGCACCGCAGCCGTCACCCGGAGCGGTCACTGTCCGGCTGACGGGACGGTGCCGGCGCGGGGCGCTCCGCCCCGGGCCGCCGATTCGGATCCGCCGCTCCGCCGTCCATCGCCGCTCCCCCGGGCGCTGAAACGTCCAACCATTCCGGCCCGTACGGTGTCCTACGTCTGTAGTCGGCGGGCCCGCCGCGCCGCCCGCTTGACAGTCCGGACGCGTTGCTGAAGATTCAGCAGTGTGCTAAAATTTCAGCATACGAGGACACCACGATGCTCGGCGTCGCCGCGCTGCTGACGTTCGGCCTGAGCCTGCAGGGACCGGAGAAGACGACGGGCCGGGTGGACCCGCCGGCGGCGCCGCCGGTCGCGGCGGTCACGGCCACCTCGGCGGTGGCGGTGCGCGCGGAGCGGCCGCCGGTCATCGACGGGCGGGACGACGACGCGGTGTGGCGGACCGCGCCGGTGATCGACGGCTTCAAGGACTGGCAGCCGACCGAGGGCAGGGCGCCGCGGTTCCGCACCGAGGCCAGGGTGGCCTACGACCCGGCCAACCTGTACGTGTTCGTGCGCTGCTTCGACCCGCACCCGGACAGCATCATCCGCATCCTGGAGCGGCGCGACAGCTTCACACCCTCCGACATGGTGTGGCTGTTCGTCGACTCCTACCACGACCGTCGCACCGGCTACGAGTTCGGGGTGAACGCCGCGGGCGTGAAGATCGACCAGGCCATCTCCGACGGGAACAACGAGGACGGGGCGTGGGACGCGGTGTGGGACGTCGCGACCCGGATCGACTCGCTCGGCTGGACGGCGGAGTTCCGGATCCCGCTGTCGCAGATGCGCTACGGCCGGGCGCGCGACCACACCTTCGGCCTCACCATCGACCGGGACATCTACCGCTACAACGAGCGGCTGAGCTGGCCGCAGTTCAGCCAGGCCAAGCCCGACATGGTGTCGCAGTTCGGGACGCTCACCGGGCTGGAGGACCTCGACGCGCCGCGCCGGCTCGAGGCGGCGCCGTACCTCGTGACGAAGAACGCGTCGGTGATCACGAACAACGCGTTCGACCGCTCGTCGCACGCCACGCTGGGCGGCGACCTCAAGTTCCGGGTCGCGTCGAACCTGACGCTCGACGCGACGATCAACCCCGACTTCGGGCAGGTCGAGGCCGACCCGGCGGTGCTGAACCTCACGGCGTACGAGTCGTTCTTCAGCGAGCTGCGGCCGTTCTTCGTGGCGGGGCGGGGGCTGTTCCAGTTCAACGTCGACTGCAGCTCGGTGAACTGCAACAACGAGGAGCTGTTCTACAGCCGGCGGATCGGCCGCACGCCGCAGCTCGCCGGCACCTACGGCGACACGACGCCGCAGCAGCCGACCACCATCCTCGGCGCGGCCAAGCTGACGGGCCGCCTGCCGGGCGGCCTCACGCTCGGCGTGCTCGACGCCGTCACCGGGCGCTCGACGCTCCCGGGCGACACCACGACGGAGCCGGGCACCAACTTCGCCGTGCTGCGCGTGAGGCAGGACCTGCGGAACGGCGGCGCCTCCCTCGGCGGGATGTTCACCGCCGTGAACCGGAGCAACGACCAGTTCACGTCCCCGTACCTCGACCGGAACGCGTACGCGGGCGCGGTGGACTTCCGCGACCGTCTGTTCAGGAACACGTACGAGATCTCGGGCTCGGTGGACGCCAGCCGCGTGGAGGGAACACCCGCGGCCATCACGGCGATCGAGACCGACGCGGTGCACTACTACCAGCGGCCCGACGCCGGCCTGCCACTCGACTCGACCAGGACCAGCCTGGACGGCGACGCCGAGGAGCTGCACTTCAGCAAGGTGGGCGGCCAGCACCTCCTGTTCGAGTCGGCGTACATGCGCCGCTCGGCCGGCTTCGAGATCAACGACCTCGGCTACCTGCAGCGCGCCGACCAGCAGAGCTGGGCCACGTGGGCGGGCTTCTTCGACCGGCACCAGCGCAGCTGGTACAACCGCTTCCAGTGGAACTTCAACTGGTGGCAGAACTGGACCACGCTGGGCCTGCCGCTCGAGGCCGCGGCCAACACGAACACGCACATCACGCTCAAGAACAACATGACCGTGAATGCGGGCGCCACGCTCGGCCAGCTGGGCACGACGTACGACGACCGCGGCGCGCGGGGCGGCCCGGCCATCCGGCAGGACCCGTACTTCGCGCCCTGGGCCGGGATCACCGGAGACGACCGCAAGGCCCTGGTGCCGTACTTCTGGGTCAACTACTGGAAGGGCGACGCGGGGCACAACCGGTCGCTGAACCTCAACCCCGAGCTGGACTACAAGACGGCGGGCCGGTTCAGCAGCTCGCTGTCGCTGAACTGGACGCGCGCCGTCTACGACAACCAGTGGTACGGCAACTACGCCGACACGGCGAACCCGGCGATCACGCACTACACGTTCGCGCACCTCGACGAGACGACGACCGGCGTGACGCTGCGCCTCAACTACACGTTCACGCCCGACATCTCGCTCCAGGTGTACGCGCAGCCGTTCATCGCGAAGGGCACCTACACGAACGTGCGCCAGCTCTCGGCCACGCCGCGCGCCGCCAGCTACGCCGACCGCTACGCCGTCTACGGCGACACCTCGGTCACCAACAACCCGGGCGGGTTCAACTTCAAGGAGTTCCAGTCGAACGTGGTGTTCCGCTGGGAGTACCGGCCCGGCTCGACGCTGTTCGTGGTGTGGAACGAGGGGCGCATCGGCTCGACGCCGTTCGAGGGCACCGACGGGTACACGGGCGACGTGCGGGACCTGTTCCGGCTCCACCCGATGAACACCTTCCTGGTGAAGATGTCCTACTGGCTGAACCGGTGAGAGCGAAGCGCCGGGTGCAGGGTGCGAGGGCGTAGGGCGCGGCGGACTTCACACCCTACACCGACACCCCTCTTCGTCTCCGTCGCGATCCCCCACCGCAATGCAGACCGTCTTGGTCGCCCATCGTCAAGCGGCGTCCGGTCTGAAACTTGCCGCCGTCCGCGCGTCGTAGGGTGTCTCGGCAGCTGAGGCGCAGCGAGACGCTCTTCAACACACGAGACGGAGATGCTCGGAATCCTGGCGCTGGTCCTGATTCCGCAGGGTCCGCAGACGTCGGAGCGGTCCGGCGCGCGGACCGATCCCGTTCCGCCCGCCGTGGCCGCGCCGACCGCGACGACCGCCGTCGCGGTGCGCGCGGTGCGGCCTCCGGTCATCGACGGCAGGGACGACGACGCGGTGTGGCAGACGACGCCGGCGATCACCCAGTTCAAGGAATGGCAGCCGACCGAGGGGAAGGACTCGCGGTTCCCGACGACGGCGAAGGTCGCGTACGACGCCGCGAACCTGTACGTGTTCGTGCGGGCGTACGATCCGCATCCGGACAGCATCATCCGGCTGCTGGACCGGCGCGACACGTATCTCGCCTGCGATCACATCGCCGTGATGGTGGATCCCTACTACGACCGGCGCAACGGGTTCGAGTTCTGGGTGACGCCCTCGGGCGTGAAGATGGACCAGGCCATCTACGACGACAACGAGGACGCCGCGTGGGACGGGGTGTGGGACGTGGCGACCCGCGTCGACTCGCTGGGCTGGACGGCCGAGTTCCGGATCCCGCTCTCGCAGCTGCGCTACGGCCGGGAGCGGGAGCACACCTTCGGCCTGCTGATCGCCCGGGACATCTACCGCTACAACGAGCGCACCGCGTGGCCGCAGATCAGCCAGGCCACTGCCGGCCTGGTGCGGCAGTTCGGCCAGCTGGTGCACCTGGTGGACTTCGAGGCGCCGCGGCGGCTGGAGGCGGCGCCCTACGTGGTGACCCGCAACCAGTCCGACGGTCCGGACGAGGGCTTCACGCGCTCCTCGCACGCGGCGGTGGGCGCGGACCTCAAGTACCGGGTGGCGTCGAACCTGACGCTCGACGCGACGGTGAACCCCGACTTCGGGCAGGTCGAGTCGGACCCGTCGGTCCTGAACCTCACGAACTTCGAGACGTTCTACGACGAGCGCCGGCCGTTCTTCGTGGCGGGGCGCGGCCTGTTCCGGTTCGACGTGAACTGCAACGACGTCAACTGCAACAGCGAGGGGCTGTACTACAGCCGGCGGATCGGGCGCACGCCGCAGCTGGCGGGCGTCTGGGGCGACGGCGTGCCGCTGCAGCCGGTGACGATCCTGGGCGCCGGGAAGCTCACCGGCCGGCTCCCGGGCGGGTTCTCGCTCGGCTTCATGGACGCGGTGACCTCGCGGGCCGCGGGGCGCCTCGACAGCACGGGCGTGGCGTCCACCATCGAGCCGGCGACCAACTACGCGGCGCTGCGCGTCCGGCACGACTCGCCCGACGGCGCGACGACCTTCGGCGGGATGTTCACCGCGGTGAACCGGAGCATGGACCGCTTCACCTCGCCGTGGCTGGCGAGCGACGCCTACGTGGGGGCGGTCGACTTCCGGCACCGCTTCGCCCACGACATGTACCAGGTGTCCGGATCCTTCGACCTGAGCCGCGTGGCGGGCAGCGACTCCGCGATCCTGGGCCTCCAGACCGACCCGGTGCACTACTACCAGCGGCCGGACGCGGGGCTCCCGCTCGACTCCTCGCGCACGGTGCTCGGCGGCGACGCCGAGGAGCTGAAGGTCGCCAAGGTCGCGGGCCAGCACGTCAACTTCGAGACGTCGTACCAGCGCCGCTCACCGGGCTTCGAGATCAACGACCTCGGCTACCTGCAGCGCGCCGACCAGCAGTCGTGGAGCACCTGGGTGGGGTTCTACGACCGCAAGGTCCGGCGGCTCTACCAGCAGGCCCAGTGGAACTTCAACTGGTGGCAGTACTGGACGACGGCGGGGCTGCCGCAGGAGCGCGCGGCCAACACCAACGTCCACGTCACGCTGCGCAACAGCTGGGGCGTGAACCTCGGCGGCACCGTGGGCCAGCTCGGCGGGACCTACGACGACCGCACGGCGCGCGGCGGCCCGGCCGTGCGGGTGAGCCCGTACGTGGCGCCGTGGGTGTACGTCAGCGGCGACGACCGGCGCGCGACGGTGCCGGCGTTCGCGCTCAACTACGTGAGCGGCGACGACGGCCACTCGCACAGCGTGCGCTACGCGCCCGACGTCACCGTGAAGATCGCGTCGCGCTTCAACGCCTACGCCGAGCTGGCGTGGACGCGCAGCCACAACGACATCCAGTGGCTCGGCCTGTACGCCGACGCCGCGGGCGTGAACCAGTACACGTTCGCGCACCTCGCCCAGTCCACGACCGTGCTGACGATGCGGTTCAGCTACACCTTCGCGCCGACCATCTCGCTGCAGGTGTACGCGCAGCCGTTCATCTCCAAGGGCACGTACTCCAACGTGCGCCAGCTCTCGGCGACGCCGCGGGCGGCGGGCTACGACGACCGCTACGCGCCGTTCGTCCCGGGCCCGTCGTTCGCCGCGGTGCCGCTGGGCTTCAACTACAAGGCGTTCCAGTCGAACGTGGTGTTCCGCTGGGAGTACCGGCCCGGCTCGACGCTGTTCGTGGTGTGGAACGAGGGACGGGAGGGCTTCGCGGGGGAGCAGGGTACGGCCGACGTGTTCGGCGACGTGCGCGACCTGTTCCGGATCCACCCGATGAACACCTTCCTGGTGAAGATGTCGTACTGGCTGAACCGGTGATGCGCGGGGCGCTGCCTCGCACGACCTGACACCCGTCACCCCACACCCTGCACCCTTCCCACCGCGGGTTTAGGGTGTAGGGTGTAGGGTATCTGGCACCTCCGGAGACTCCATGCGCAGATTCGTTCCGTCCGTCCTGCTCGCCCTGTCCCTGGTGCCGGCGGCGCTCGCGGCGCAGGCCGCGGCGCAGCCCGACACCGGCTGGTTCCGCGCCAACTACACCAAGCGCGAAGTGCTGATCCCGATGCGCGACGGCGTGCGGCTGTTCACGGCGATCTACGTGCCGGACGACACGACGCGGCTGCACCCGTTCGTGATGACGCGGACGCCGTACAGCGTCGGCCCCTACGGCGCGGACCGCTATCCGCGCGGCCTCGGCTACATCCCCCGGGCCTACGCGCACGAGGGGATGATCCTCGTCTACCAGGACGTGCGCGGGCGGTTCATGTCGGAGGGCGAGTTCATGGACGTGCGGCCCGTGGTGGCGCACCGGACCAGCAAGGACATCGACGAGACCACCGACACGTACGACACCGTGGACTGGCTGATCAGGAACATCCCGTTCAACAACGGGCGCGTCGGCGTGCGGGGCACCTCGTACCCCGGCTTCTACGCCGAGATGGCGGCCATCGGCGCGCACCCGGCCGTGAAGGTGGTGTCGCCGCAGGCCCCGGTCACGGAGTGGATGGGCGGCGACGACTTCTTCCACAACGGCGCGCTGCTCGAGGCGCACAGCTTCTTCTTCAACTTCTTCGGGCGGCCGCGGCCGAAGCCCACGGCCGACTTCCCCCTGCTCCCGGACTTCGGCACGCCCGACGGCTACGCGTACGCCCTGCGCCTCGGCGCGCTCAGCAACATCAACCCGCGCGTGTACCACGACAGCGTGGCGTTCTGGGACTCGATCGTCGCCCACCCGACGTGGGACGCGTTTTGGGCGGCGCGGAGCGGGCGGCCGCACCTGGTCGACCTGAAGCCGGCGATGCTGTGGGTGGGCGGGTGGTTCGACACCGAGAACCTGTGGGGCGCGCTGCACGCCTACGCCGCGGCCGAGCGGCAGAGCCCCGGCACCGAGAACCGGCTGGTCATGGGCCCGTGGCACCACGGCCAGTGGAACGGCGTGCCGGGCGACTCGCTCGGGAAGATCGCGTGGGGCTCGGCCACGACCCGGTTCTACTCGGACAGCATCGAGATCCCGTTTTTCAACTACTACCTGCTCGACTCGCAGCCCGCGCCCCGGAAGTGGGAGGCCGCGGTGTTCGAGACGGGCCGCGACGCGTGGCACTTCGTGGACGCGTGGCCGCCCGCCACCGAGGCGCGCAGCCTGTACCTCCACGCAAAGGGCGCGCTGTCGTTCCAGCCTCCGCGCGCCCGGGGCCGCGCCGACTTCGACCAGTACGTGAGCGACCCCGCGAGGCCGGTGCCGTACACCGACGAGGTCACCCAGTGGTACGACCCGGCGTTCATGGTCGGGGACCAGCGGTTCGCGGCCGAGCGGCCCGACGTGCTGGTGTACCAGACGCCGCCGCTCGACACGGCGCTCACGGTCGCCGGGCCGATCCCGGTGGACCTCACCGTGTCCACCACCGGCACCGACCAGGACTTCGTCGTGAAGGTCATCGACGTCTTCCCGGACGACTACGGGCGGTCGGCGGCGTTCAGCTTCGGGCCGCCGGACCGCGCCGCGCAGCTGGGCGGCTACCAGATGCTGGTGCGCGGCGACGTGCTCCGCGGGAAGTTCCGGAACGGCACCGCGAAGCCCGAGCCGTTCCGTCCCGGCGCGCCGACCCGGATCCGGTTCGTCCTGAACGATGTGTACCACACCTTCCTCCCCGGCCACCGGCTGATGGTGCAGGTGCAGAGCACGTGGTTCCCGATGATCGACCGGAACCCGGGCCGGTTCATGGACATCTACCACGCGAAGGACTCGGACTTCCGGGCCACGACCCAGCGGGTGTACCGCACGGCGGACTTCGCGTCGCGCCTCGTGCTGCCGGTGCTGAAGTGACGCGGTCGGCGGCCGGCGGGTCGTAGGCCGCAGCCGTGATCATCGAAGGCTCGCACGCCTTCCCGGCGTCGCGCGCGGCCGTCTGGGACATGCTGCTGGACCCGGACGTCATCGCAAAGGCGACGCCGGGCACCCGCGGGATGCGGCGGCTGGCCGAGGGGGGCTACGCCGGGACGATGCACCTGGGCGTCGGTCCGTTCGTCGCCGCGGAGATGGACGTGTCCATCACGCTGGCGGACGTGGTGCCGCTCGAGAGCTACGCGATGGTCATCCGCTGCACCGGCCGGCTCGCCTCGGTGGAGGGGCGTGCCACGATGCGGCTCGCCGATCACCCTCCGGGCACGGTGCTCCACTACGCGGCCGAGTTCCAGGTGGGCGGCGCCGTGGTGGCGGTGGGCCACCGGCTGCTCGACTCCCTCGGCCGGATCATGGCCAGGCAGGGGCTCGAGGCGCTGAGCCGGGAGCTGGAGGAACGACTGGGGCCGAAGGGCTAGGGACGAGGGGCTGGGGCTCGGGGCACGGGTGTCGGGGCCCGGTCCGCCCCGGTCCGCACGCGGCCGCTTGACTTTCCATCCCGCCGGCGCAGTTTCCGCGCATTCCACACACCACGACCGAGCCGTGAAGGTGGCGCCGCGATGACCAAGCCGGCCATCCTGGCCGTTGACGACGAGCCGGAGGTGCTCAACGCCGTCGAGCGCGACCTCCGCAGCCACTACGCCGCCGAGTACCGGGTCCTGAAGGCGGGCTCCGGGCAGGTGGCGCTCGACACTGTCCGCCAGCTCAGGCAGCGCAACGCGCCCCTGGCCCTGTTCCTGGTGGACGCCCGGATGCCGCAGATGAGCGGCATCGAGTTCCTGTCCGAGGCGCGGCAGCTCTATCCGGACGCGCGCAAGGTGCTCCTCACGGCGTACGCGGACACCGACGTCGCGATCTCCGGCATCAACCGCGTCCAGCTCGACCACTATCTCATGAAGCCGTGGGATCCGCCGGCCGAGCGGCTCTACCCGGTCCTCGACGACCTGCTGGGGGACTGGACGGCGTCGTTCCGGCCGCCGTTCGAGGGCATCCGCGTGGCGGGCTCGCAGTGGTCGCCGAAGAGCCACGAGGTGAAGGATTTCCTGTCCCGCAGCCAGACGCCGTACCAGTGGATCGACGTGGAGCGCGACGCGGGGGCGCGCGCGCAGGCGGAGACGCTGAGCCCGGGCCTCAAGCGCCTGCCGGTGGTGTTCTTCCCGGACGGCACGTCGCTGGTGGAGCCGAGCACCCGCGCGCTGGCCGAGAAGATCGGGTTCGCGACCACGGCGAGCCGGCCGTTCTACGACCTGCTGATCGTCGGCGGCGGGCCGACGGGCCTGGCGGCGGCGGTGTACGGCGGGTCGGAGGGCCTGCGGACGGTGCTGCTGGAGCGCGAGGCCACGGGCGGGCAGGCGGGCACGAGCGCGGCGATCGAGAACTACCTCGGCTTCCCGAGCGGGCTGTCGGGGGCGGATCTGGCCCGGCGCGCGACCGCGCAGGCCAAGCGGTTCGGCGCGGAGGTGCTGACGGCGCGCGAGGTCAGGACGATCCGCGCCGACGGGCCGTACCGGATCGTGACGCTCGAGGACGGCGCCGAGCTGTCGAGCTACGCGCTGCTGCTGGCGTCGGGGATGGCGGTGCGCCGTCTCGAGGTGCCGGGGATCGAGGCCCTGACCGGCGCGGGCGTGTTCTACGGCGCCGCGCTCACGGAGGCGGCGGCGGTCCGCGGCAACGACGTGCTGATCGTCGGGGGCGCGAACTCGGCGGGGCAGGCGGCGCTGAGCTTCGCCCGTCACGCGCGCAAGGTCACGATGCTGATCCGCGGCGCCTCGCTCGCCGGGGGCATGTCGCAGTACCTGCAGGACCGGATCGCCGACACGCCCGTCATCGAGGTGCTGGCGGACTCCGAGGTCACGGCCGTGCACGGGACGGACCGGCTGGAGGCGGCCGACGTCGCCACCGGAGCGGCCCGCGCGGCGCGCCGCCTCGAGGCGGCGGCGATGTTCATCTTCATCGGCTCCACCCCGCGCTCCGACCTCGCCGCGGGACTGCTCGAGCGCGATCCGGCCGGCTTCGTCCTCACCGGGCCCGACCTCCGGGTCGACGGCCGGCTGCCGCGCGCGTGGCCGCTGGAGCGCGACCCGTTCCTCCTCGAGACCAGCGTGCCCGGCATCTTCGCCGCGGGCGACGTGCGCCACGGCTCGAGCAAGCGCGTCGCCGCCGCCGTGGGCGAGGGCTCCTCGGCCGTCGGGATGGTGCACAAGTACCTGGAGACCGTGTGAGCCCGGAGCGCACCGCGATGGTCGAGCAGCTGGACGTGGCGCCCGCGGAGATCGTGCGGCGCCTCAAGGCGCACCGCACGCTCGGGTCGGCCCCGGACGCGGAGCTGCGCTGGATGGCCGCGCACGGGGTCATGCGCCGGTTCCAGGAGGGCGCCGTGTTCGTCGCGGCGGGTCAGTCGGACGGAATGGACCGCGCGGTCGAGGGGCTCCACGTCCTCCTGGACGGGCACCTGGCCATCTACGTGGACCGCGGCGCGGGACGCCACAAGGTGATGGAGTGGCGCACCGGTGACGTCTCGGGCCTGCTGCCCTATTCCCGCATGAGGGCCAGCCCGGGCGACGTGATCTTCGAGGAGCCGTCCGAGCTGCTCACCGTTTACCGGGAGCACTTCCCCGAGATGCTCCGGGACTGCCCCGACGTCACGGCGCGGCTGGTGCACGTGATGCTGGACCGCGCGCGCCACTTCACCAGCACGGACCTGCACGACGAGAAGATGAAGTCGCTCGGAAAGCTGGCGGCGGGCCTGGCCCACGAGCTGAACAACCCCATGACCGCCATCGTCGGCTACCTGGCCATCCTCA
>DASPTN010000095.1:0-2943 GCA_035623395.1 Gemmatimonadales bacterium | reverse complement strand
CGTGCCGCTACACCGGACGGTCGATGACCGAGGCGCACGCGGGCATGAAGATCACCGACGCGGACTTCGACGCGCTGGTGTCCGACCTCGTGGCGGCGCTGAACCGGGCGGGGGTGGCGGAGCGGGAGAAGGGGGAGCTGGTGGGGATCCTGGGGGGGTTGAGAGGTCAGATTGTGAGCCAGCACTGACTGTGAGAGGTGAGGGGTGAGACGTTCGAGTGAGAGGTGAGTGGCAAATGCCGTGAGAGGCATTCTTCTCACGCCTCCCGCCTCTCACCTCTCACCTGAAGCTCTCACCCCTCACTCCTCACTTCTAACATCCTCGCTCACAGTTTCGGCAGTGTCACCCCAAGCTGTTTCTGGTATTTCCCCTTCTTGTCCGCGTAGGAGACCTCCGGCGGCTCGTCGCCCTCGAAGAACAGCACCTGGGCGATCCCCTCGTTCGCGTAGATCTTCGCCGGCAGCGGCGTGGTGTTCGAGATCTCCAGCGTCACGAACCCCTCCCACTCGGGCTCGAAGGGCGTCACGTTGGTGATGATGCCGCAGCGCGCGTAGGTGGACTTGCCCACGCAGATCGTCAGCACGTCGCGCGGGATGCGGAAGTACTCCACCGAGCGGGCCAGCGCGAACGAGTTGGGCGGCACGATGCACACGTCGCCCTCGAACGCGACGAACGACTTGGGGTCGAACGCCTTGGGATCCACGATGGCCGAGAGGGCGTTGGTGAAGATCCTGAATTCCCGGGCCACCCGCATGTCGTAGCCGTAGCTCGACACTCCGAACGAGATCACGCCGTCCCGCACCTGGCTGTCGGCGAACGGCTCGATCATCCCGTGCTCGCGCGCCATCCGGCGGATCCAGCGATCGGACTTGATGCTCATGGGCTCCCGAGGGAGGAGGGGTGCGACAATATACCGATTTCTTGAAATCCCATTTGGGCGCCGCTAGCTTTCGCGTCCTGAGAGACTGCGCGACTTCCCACGCTCGTCGGAGAGCCAGCTGCAACCCTACATTCCGCTCCTCCTGCTGATCGGGTTCGTCGGCTTCAGCGCGCTGATGATGGTCGCGCTCTCCCATCTCTTTTCGTCGTCCCGTCCCACCGCCGTCAAGTCGCTGCCCTACGAGTCGGGCATGACGCCCCTGGGCTCCGCCCGGGAGCGCTACGACGTGAAGTTCTACCTCGTGGCCGTGCTGTTCATCGTCTTCGACATCGAGGTGGTGTTCATGATGCCGTGGGCGGTGGCGTTCCGGCAGCTCAACCTGCTCGGGCTGGGCATCGCGGGCGGGCTGGTGGAGATGGCCGTGTTCGTGGTCATCCTCGCGGTGGGGTACGTGTACGTCTGGAAGCGCGGAGCGCTCGAATGGAACTGACGGGGCCGGAGCACCCGGGCGCCCCGGACGAGGCGGAGCGCGCCGGCTTCCTGTCGCCCAACTGGGTGACGGCGCGGCTCGACGACCTGGTCAACTGGTCGCGCGCCAACTCGCTGTGGCCGATGGCGTTCGGGACCGCGTGCTGCGCCATCGAGTTCATGGCCACCGCGGCGAGCCGGTTCGACCTGGCGCGCTTCGGCATGGAGCGCGTCGCCTACTCGCCGCGCCAGGCGGACGTACTGATCTGCGCGGGCCGCCTGCCGTTCAAGCTGGCGCCCGTGATCCGGCGCGTCTGGGACCAGATGCCGCAGCCCAAGTGGTGCATCTCCATGGGCGCGTGCGCCTCCACCGGGGGCATCTTCGACAGCTACGCCATGGTGCAGGGCATCGACACGATCGTGCCGGTCGACGTCTACGTGCCCGGCTGCCCGCCGCGCCCCGAGGGCCTGCTGTACGGCATCCTGATGCTGCAGAAGAAGATCAAGCGCGAGACCGTGTTCGACCCCGACCTCCGGGTCGAGCGGCTCGCCGACCAGCAGGGCCTGTTCCTCGAGCCGGCGGCGGTGGACGAGCTGTCCGAGCCGTTCGGCAACTCGGTCCACCAGACGCGGTCGGCCTGAGGGCTCCGGTGAGCGGCGGCGCAGCGGAGAATCCGTCGGTGGCCGCGCTGCGCTCGCGCTTCGGCGCGGCCGTGGAGCGGGGCGCCGTCCAGCTCGGCGCGACGGTGGTCTGGGTCGCCCGCGAGCGCGCGCACGAGATCCTCGCCTGGCTGCGGGACGATGCCGACCAGCGCTACGACTACCTGATCGACGTGACGGCGGTGGAGTACCGCGATCGCGAGCGGCCGCTGGAGCTGGTCTACCAGCTCCGCTCGCTGCCGCGCGGCCTCATGCTGCGCGTCAAGGTCGACCTCGCGAAGGACCGGCCGCTGGAGGTGGATTCGGTCGTGGACCTGTGGCGCGGAGCCGACTGGCTGGAGCGCGAGGTGTGGGACATGTTCGGCATCCGGTTCCGGGGCCATCCGGACCTGCGCCGGATCCTGATGTGGGAGAACTACGCCGAGGGGCACCCGCTCCGGAAGGACTTCCCGCTCCGGGGCCGGTTCAGCCGCTCGGAGCAGGTGCGCCGGGCGCTCGGGGCCGATCTGCGCGCGCACTACTCGATGGAGGAGCTGTCGATCGCCGAGGCCTACGACGCACTGCCGGCGGACGTCCGGGAGCGACTGTCTCCCGACGGGCCCGCGGGGCGCTGATGGCCGAGAAGCGGGTGCTCGAGCTCGCCCTGGCCACGCCGGGCGTCGACGCGGCCGGCAACCCCGCGCGGCTGCCGCTGGTGGTCGAGACGCCGCGGACGGCGGAGCCGGAGCTCGACACCGACCACATGCTGATCAACATCGGCCCCCAGCACCCGGCGACCCACGGGGTGCTGCGGCTGGTGGTCGAGCTGGACGGCGAGGTCGTGGTGCGGGTGATCCCCCACATCGGCTACCTGCACTCCGGCTTCGAGAAGCTCGGCGAGTACCGGCACTACAACCAGATCATCCCGCTGACCGACCGCACCGACTACCTCTCGG
>DASPTN010000094.1:0-2866 GCA_035623395.1 Gemmatimonadales bacterium | reverse complement strand
GCGCGGTCGCCCTGAACCCCGACAACGCCGAAGCGCACCACCTGCTGGCGTTCGTGCTCGGCGACCTCGGCCGCCACGCGGACGCGCGCGCCGCGGCCAAGCGCGCGGCGCGCCTCAACCCGGCGCTGGCGCGCGCCCAGGCCAACCTGGCGCTGGAGGCCCGCGACACCCGCAGCATGCCGGAGCGCGAGGTGGCGCGGGTGTCGCGCCGCCTCGAGCCCGCCGGCGCGGACCGGGCGAGCCTCGCGCACTACCACCTGGCCCAGGCCTTCCGCGAGAAGGGCTACCACCAGGAGGCCCTGCACGAGTACCGGCTGGCGCTGGAGCGCGGCGAGGACCGCGGCATGGTGCGGCGCGCGATGGCCGAGGTGCACCTGCTCAAGGGCGACCTGGGGCCCGCGCAGGAGCTGTACGACGAGCTGGTGGCCGAGGATCCGGCGTCGGCGAAGTTCTGGAACGAGCGCGGCGTCTGCCTGCACCGGGCCGGCCGCCGCGACGAGGCGCGCGCCTCGTACGCGCGCGCGCTCGAGGCCGACGCGGGCTACGCGCCGGCCCTCAACAACCTCGGCGTGGTGCTGGTGTCGCTCGGCCAGGTGGAGCCGGCGGTCGAGGCGTTCCGGGACGCGCTCACCCGCGCCGGCGACCTGCTCGCCGCGCGGCTGAACCTCGCGCTGCTCCTGACCCAGATGCGCCGCCACCAGCTCTCGCTCGAGGCCTACCGCCAGGTCCTCGAGATGGCGCCGGACTCGACGGCGGCGTGGAACGGCGTCGGCCTCGTGCTGGTCGAGCTGCAGCGCTACGCCGACGCGCGCAACGCCTTCGCGCGCGCGGTCGAGGCCGATCCGGACGCGGCGGCCGCGCATTACAATCTGTCGTTCACGCTCTCGCACCTCGGGGAGTTCGAGGGCGCGCTGCGGGAGGTGAAGCGGGCGCTGGAGCTCGAGCCGTACTACGTGCCCCAGAAGTACCTGCTGGCGATGGACCTGCCTCCGGGCGAGAGCGCGCTGCCGGGCTTGCCCGAGCTCACCGTGGAGCGCCCGCTGGTGGACGCCGGCGAGGCCTTCGTCTTCGACCCGCGGCTCCTCGACTCGCTGTTCGCGGAGCTCAGGACCACGGTGGTGCCCGCGGCGCCGCGCGGCGGCACGCGGGGCGAGCCGTTCGGCCTGGCGCGCGACCTGCTCTCCAAGTCGCTGTTCGAGCGGGCCGCCGCCGAGATCACCCGCGCGGTGGCGCGCGGCGGCGACAAGGCCGAGGCGGCGGTGCTGAGCGGCGACGTGTTCACGCGCCGCGGCCTGTTCGGGGAGGCGCTGGAGCGCTACCGGGAGGCGCGCGACCTCGCGCCGACCCACCGCGGCGCGCGCGCGGGCGAGGTGCGCTGCCTGCTCGCGCTGGACCGCGTGGCGGAGGCCGCGCCGCTCGCCGAGGAGCTGCTCGCCCAGGCGCCGGACGACGTGGACGCGGCGCTGCTCGCGGCCGAGGCGCGCTCGCGCTCGGGCGATCCGGCGGCGGCCCTCGACGTGCTGCGCCGGGCCCAGGAGCGCTCCCCGGAGCGCGCCGACATCCGCAAGCTGCTCGGCGACGTCGCCAACGCCGTCGGCGACGGCGACCTCGCCCGCGAGGCGTACCGCAGCGCGCTGGACCTCGACCCGGGCTACGTCGAGGTGTGGGTCGAGTACGGGGAGCTGTGCGAGCGGCGCGGCGACGCGCGCGAGGCCGAGGGCGCCTACCGCTCGGCGCTGCAGCACCTGCCGAGCTACGGCGTGGCCGCGCTGGCGCTCGCCCGGCTGCTCCACGGGCAGAGCCGCGGCGCCGAGGCGATGGACGTCCTGATCACGGTGCTGAAGGGCGACCCGTACGACTTCGACGCGCTGGTGGTCCTGGCGGGCGTGCTGCTCGAGCGCGGCCAGGAGGCCGACGCGCGCGCCGCGGCCGAGCGCGTGGTGCGCCTCCAGCCCGACCACGTGGAGGCGCGCTACCACCTCGGGCTCGCCCTGGCGCGGGAGCGGCGCTACCACGACGCCATCGCGGAGTGGGAGCGGGTGATCGCGCTCGCGCCCGCCGGGCCGCTCGCCCAGCAGGCCCGCGCCCACGCGCGGACCGCGCGCGACCTGGTGCACATCTTCGCCGGCGAGGCGGCCTGATGGCGATCGAGGGCCCCCTCAAGGAGCTCGGGCTCCACGACGTCTTCCAGCTGCTGGACCTGAGCCGCAAGACCGGGGTGCTGCGCATCACCAGCCACCTGCGCGACAACGAGGGCACCGTGTTCTTCGCCAGCGGGGCGATCGTGTTCGCGCAGATCCGCTCGAACCCGCACCGCATCGGCGACCGCCTGGTCGAGGGCGGGCGCATCACGGTCGAGGAGCTGTCGCACGCCCGCGCCGTGCAGCAGCGCGAGGGCTCCAAGCGGCGGCTCGGGCAGATCCTGGTCGAGATGGGCGCGCTCTCGGCGCGCGAGCTGGCGCACGAAGTGGAGCGCCACATCGAGGAGGCGGTGTTCGAGCTGCTGTCGTGGCGCGAGGGCTCCTTCTCGTTCGCCGAGGGCGACCTGGGCGAGGCCCCGGCCGACGCGCTGGTGTCGCTGCCCACCGAGAAGGTGCTGATGGAGGGGGCGCGGCGGATCGACGAATGGTCGCGCATCGAAGCGCACGTGCCGCACCTCGGCGTCATACCGGCCCTGGCGCCGCTCGAGGCGGCGGGCGGCGCCGACGCGGCGCCGATCCTGGACCTGCGGCCGGCGGAGTGGGCGGTGCTCGCCGAAGTGGACGGGGCGCGCGACCTGCGGCAGATCGCGGTGGCGCTGCATCTGCCCGAGTTCGACGTCTCCCGCACGGTGTTCGGCCTCGTCGCGACCGGCGTGGTGGTCCTG
>DASPTN010000093.1:0-9880 GCA_035623395.1 Gemmatimonadales bacterium | reverse complement strand
GTTCATCACCAGCGCGCCGGTGCCCGAGGTCGTGAGGTTGCCGGTGAGCCCGAGGCCGACGCCGTTCGTCACCAGCGTCCCCCCGCTCACCAGCAGGGTCCCGCCGCCCCCGATCGCCAGCGGGCCGTCCATCTGGAAGGTGCCGCCCGCGAGCTCGAGCGTGTCGCCGGCGTTGACCGTGGCCGTGCCCATGAACGGCGGCGTGCGGCCCCCGGCGAGCGTCAGCCGCCCGCTGGTCACGTCGAGGGTGCCGCCCTGCTGGGCGTACGCGGCGCCGATCGTGAACGTGGTGCCGGGCGTCGCGGCGCTGATCACCGTGCCGCGGTTGTCGAACACCGACGCCGCACCGCCGAGGTTGTACAGGAAGCCGCCGCCCGCGCCGCTGAGGGCCAGGTTGCCCCCGGCGACGACCCGGATCGTGTCCCCGGAGCCCGAGCTCAAAGGCGTCGTCGCCGTCCACCCGCCGGAGCCGGCGATGACGAGCTTCGCGTTCACGAGGCTCGGCGCGCCGGTCGTGAAGCTCATCGTCAGGCCGGCGGTGGCCGGCACGAACAGCGTGCCGCCGCTCACCGCGGCCGGGCCGGTCCACAGCATCTCGAACGGCGTCTTGATCGTGCCGCCCGAGAGGCTGACGGTGCCGCCCGCGAGGGTCAGGTTGTCGAAGAACGCCGTGTCGGTGGCGGTGAGCCCGCCCACGGTCCCGCCCGCGATCTCGGTGAGCGCGCTCGAGCCGGTGACCGCGAACTTGTTGACCAGGGTCGTCGTGCCCGCGCTGAACAGCAGCACCGTGCCGGCCGCCTGCGTCACCGTCCCCGACATCGTGCCGCCGCCCGCGACGCCGATCGTCCCGGTCTGCTGGTTGACGGTGCCGGCGAGGTTGAGCGGGACCGCCACCGTGACCGTGTTCGCGCTCGTGGACCGGACGATCGTGCCCTGATCGTCGAGCAGCGGCGCCGCGCCGCCGAGCGTGAACGCGATGGTCGGGTCGGCGGTGATCGTCTGCGTGGCCCCGGCGTCCACGCGCAGCACGGCGCCGCTCCCCATCGCGATGGTCTGCGACGTGCTCCAGACGCCGTTGCCCGCCAGCTCCACCGTGTAGCCCGCCAGCTGGACCGCGGCCGCGGGGGCGATGGTGTCGGTGGCGCCCGCGTTGAGCTTCACCGTGCCCCCGCCGGGTCCGAAGTTCCCGCCCTTCCAGACCAGCGTGAAGCCGACCGTCACCAGCCCGGAGCCGCCGACCGCCCCGCTCGAGAGCCCGAGGTTGTTGGTGAACGCGGTGGCGGCGTTGAAGTTCAGCGTGCCGCCCGCGACGAACGTGTTGCTGCTCATGTTCCACGTGCCGGCGGTGTTCACGGTGCCGTTGAACACCTGGACGCTGCCCAGGCCGGTGACGCTCGACGACGCGGTCAGCGTGTGGGTGCCTCCGCCGAGCAGCAGGAACGCGTTGTTCGCGACGGTGAAGGCGCCGGTGCTGGTCCCGCCCACCGCCAGGATGAGCAGGCCGCTCGTCACGTTGACCGTGCCGCTGTCGTTCACCGGTAGCAGGAGGCCGGCGAACGTGCCGGCCGGGGTGCTCGAGGTGAGCGTCCCCGCCACGTTCACGGCCGGCGTCGCGCCGCCGAGGCTCCAGATCAGCGTTTGCGCGCCCTGGATGGTGAGGCTGCCGCCGGAGGCGATCCGCAGGACGGCCCCGTTGCCGGTGTTGACGGTGTCGGTGCCCGTCCAGGTGCCGGTGCCCGCCAGCTCGAGCGTGTAGTTCTGGAAACTGTCCTGCACGACGGGCGCGATGCTCAGCGTGCCGCCGGCGAGGACCCTGATCGCGCCGCCCGCGCCGCTCGCGCCGCCGAGGTTGCCGCCCGTCCAGTTGAAGGCGCCCGCCACGGTGTTGGTGCCCGCGCCGGTGATCGTTCCCGTTCCGCTGAGGGCCAGCACCGTGTTGGTTGCGAACGCCCCGCCGAGCGTCGAGAGCGTGTGCGCCGGCACCGCGAGCGTCTGCGTTCCCGATGCCGCCCCCACGTCGAGCCGCGCCACGGTCGCGTTCACGTCGACGGTCACCGTGTAGGTGCCCGGCTGCTTGATGGTCACCGAGTCGGTGGCCACGGGCACCGCGCCCTTGCTCCAGTTGGTGGCGACCGACCAGTTGCCGCCCGCGGAGTTGATCCACGCGTTCAGGTTGACCGCGGACACGGCGAACCTGGCGCTGGTCGCCGACACGAGGCCGGCGGCGCTCGCGGTCAGCGTGTAGCCGGTGTCCGGCGCCGACAGCGCCAGGTTGTTGAACGTCGCGATGCCGGCCGCGGCCGTCGCGGTCAGCGTGCCGGTGAGGGTGGCCCCGCCGGGGTTGGCGCCGAGGGCCACGGTGACGCTGCCCGCGAACGTGGTGGCCGTGTTCCCGAAGCTGTCCTGGGCCACGACCTGCACCGGCGGCGCCAGCGCCCCGCCGACGATGCCGGCCGGGGGCTGCACCAGGAAGGCCAGCTTCTTCGCCGAGCCCACGATGCCGGTGGCGATCGCGGTCGCGGCGATGCCCGGCGCCGCCGCGACGCTCGCCTTCAGCGACTGGAGGCCGAGCGTGCCCCCCAGCGTCCAGACGGTCGACGCGTCGCCGCTCGCGTCGGTCGTGTCGGTGGCCTTCGACACCACGCCGCCTCCGCTCACGACCGTGAAGTTGACGGCGACGCCCGGCACGCCGAGGCTGTCCGCCGCCTTCACCCGCACCACCATCGGCTGGGCGAGGGGCGCCCCGACGCCGCCCGTCTGCCCGCCGCCCGAGAACAGGCCGAGGGCCGCCGCCACGGGCTGCACGGTCACCTGCGCGGTGTCCGCGATGTTCGTCGGCAGCATGGCCTCGATCCGCGCGGCACCCCGCACGATGCCCACCAGCACCTTTCCGAGCGTGTCGGCGGGCACCCGCGCCAGCAGCGTGTCCAGCGAGCGCCAGGCGATCGGCGTGCCCGGGATCGGCTGGCCCGAAGTGTCGTAGGCCGTCGCGGTGAGCGTCACGGAGTCGCGGAACAGGACCGACACGGTCTTCGGGCTGATCCGCACGGTCTTCGCGTTCGCCCCGACGCCCACGTAGCGCAGCGGGATCGGCGCGGCCGGACCGGCGCCCGTCGCCGACAGGGTGACCGGCAGCGGGCCGCCGCGGAACACGGTGTCGTTGGCCGCGTCGATCAACGCGAGGTTCAGCGTCAGCGTCTCTGACGTGCCGAAGATCTCGGCCGTGAGCCGGACGACCAGGCTGTCGGCCCCGGTCGGGAAGGCGATCGTGGTGTCGAGGGCGGTGGAGGCGGTGCGCCGCAGGGTGACGCGCACCCGGTCGAACGGCACGGCGGCCGCCGCGTGGCTGGGGAAGTGGGGCAGGACGGCGAACGCCGCCGCGGCCGGCGTGCCGGGCGACGCGGTGTCGCCCGCGCAGCCGACGATCGCCATCGCCGCCGCGAGCGCAGCGAGGCGTGCAGCGCCCAGCAGGGGCGCCGTGGGCTCAGCGCGTGTAGCCGTCAGGTGGCTTGTGGGTTACGGGTGAAGACGCCAACAAATGTGCGGTGACGGCCCGATTCCCGCAAATGACCCGGGTCACACTCCGAACGAGGTTGCCGGCGGGCTGGCCCCGGCGTAACTCTGGTGCCGCAAACGGGCTGCCGCGGGCACGCGGCGGAACTCTCGAGAGGAGACGGGTCATGAAGGCGAGCTTGTGCTGGGCGGCGGCCGTCCTGATGGCGGTGCCGGCGGGAGCGGCGGGCCAGCAGCCCGCGGCGGCGGCGCCGGCCGCGCCCCAGGCCTCCCAGCCGGCCTACCGGGTGTGGATCGACTTCAACCAGCGCGTGAGGATGCGCGACGGCGTCGAGCTGTCGGCCGACGTGTACCGGCCCGACACGGCCGGGCGGTTCCCGGTGATCCTCTCGCGCACCCCGTACACCAAGACCGGCTCGCTCCGGATGGGGCGGGAGGCGGCCTCCCGCGGGTACGTGTTCGTGGCCATGGACGTGCGCGGCCGCGGCGACTCCGACGGCCAGTGGGTGCCGTACCGCAACGACGGGCAGGACGGCTACGACGCGGTCGAGTGGTGCGCGGCGCAGCCGTGGTCCACCGGCAAGGTGGGCACCATCGGCGGCTCGTACAACGGGAAGATCCAGTGGCTCACGGCGGTGCAGCAGCCGCCGCACCTCGCCGCGATGATCGCGATGGTGACGCCGTCCGATCCGTTCGTGGAGTGGCCCACCGGCCTGCCGCTCCCGATGGACATCAGCTGGTACCACTTCACCGCCGGCCACCTGCTCCAGAACATGGACGCGGTGGACTGGTCGGCGGTGCAGCGGCACCTGCCGATGCTCACCATGGACTCGGCGGCGGGCCGGCCCAATCCCGTCTGGCGCGAGGAGATCCGCCACGCGCAGCTGAGCGACTGGTGGGAGCCGCTGCGCTACCAGAACAAGTACGACCGGGTCCAGGTGCCGGTGCTCCACATCTCCGGCTGGTACGACGACGAGCAGGTGGGCACGCCGCTCAACTACGTCGGGATGACCACGCGCGGCCCCGCCGCGGTGCGCTCGCAGCAGCACCTGCTGATGGGGCCGTGGCCGCACGCCATCAACTCCACCTCGAAGCTGGGCGCGGTGGACTTCGGGCCCACGGGCCAGATCGACCTCCAGGCCGTCCAGCTGCGCTGGTTCGACTACTGGCTCAAGGGCATCGACAACGGCGTGATGTCGGAGCCGCCGGTCCGGATCTTCGTGATGGGCACGAACCAGTGGGTGAGCGAGAACGAGTGGCCGATGGCGCGCACCCAGTGGACGAAGTACTACCTGCACAGCGGCGGCCACGCGGCCACCGCCGCCGGCGACGGCGTCCTGTCGACGGCGGTGCCGGTCCGCGAGCCGCCCGACAGCTACAGCGACGATCCCGCGAACCCCGTCGTCTTCATCACCGAGCCGTCGTTCGCGCAGATCGGCGGTCCGGACGACTACCGGCCGGTGGAGCAGCGGAGCGACGTGCTGGTGTTCACCAGCGACACGCTCACCCGGGACCTCGAGGTGTGCGGCCCGGTGAAGGCGCGGCTGTTCGCCTCGTCCGACGGGCGCGACACCGACTTCATGGTGAAGCTGCTCGACGTGTGGCCCGACGGGTACACGGAGCGCCTGATCGACGGGATGGTCCGGGCGCGGTTCCGCGACGGGATGGACCGGCCCTCGTTGATCGAGCCGGGCAGGATCTACGGCTACGACGTGGACGTGTGGAACACCTGCCAGACCTTCCGGCCGGGGCACCGGATCCGGGTCGAGGTGGCTTCCAGCGCCTTCCCGAAGTACGACGTGAACCCCAACACGGGCGAAGCGCTCGGCCAGACGGTGGCGGGCAGGGTGGCGAGGAATGCCATCTTCCACGATCGGGACCACGCGAGCTACGTGGTGCTTCCCGTCGTGCCGAACTGAATGAGGCGGGTTGCAGGTTGTGGGTCGTAGGTGGTGGGCGGGCCGGAGTCAGCCTCCGCGCCCCCACCACCTACAACCCACGACCCATCGACTATCTCCCCCGCGGCCAGACGTCGTTCGCCCGATCCACGTCGGGCAGCCGGTGGTTCGGGTCCAATTCCGCCTTCACGACGCGCCTCGTCGAGCCGGTGACGGTGTAGGTGAAGCGCGACCCCAGGTTCCAGATCTCCACCGGCAGGCGCACCACCTCGCTCGTCCCGTCGTCGTAGGTGAGCTGCAGGTCCGCTGGCATCACCATCTCCCGCCGGTTGCTCAGGAAGACGCGGAAGCCTGCGCCCGGCGGCGGCGCGACCGGCGCCTGGCCCCGCATGTTCGCGCCGCGGCCGCCGGCCGGGGACGGCGCGGGGCCGGCCGGGGGCCCGACGACCGAGTCCACCGCCTGGTCCAGCCGCGCCGTCGTGAACACCCAGTCGCGCCAGTACCAGTCGAGGTTGCGGCCGGTGACGTTCTCGATGGTGCGGAAGAAGTCCGCGGGCTGCGGATGCCTGAACGCCCAGCGGCGGATGTACTCCCGGAACGCCGGGTCGAACGCCTCGCGTCCCAGCACGAACTCCCGCAGCAGGCGCAGCATCAGCGCCGGCTTCTGGTAGGCGGTCCAGTACAGGTCGCGCACCTCGACCGGCGCCGTGATCAACGGCTGCTCGTCGCCCGGCACCGCGTTGGCGGCGTAGGCGTGGAGCGGCATGTCCGCCACGGAATCGCCGTAGGCCGTGCCCTTGAAGTAGTCCTCGGCGTTATACAGGTCGATGAAGGTGTTGAACCCCTCGTCCATCCACGGGTAGCGGCGCTCGTCGCTGCCCACCGTCATCGGGAACCACTCGTGCCCGAACTCGTGCATCAGCACCCAGTACAGCCCCTCGCGGCTGTGCTCGGCCGGCACGAAGGTCAGCATCGGGTACTCCATCCCGTCGATCGGCCCTTCGACCGTGCTCGCCTGCGGCCAGGGGTACATCGCCCACAGGTCGGAGTTGTAGGCGATGGCGTGCTTCGCCATCGCGATCCCCTCGGCGGCCCACAGGGCGGCAGTGGGGCGGTAGTAGGTCTGGATCAGGATGCCGTTCCAGCTCACCGCGTCCCAGCGGAAGTTCGGCGCCGCGGCCCACGCCACGTCGCGCACGTTGCCCGCGCGGAAGTGCCAGGTCAGGGTGCCGGCGGCCGCGGGCGGGCGCGTGAGGTTCGCGTGTCCGGCCTCCGGCGCGGTGACCACCTGCACGGGGTTCGTGTCGGCGCGCGCCCGCGCCAGCCGGTCGCGCTCCGCCGTGGTCAGCACTTCGTCGGGGTTCTCCAGCGTGCCGGTGCAGGCCACGAGGAAGCCGGCGGGCACCGTCAGGCGCACGTCGAAATCGCCGTACTCGAGGTAGAACTCTCCGGCGCCGATGTAGGGCAGGGTGTTCCAGCCGTGCACGTCGTCGTAGACGGCCATGCGCGGGTACCACTGCGCGATCTCGTACAGCGAGCCGTCCCGGCCCATGCGCGCGGCGCCGTTGACGGGGATGGGGAAGCTCCACGCCATGTCGAGCGAGAGCGTGCCCCCGGGCGGCAGCGGCTCGGCCAGGTCCACCCGCATCATCGTGTCCCAGATGTAGTGCGGCAGCGGCTTGCCCCCGGATTCGACGCGCGTCAGCGTCAGGCCGCCCACGAACCCGTGGCTCGCCATGTCGAACGGCGTGCCGGCGAACACCAGCGGCGGCGGCGCGGTGAGCGCGTTGATGCTCGCCCTGGCGAAGATGTTCTGGTCGAGCTGCAGCCACAGGAAGCGGAGCGTGTCCGGCGAGGCGTTCCGGTAGGTCAGGCGCCCGGTGCCGCGGAGCTCCTGCTTCGCCGTGTCCAGCGTCGCCTCCAGCGCGTAGTCCGCGCGGTTCTGCCACCAGGCGTGGCCGGGGCTGCCGTCCGCCGAGCGGTAGGCGTTCGGGGTCGGGAGCGGGATCTGCCGGAAGGGAGACGTGTCGGCGACCTGGGCGTCGAGGCGTGCGCCCGAGAGCACCAGCCCCATCGTGAACAGCGCGGCCAAGCGACCCATGGCTCTCGCTCCAGTGGCGTGAGGTGGACCGGCCTATCGTACCGCTCGGCGGACCGGGGCGCCATCTCCGAATGCGGAGCCGGTGCTTGACCGCGCCGGCGCCGGGTGCGACGTTGGCCTCGTGATGGCTTCTCGCGGTGCCGTCGCTCGCGGGCTCGCGATGGCGGGCCTGCCGCTCGCGGCGCTGGCCGCGCTCGCGACCGGGAGCTGCCGGCCGGTTGCCCGGACCTCGGGCGCGGTGGCGCCGAGCGCCGGCCGCGAGACGGTGATCGGCGAGGACGAGATCGCCCGCATGTCGGTGCGCACCGCGTGGGACGTCGTGCGCATGCGGGCGCCGCAGATGAGCTTCGGTCTGGACCAGCTCGGCCGCCCGGCGCGGGTGCGGATCCAGGAGCCGCGCAGCGTCAACGCCGACGCGAGCCCGCTGCTGGTCGTGGACCGGATGCAGATCCCCGACATCGACTACCTGGAGCAGATCCCCGCCGAGGAGGTCCACGCCATCCGCATCCTCGACGCCGAGGCGGCGGAGCCGATCTACGGCCTCAGCGCCGCGGGCGGCGCGGTCGTCGTCGAGACCAAGCAGCCGAGGTAGGCCGCGGGAGCGGCCGCGCGCCCGCGCTCAGCGGTGCGCGTGCACCAGGTCCACCACCGCCTTCAGGCTCTTGACCGGCGTGCCCGGCTGGATGCCGTGCCCCAGGTTGAAGATGTGGCCCGGACGGCCGTGCGCGCGGCGCAGCACGTCCTGCACCCGGCGTTCCAGCTCCGGCGGCGGCGCGTGGAGCGCCGAGGGGTCGAGGTTGCCCTGGATCGCGCGGTCGCCGACGCGGGCCCAGGCCGCGTCGAGCGGAATGCGCCAGTCCACGCCGATGACGTCGCCGCCGGCCTGCGCCATGAGCTCGAGCAGCGTCGCGGTGTCGGTGCCGAAGTGGATGATCGGGACGCCGGCCGTCGCCGCCAGCTCGATCACGCGCTTCGAGTGGGGCAGGACGTACTCGCGGTAGTCGTCGCAGCCGAGGCAGCCCACCGACGAGTCGAACAGCTGCAGCGCGTCGGCGCCGGCGGCGGCCTGGAGGGTGAGGAACGACCCGAGCAGCGCGGCCAGCTTGTCCATCAGCGCGTGCCACGCCTCCGGGTGCTCGTACATGAACCGCTTGGTGGCGTTGCAGGTGCCGGAGGCGGCCCCCTCGATGGCGTAGCTCGCCAGCGTGAATGGGGCGCCGGCCGAGCCGATGAGCGGCGTGTCGGGGAAGCGCGCCGTGAGGCCGGCCTTGGTCTGCCGCACCCCCTCGAGCAGGTGGGCGAGGTCGCGGGCCGGGTCCACGCGCTTGAGCTTGTCCACGTCCGTGGGCCGGCGGATCGGGTGCCAGACCTTCAGGCCGCCCTGCTCGGCGTACGCGAGGCCGAGGCCCAGCGGCTCGAACGGCAGCCGGACGTCGGCGAACACGATGGCCGCGTCCACGCCGAGGCGCTCGACCGGCTGCAGGCTGATCTGCGCCACCAGCTTGGGACGGCGGCAGATGGCGAGGACGTTCCGCCTGGCGCGCGCCGCCCGGTACTCGGGCGTGTAGCGGCCCGCCTGGCGCATGAACCACACCGGCGTCCGGTCGGTGGGGCGGCGCCGGCACGCCGCGAGGAACGCCGGCTCACGCCTCGAGTGCGCGATGCCCGTCATCGGGATTCCTCTCTGGGGGGCCGTTGCGCGGTACGGGATGTAACTTATCGCCCGTGAACACGCGCCGCTTCCCGCCCGCCATCCTGCTCCTGGCCGCTCCGCTCCTGGCCGGGGGGTCGTCGCCGGCGCCCGCGCGCCAGGCGCCCGCGTTCGACCTCGTGATCGCGAACGGGCGGGTGATGGATCCCGCCAGCGGACTCGACCGCACCGGGCTGTGGGTCGGCGTGCGCGGCGATTCGATCGCCGCGATCTCCGACACCGCGCTCGCCGGGAGCACGGTGATCGACGCCGCGGGCAAGGTGGTGGCGCCCGGCTTCATCGACGTGCTTTCGTACGACCCCAACCCGTACGGCATCTGGCGCAAGCTCGCCGACGGCGTCACGACCAACCTGGCCATGCACGGGGCCTCGGCCGACATGGGGGCGTGGTACCGCGTCCTCGGGCGCTCCCGGTGGCCGGTCAACTACGGCGGCGCCTTCTCCGATCCCAACGCCCGCCAGCGGCTCGGCATCGGCCGCTACCGCGCGGCGACGCCCGCGGAGCTGCAGCGGCTCGTGAGCCTGGCCGCGCAGTCGATGCGGGACGGCGCGCTCGGCGTCGCGATGAGCCCGGAGTACACGCCGGGCATGACGACCGACGAGGTGCTGGCGATGGCGCGGGTGGCCGCGGACTCCCACGCCCCCGTGTTCGTCCACG
>DASPTN010000092.1:0-40698 GCA_035623395.1 Gemmatimonadales bacterium | reverse complement strand
AGCCTCCTCCTGGCGCTCGACGCGCCGGCGACGACGCTGGCGGTGGCGGCGGTCGCTCCGCGCAACGGCACGGTGGCCGCGCGCCAGCTGCGGATCTCGCTGCGCCAGCCGAGTCCCGTCTCCGCCGAAATCCTCGACGGGCTGGCCGTCCGCACGCGTGATTCGTCGCTCGCGCTCGCGGTGCGCGCGGCGAAGGTGCTCGAGGAGGAAGGACTCACGCGCCGGTTCTTCCGGGACTTCTCCCGGTTCCACTCCCTCGCGGCGGCGCGTCTGACCGGGATGCCGCGCGCCGGCGGCGGTGAGCGCTCCGACCTCGCGCTGGTGATCCTCACCCGCTTGCTGTTCCTCTACTTCGTGCAAAGCCGGGGGTGGCTCGCCGGCCGCAGCGACTTCCTACCGTCGCTCCTCGACACAGCGCTCGGTCGCGGCCACCCCTTCCATCGCACGGTGTTCGAGCCCCTCTGCTTCGGCGCGCTCAACGCACCTCCCGAGCGGCGCACGCGCGCCGCCCGGCTCCTGGGCGACCTCCCCTTCCTCAACGGCGGTCTGTTCGAGCGCCACGCCATCGAGCGGCGGTTTCCGGCTGCCGCGCTCGACAACGCCACGTGGCGCGCCTTGTTCGACGAGCTGTTTGAGCGCTTTCACTTCACGGTGCGGGAGCGTGACGACGCCGACGCCGTGGACCCCGAGATGCTCGGGCGCGTGTTCGAGGGCCTCATGGTGCGCGAGCGGCGGCGCCACCAGGGCACCTACTTCACGCCACGCCACCTGCTCCAGGACACGGTGGGCCGCGCGCTGGACGCGTCGAGCGCAGCTCGCGACCCCGCGCGGTTGAAGCGCCTCCGGGTGCTCGATCCGGCGGTAGGCTCGGGAGCGTTCCTGCTCGAAATGCTCCAGCAGCTCGAGCGGGCGCGAGGACCATTGGCCCCCGGCGAGCGCCCCGCCGACCGCCGACGATCCATCGTGCGGGACAACCTGTTCGGCGTGGACCTCGACCCGATGGCCGTGCGTCTGGCGGAGCTGCGGCTGTGGCTCGCGCTGCTGGTGGACGACGATGCGCGCCTCGAGGACGTGGCGCCGCTCCCCAACCTGGACCAGAACCTGCGCCAGGGCGACAGCCTGCTCTCGCCCCTGGAAGCGGCGCGCGGCCTGTCCAGCCCGGCCGCAGCGCGGGTCCGCGCGGTCGCGGAGCGCCAGGTCGCCTACTTCCGCTCGTTCGGCCGCGACAAGGCGGTCCTCGCCCGCGCCATCCGGGCCGACGAGCGCAGCCTGGCGCTCGAGGCAGCCGAGGCCGGCATCGCGTCCCTCACGGCGCGCCTGGCCGACGCCGCCGCCGGGTCCGGCAGGGATCTGTTCGGCCGGCGCCCTCGGCGCACCGCAGGGATGGCGCGACGGATCGCCGCCTGGCGGCGCGAGCGGCGCGAGCTGCTGGCCGCGCGGCGTCGCATCACGTCCGACGACGCGCTGCCGTTCTTCGCCTACGAGATCCACTTCGCGCCCGTCATGGCGGACGGTGGCTTCGACCTCGTCGTCGGCAACCCGCCGTGGATCCGCGGCGAGCGCCTGCCGCTCTCGACGCGCACGGCGCTGGCGCGCCGCTACCGCGCATTCCGCGCCGACTCGGAGCGCCAGGGCTTCGCGCACCTGCCCGACCTCTCGGTCGCGTTCGTCGAGCGCGCGCTGGACCTCGCGCGGGCGGACGGCGTGGTGGGCCTCCTGCTCCCCAGCAAGCTGCTGCGCGCGGGCTACGCCGCGCCGCTGCGGGCGCTGATTCGCCGCACGGCGCAGGTGGCGACCCTCGCCGACCGCGCGCACGACGCCGACACCGGCTTCGCTGCCACCGTCTTCCCGATGGTCCTGGTGCTGCGCAAGGGGGCTCCCGGGGGCGACGCGCCGGCCGAGGTGAGCCTCACCGGCGCCTCGGGGACCGTGGTGCGAGGCGTGGCGACGCAGCGCGACTTGGCTCTCGACGAGTCGGCGCCCGGCGCGCCCTGGCTGGCACTCCCGGCCGACGTGCTGCGCCCGGTCCGACAGGCGCTGTCCGCGGGTCCGAGTCTCGGCGCGGTCTTCAGGCCCACGCTGGGCGTGAAGACCGGCGCGAACGAGGTCTTCCTGCGGTCCCTCGCCCGGGCCGACGAGCTCCCGCTCTCCTGTCGCCGACCGGCGGTGTTGGGTCGGGATGTCTCGCCGTTCTCGGTTCGCGCGAGCCACTGCGTGCTGGCGGCCCTCGACGGCCGGGGCGCGCCTCTCGAGAAACCGCCCGACGAAGTGCTCGCGTTCCTCACGCCCGAGGCCTCGCGCCTGGCGCGCCGTGCCGACGCGCGCGACATGCCACCCTGGGCGCTGTTCAGGACCGATCTGCTCCGCGGCGCGTGGCTCGTCGTCTGGCGCGACATCGCCCCACGGCTCGAGGCAGCGCCGCTGTGTCGCCGGGCCGCCGATTCCCCGATACCACTCAACACCTGCTACGGCGTAACCGTGGCCGACGCGTTCACCGCCTGCTGGCTCGCCGCGTACCTCAACAGCGCGCCGGCGCGGCATCTCGCCGCCGCGCTCGCCGAGCGCGCCAGCGGCGGCGCGTACCGGTTCAGCGCCAGAACGGTGGGCGCCCTGCCGCTGCCCCCCGACCCGCAGGGCCCCGACGTTCAGGCTCTCGCGGACATCGGTGCGTCGGCGATGCAGGGCGACAGCTGGGATGCCCATGACCTCGATGCACGTGCCACGCTCGCGCTCGGTCTCGCCCCCGATGTCTCGGCGCAGCTCGCGTACCTGGGCGACGCTCTGCGCCGAAACGCTGACGGGGATCGCTGATCCGCTCTTTCCGGCCCTCACGCTGGCCGTGACCGTACCGCCCGCCGAGGCGGCGCGGGCCGTGCTGGCGGGCCTGCTGGAGCCCCTCGACACCCCCGCGTCGGCCGATGCGCTGCCCCGCTGGCTCCTGCCGCATCAACTGGACGCCGTGCGCCGCTGCGAGGCCATCCTGCGCCGCTTCGGCGGCGTTCTCCTCGCCGACGGCGTCGGCCTCGGCAAGACGTTCGTCGCGCTCGCCCTCGCCGCGCTCGAGCGCCGCCGCGGCGGCGACGCCGCGGCCATCGTGCCGGCCGCGCTGCGTCCCGAGTGGCTGCAGGCGATGACCTGGACCGGGACCCAAGTGCCGCTGCTCAGCCACACCCGCCTGGCGCGGGGTGCGCCGGTGCTCGACGACCGCGTATCGCTGCTGCTCGTGGACGAGGCCCACGCGTTTCGCAATCCAGCCACCCGCCGCTACGAAGTGCTCTCCGATCTGGCCGCCGGTCGGCGCGTGGCGCTGCTGACCGCGACGCCGTTCAACAACTCGCCCGCAGATCTGACGGCGCTGGTGCAGCTGTTCTCGGGCCGCGACCGTTATCGCGAGTTCGGCGTCGCCGACCTGCCCGCCGCCCTCGCCGCCCGCGACAGGCGGGCCGCGCTCGCCCTGGCAGCCCTGTCCGTCTGCCGCAGCCGCCGTCTGGTGCAGGAGCGCTTCCCCGCCCTCCGGGCGTCCTTCCCCTCGCGCCGTCTCACCCCGGTTGCCGAATACGACCTGTCGACCGCCTACGGCGGGGCGCTGGAGCCCCTGCTGTCCGCCCTGGCCCGCGTGGCGCAGACCGCCCCGGACCTGAGCCGCGGCGCGGCGCTGCTGCACCTCGCGTTGTTGCGTCGCCTCGAGTCGAGCCGCACCGCCCTGCGGCGCAGCCTGCGTCGACACCGCGAATTCGTCACCCAGTGGTCGGAGGCGACGGCGGCCGGTCGCCGGATCTCACGCCGCGGCTTCGGTGCCATGTTCCCTCGCCATGACGAGGACGACACCCAGTTGTCGCTCCTGCCGTACCTCGTCGGCGAAACACAGGCGGCTTCTTCGACCGACCTGGCGGAGCATCTCGTAGCGCTCGAGCGCGCGCTCGAGATCACCGAGGGCGCAGGCGCCGGCAACGATCCGAAGCTCGAAGCGCTGGAGACGCTGCTCGCCCGCGACTTGGCCGGACGCCGCACCATCGTGTTCACCGAGTACCGCGACACGGCGATGCACCTCGCCGCCCGGCTGCGGCGCCGCTTCCGCGTCCTGGCGGTGACGGGCGATGCCGCCTGGGCCGGACGGGATCGCCTCAGTCGACGCGAAGCTCTGGACGCGTTCGCCCCGGTTTCCCGGCGTGTCCGCGCCAGGCCGCTGCTCGAGGCCAATGTCCTGGTGGCGACCGACGTCGCGAGCGAAGGCATGAACCTTCAGGACGCCTCGGCCGTGGTGAACTACGACCTGCCGTGGAACCCGGTGCGCGTCATGCAGCGCATCGGCCGCGTCGACCGCCTGGGCGCCCTCCGCGACGACGTGGTGCTGGCCCACCTCCTGCCCGCCGGTGGCCTCCGCCAGCTGACCGGCGTCCTGCGGGCGCTCCGGGACAAGCTCCACGCCGGACCCGACCTCCTGGGGATCGAGCCCGATCCGCTGGCGGCGCTGTGGTGGATCGACGGAGGGCCGCCGCTCATCCCCGACCTGGAAGCCGAAAGCTGGCGCAGGGTCGAGCCGTTCGAGGCCGCCGACCGGTGGCGGGCGACCGTCGGGCCGACGGCCCCGCCGAGGCCGAGCCGCCCGCTCATCGCCGCCGGCATGGTGGCGGACCGCGGCGCGCCGGCCGCAGGACTGCTCCTCGCGCTCGAGTGGCCCAACGGGTCACGGATCCCCCTGCCGTACGTCGTGGGGCCGGGCGGCGAGATCGCCGCCGACGGGATCGCTCTCGGCTCGCTCGCCGCGCGCGCTCTCGAGGCCGATCCCCTGCCCACGGCCCCGGTCGATTTCGCCGGCGTGCTCGGCTCCGTTCTCGCTCGCGCCCGCAGCCAGCTGCCGGCTCTTTCGGCGGCCCGCCGCGGCCTGGATTCCCCGGGCGTCAATCGGCGTCACGCGCTCGACGCGCTGCTGCACGCCGCACACCGTGCGGAGGAATCCCGGGACGCGGTCGCCGCCGCCGCCGTCGGGCTGGCCGTCGAGGCCTTGCGCCACGAGCTCCCCGTGGGACTCGAGCGGCGACTCGGCCGGCTGCTGAGAGAGCACCGCGGCGACGACCGGCTCCCGGAGCACATCGCGCGCGCCGTCCTCCCCGCGCTGCCCCCGCCGGCGCCCGTGCTCGACGGAACGCCGCGCCTCGTGCTGGTGGCCGGGATCGCGCTCGCCACGCGCTGCCCCTGCGATTGACGGCCGCGGGGACGCGGGTCGTCGTCGCGGCTATCTTTGGACGATGCGGTTCACGGCGATCCTGTTCGATCTCGATGGTACCCTGATCGATTCGACCCGGTTGATCATCGAGTCCTATCACCACACCTGGCGCGTCCACCGCGGCCACACCCTGCCCGACGCGGAGTGGATCTCCGGCCTCGGAACGCCGCTCCGCGTCCAGTTCCGCCGCTTCACCGACGACCCCGCCGAGGTGGAGCGCATGATCGCCACGTACCGCGAGTGGAACCTCGCGCACCACGACGAGATGGTCCGTGGTTTCCCGGGCGCGACGGAGGCGGTGCGCTCACTCAAGCGCGCCGGAACGAAGCTGGGCATCGTGACGTCGAAAAACCGGCACGGCGTCAGGCTCGGCCTCGACCTCTGCGGCTTCGACGGGATGTTCGAGGTGCTGATCACGTCCGACGACCTTCAGGCCAGCAAGCCCGACCCGGCCCCGGTCGCGGCTGCGCTGGCCGCCCTGCACGAGCCACCCGACACGGCGCTGTTCGTGGGCGACTCGCCGCACGACATCGCGTCCGGACGCGACGCTGGAACCCGCACCGCCGCCTGCCTGTGGGGACCGTTCGACCGCACCGTCCTGGCCGCGGAACGGCCCGACCACTTCCTCGAGTCCTTCCAGGACCTGCTAGCACTCACCGCCTGACCGCGACCAGCGGCGTCGCCCGCGGGCCGGCGGGTGGCTGCCGAAGCACCGGGTCTCGACCAGACCCCATTGCCCCAATTGTCGTTTTTCGCCACACTTGCTGCAGCAACCTCCTACGCAGCCGGAGCTGCAGATGCCGGACGCCGGACGGATACTCGTGGTGGAGGACGACGAGGCACAGCGCAAGCTCCTCGTCGCGGTACTCCAAGCCGACGGCTGGGCGACGTTCGAAGCCGGCTCGGGCGACGGGGCCATCGAGCTGCTCGAGAAGAGCAGCGACATCGACGTGGTGCTGTCCGACCTGATGATGCCGGGCATGGACGGTCGTGCACTGCTGGCCGTGGTCAACCAGCGGTTGCCCGAGGTGCCGTTCGTCGTGATGACGGCCTTCGCCTCCGTGGACTCGGCCGTCGAGCTGCTGCACGCCGGCGCCTACCACTATCTCCCCAAGCCCACCAAGCTGCCCGAGCTTCGCATCACCGTGCGCCGCGCGCTCGAAGCCACACAGACCAAACGCGAGCTGGCGCGGCTACGGCGCAGGGTCGGCCTGCCTTCCGACGTCGTCGGCGTGTCCCGCCAGATGCAGCAGGTCTTCGAGACGGCGATTCGGGTGGCGCCGAGCGCGACGCCGGTCCTGATCACGGGCGAAACCGGCGTCGGGAAGGAAGTGGTGGCGCGCGCGATTCACGGTGCGAGCGGCCGCGACAACTTCGTCGCCCTCAACTGCGCGGCCCTGCCGCCCAACCTGGTCGAGTCGGAGCTGTTCGGCTTCAAGCGCGGCGCGTTCACCGACGCCAACCGCGACCACGCCGGCCTGGTCGAGGTGGCGGCGGCCGGCACGCTGTTTCTCGACGAGGTGGCGGAGGTCCCCCTCGCCACGCAGCCGAAGCTGCTGCGCTTCCTGCAGGACGGCGAGTTCCGGCGGCTGGGCGACAACACGGCCCGAAAGAGCGCGGCCCGGGTGATCGCCGCAACCAACCGGGAGCCGGCGCAGGAAGTCGCCGCCGGCCGGATGCGCGAGGACCTGTTCTACCGGCTCAACATCGTGCACATCGCGATCCCGCCGCTGCGCGAGCGCCCGGTGGACATCCCGGCCTTGGCCGAGCAGCTGGTGGGACGCCTGGCCGACCGCTACCAGCTCGCCTCCGCCGAGCTGGCGCCCGAAGCGGTGGCGGCCCTCACCGCGTACGCCTGGCCGGGCAACATCCGCGAGCTGGAGAACGTGCTCGCCAGGGCCCTCGCCTTGCGAAGCGGCCAGAGCATCGGCCTTCGCGACCTGCCGCCTGAGGTCACGCGCACCGCTCCGTCGGCCTCCAGCGCCGCCCTGCTGGAGCAGGAGCCGGTGCTCCCCCTGCACGAGGTCGAGCGGCGCTACATCCTGCGCGTCCTCGAGACCACCCACGGCAACAAGCTGAAGGCGGCCGAGATACTCGGAATCGACCGATCCACCCTGCACCGTAAGCTCAAGCAGATGCAGGGGATTGCGGCGTTCAACCCCTGAGCGACGTTCCAACCTCCGCCGACGGTCGAGTGTCCAATTGGATGACATGGGAAGGGCGTTGCGCCGCCCGGAGGATGGCTTGAGCCGTCCACCGACGCCCGATAGGTCCGCGGGCCCTGGGCTGTCCGAGGCAGCGGATGTCGCGCTGGCCGCGTCGGGCGATCAGAGGGCGTTCGAGCGGCTCTACCGCCAGCACGTCGCGCGCATCCACTCGCTGGCGCGACGGATGGTCGGCGGCGACGGTGACCCCGACGAGTTGACGCAGGACGTCTTCGTGCGGGCATGGGAGCGGCTCGGGACGTATCGTGGTGAGGCGGCCTTTGGCACCTGGCTGCACCGGCTGGCGGTGAACGCGATCCTCAATTGGCGCCGTTCAGAGGCCAGTGGCCGACGCTACACTGACGATCGCGTGGACCTGGAATCGGTGCAGGGAGGCCGCGCTGGGCGCGGTGGGGAAGCGCTGGATCTCGAGAGCGCGATTGCAAAGCTGCCCCGGGGAGCGCGTGAGGTGTTCGTCCTGCACGACGTGCAGGGGTTCAGGCACGAGGAGATCGCCGCGATGACGGGAGTGACGACCGGCACGTCGAAGGCGCAGTTGCACCGGGCGCGGATGCTGCTCCGCGCGCACCTGGAGCGGTGACGATGGAAGCACACCTGGGCGAGCAGCTGTCGGCGCTGGTGGACGGCGAGGTCCAGGGCGACGCGCTCGCGGCGGCGCAGGCCCACCTGGTGGCGTGCGCCGAGTGCCGCGGCGCGTACGACGCCCTGCTGCGCATCAAGCGGCACGCGGGCGCCCTCGACGACCTGCCCCCGGAGCGTGACCTCTGGCCGGGCATCCAGGCGCGGCTGGGCGACTCGGTGACGGTCGTCCCGCTCGCGCCGCGCCGGCGCCTGGCCTTCTCCATCCCGCAACTCGCCGCCGCCGCGGTGGTGCTGATGGCCGCGTCGGCCGGCTCGGTCCTGCTGGTCACGCGCGGCGGCCGGCCGGTCGCGCCGTCGGCCACGGCCGCAGGTGCCCCGGCGGTTCAGCCGGTCGCGGGACTGGCCTCCGCCAAGGGGGTCGAGTCCTACGACGCCGCCATCCGCGAGCTGCAGTCCGTGCTCGACACCCACCGGTCGCTGCTCGACACGGGTACGGTGCGGGCGGTGCAGCAGAGCCTGGCCATCATCGACGCCGCGATCCACCAGGCAGAAGCGGCGCTCGCGCAGGACCCGAACAGCATGTACCTGAACAGCCATCTGGAACGCGCACTGGGCCGGAAGCTCGAGGTGCTCCGCCGGGTGACCACCATGGCCGCAGCGAGCTAGAGGGAGACCATGAAAAGCTTCGTCGCCGTACTGACCATCGCCGGAGCCGCGGTCGCCGCGAGGTCGCTGCCCGCGCAATCCGTCGACACCACCATCGCCGTGCGCTCGGGCGCGAGGTTCGAGCTGAACGGCGTGTCGGGCTCGGTCCGGGTCCAGTCCTGGAACCGCGCCCAGATCCACGTGGTCGCCGAGGCCGACGGCGCCCGGGTGGACGTGGAGGCCTCGAGCAGCGGGGTCTCCGTCCGCACCCAGCCCCGGCGCGGCGAGGGGGACGTGGACTTCACGATCACCGTCCCGATCAACACCCCCATCGAGGTGCACGCCATTTCTGCGGACGTGGACGTGAACGGTGTCTGCGGCGAGGCGACCGTGGGCTCGATCTCCGGCGGCGTCACCCTCCGCTGCGCGAACGGCGAGTCGCAGGTCGAGAGCGTCTCCGGCGACGTACAGGCGTCCGACGTCCGGGGCCGGCTCGAGATCACGTCGACCAGCGGCGACGTGCAGGTGCGCGGCGTGCGCGGCGACGTGAGCGCCCGGAGCGTGTCGGGCGACGTGGCGCTCGAGCGGGTGGACGGCCAGGAGGTCCGCGCCGAGACCGTGAGCGGGGACATCGGTTTTTCGGGGCCCGTCCACGACGGCGGCCGCTACGGTTTCCACTCGCACTCCGGCGACGTGACCGTCCAGCCGGAAGGCGATCTCAGCGCCAGCGTGTCGGTCAGCACCTTCAGCGGCGACGTGGAATCCGACTGGCCCATGACGATCAATCCGGGCGGCGGCTACGTGCATCCGCGGGAATGGGAATTCACCATCGGCGCCGGCGGCGCGAAGCTCATCCTCGAGTCGTTCAGCGGCACCATCTACCTGCGCCACGGCTCGTCGTCGCGGCGGGGAGGCGATCGATGAACTACGGATTGGTCGGACTCGTGGCGGCGGCAGTGGCCGCCGCACCGGGCTGGGGACACGTCTCGCGTCATGCGACGCCGACGCAGGGTGACCAGTGGAGCTGGCACGGCCGCATCGCCTCGGGGAAGACGCTCGAGATCCGCGGCGTCAACGGACGCGTCGTCGCGGAGCCGGCGAGCGGGGCGGAGGTGCTCGTGACGGCGACCAAGCACGCCCACGATCACGGCGACGCGGACGACGTGAAGATCGAGGTCGTCGAGCACGACGGCAGCGTGACGATCTGCGCGGTCTATCCGGGCCGCTCGAATCGCTGCGGTCCCGGCGACGACTATCACATGAGCACGCACAACAACGACGTGGAGGTGGAGTTCCACGCCCAGCTGCCCGCCGGGGTTGCCTTCTCGGGCGGGACGGTGAACGGCGACGTCGAGGCCGACGCCCTCTCGGGGCCGGTGGACGCCAGCACCGTCAACGGCAGCGTGCGGCTCGAAACCGGCAGCGGCGACGCTTCCGCCAACACGGTCAACGGCAGCGTGGTGGCGGTCGTCCATGGACAGGGCACCACGGCGCTGCGGTTCGAGACCGTCAACGGAGGCGTCACGCTGTCGGCCCCGAAGGACCTGAACGCCGATCTCGAGGCGGAGACGGTCAACGGGTCGATCGACACGGACTTCCCCATCACGGTGACCGGTCACCTCAACCGGCAACACCTCGACGGCCGCATCGGCCAGGGCGGCCGCAGCCTCAAGATCCAGACCGTGAACGGCTCCATCCGGCTGCGGTCGCTCTAGCGGCCGCTTGCTCGGCCCGGCCCGTACGACTACAATCGCCCCTCCACGCCGGAGGGGCGATGTCGTTCGAGCCATTCGCGATGGAGCGCTGGCAGAGCACCTGGGAGAACCGTGTCCAGTACAACCTGTCGGAGAGCGGCGTCCATCCACTGACGGTGGTGGAGCTGCTGACGATCGCAGGCCGTTCGGTCGACGACCTCGCGACCCACCGCCTCGGCTACCCCCAGTCGAACGGCAGTGAGCCGCTCCGCTCGGCGATCGCGGCCCTGTACCCCGGCGCGACGGCCGACCACGTGCTCGTCACCAACGGCAGCGCCGAGGCGAACTTCTGCGCTTGCTGGCACCTGATTCAGCCCGGCGACGGCGTCGCCATCGTCCTGCCGACGTACATGCAGACCTGGGGACTGGCGCGCACGTTCGGCGCCCAGATCGCACCGATCTGGCTGCGCGAGGAGCGGGACTGGCAGCCCGACCACGCCGACATCGACGTCGCGATCGGGCCCGGCACCAGGCTCGTCGTCGTCACGAACCCGAACAACCCGACCGGTGCGATCCTCTCGCCTCAGGCGCTGGAGCGGATCGTGCAGCGGGCCACAAAGGCCGGCGCCTGGCTGCTGTCGGACGAGGTCTACCAGGGCGCCGAACGGGAGGCCGGAGCCACGCCGACCCTGTGGGGACGTTCGGAGCGCGTCCTGGTCACCAATGGGCTCTCGAAGGCCTACGGGCTCCCGGGCCTGAGAATCGGCTGGTGTGTCGCGCCCCCGTCGCTCATCGCCGAGCTATGGGCGCGCAAGGACTACACGACCATCGGGCCGGGCGTGGTCTCCGACTGGCTGGCCACCCTGGCCCTCGCGACCGGAGTGCGCGACCGGATCCTCGAGCGTACCCGCACCATCCTGAGGACCAACTGGCCGGCCCTCGACCGGTGGCTGACGGCCCGCAACGGCGAGTTCCGCTACCGCGCCCCCGACGCAGGGGCGATCTGCTACGCCCGGTACCGAGCCAACGTCAATTCTTCGGCGCTCGCGGAGCGCCTGCGCCGCTCGAAGAGCGTGCTCGTAGTGCCAGGTGACCAGTTCGGCATGGACCACTTCGTCCGGTTCGGCTTCGGGCCGGCGGCGGCCGATCTCGAGGCTGCCCTGGCCCGGGCAGGGGAGGCACTGCAGGACCTGTCGGGGTGAGTGCGCGAGGAGGTGAGCGCGTGGATCCCGGCCGCACGATGGGCGGGGTCGCGCCGGGCCCTCCCCAATGGAGAAGCGCCGGCCCCTATGCACGTCGGGCCGGCGCTCTCCACTTCGGACCATCCCGTACGCCGCGAGCTTCGCGGCCGTCAACTTACAAGGCGCCCTTTCTCAGCACCATCGCGGGCGCCGTGAGCAGCATGATCTTGATGTCCTGCGACAGCGACTGGCGCGAGATGTAGTCCAGGTCGTACGAGACCTTCCGCCGCACGTCCTCGATCGACTCGTCGTAGTGGTGGTTGATCTGTGCCCAGCCCGTGATGCCGGGCCGCACGCGCTGGCGCTCCGCGTACCGGTGCACCTGCGTCCGGAGGTCGGCGAAGATCCGCGGCTGCTCGGGCCTCGGACCGACCACGTTCATGTCGCCCTTCAGCACGTTCACGAGCTGCGGCAGCTCGTCCAGCCGGAACTGCCGGAGCATGCGCCCCACCGGCGTGATCCGCGCGTCACCCGGGGCCGCCCACACCTGCCGGCCGTCGTCCCGCGCCTTCATCGTCCGGAACTTGTAGATCGTGAACGGCCTGCCTCCGAGATCGACCACGCGGCGATGATTGCCGCGGTCACTGTCCGGGGAGCGGCGATCCAGCCCGACACGGGTCTGCTTGTAGAACACCGGCCCCCTGGAGGTGAGCTTCACGACCATGGCGACCGCGAGCATCAGCGGTGCGCTGATGACGAGCCCGATGCTCGCGACGATCACGTTGAGCACCCGACGGGCGCGATCCTCGTACCGGCCCACCCGGTACATGCCATACGTGACGCCTTGCTCGCGCCACTGCAGAAGCAGGTCGTTGATCCTGAGGGAGGTCATCTGGGGACTGATTTGGCAAGGACCGTGCGCGCCGTGAAGCCATGCCTCAACACCACCTAAACACATGTGGTGGAAACGCTTAGCCAATAGACGATTTTTTCGATTGTGATTAATGCTGTAGCGGGGAATCCGCTATTGTTGGATGGCTGCTACAGGGCTACAGGTTGGTGACCGGAGGGATGTCCAGCGTGAAGAAGAAGCGCGTCCCCCGGCCCTGCTCTGTCTCGAACTCCAGCTTCGATTCCATCGCCTCGACGATGAGGCGGCACATGGCCAGTCCGAGCCCCGTCCCGGAGAAATAGTACCCGCTGCGTCCCGCGCGGGCCCTCGAGCGTCGGAACGGCTGGTAGAGGTTGTCCATCGCCTCCGGGCTGATGCCGTGTCCGGTGTCCCGGACCGAGAACTCGATCTGGGTCAGGCCGCGCGGCCTGGCGGCGAGCTCCACGCAGCCCTCGTCGGTGAACTTCAGGGCGTTGGTGGTGAGGTTCAGGAGCACCCGGCTCAACGCCAGCTGCCGCCCCATGCGGTGGTCCGACGCCGGCGGCACGAGCTGGATGGTGAGGCCCTTCTCTTCCGCGATCGGACGGACGATGTCCCGCACCGACTCGAGGATGGCCGTGACCGACAGTGGTGCCGGCTCCTTCTCGACCAGCTGCTTGCCCCCGCGCGCCAGCTCGATGACGTCGCTCGCCATGGAGCTCAGGCCGAGCGCCGCTGCGTAGATCAGGCCGAGTTGGCGATGCTGCACCTCGTTGACGCTCCCGCTCTGCCCGCGCTGCAGCGTCTCGGCGAGAAACAGGATGGACGTGATGGGCGACCGGAGGTCGTGGGCCACCTCGACGACGAGATCGAGGCCGCCCGGCGCCGAAAGGCGGGAGGACAGCGACTGCGACCAGTCGGGGTCGACCGCCTCCCGCACCCGCTCGATGGCTCGCAGGATCGTCAGCAGCGCTTCCGGATCCAGCCCCGGCTGGCCGTCGCGCGGCTCCGCGAGAGCCTCGGCCCGAAGCAGCTCGAGGAGCCGGCGGCCGAGCACCGTCGCGGCCGGACCCTGCGCCGCGACCGCATCGCCCGCGATCGCCCCGGCCGTCGCATCCACCAGCCAGCGGAGGGTCTCGGCCGCGTCCTTGGCATCGAGCGCGTCGGCCCGCTCGTCGCGCCACGACTCCAGGACGCGCGCGGCCGCCGCATCGAGCACCGGGCGCAGAACCGCGCTCTCCGGCTCGGCTTCCGGCGGCCGGGCCGGCAGCACGTGGCCGGCCGCGTCACGACGATCGGCGCGCCGCAGGTGAGGCACTCCAGTCATTCGGGCAGCACCGTGATGGTCTCGCGCTGCAAGCCGTGGCGCTCCATCAGCCGGTACAGCGTCGTGCGGTCCACCCCGGCCACGCGCGCCGCTTTGGACATGTTTCCGCCGACGTGGTTGACCAGCCAGGTGAGATAGCGCCGCTCGAACGACGCGATCACACGCTCCCTGGCGGCGTGGTAGCTCTCCTCCAGGATGCCGTCCGCCATGACCGGCACCACGCCCTCGGCCGCGTCCCCGGCCTGCTGACCGCTGATGAACGGAATGTTCTCGGGCTGGATGTCCTGCCCCGGCTCCAGCAGCACCACCGCGTGCTCGATGGCGTTCTGCAGCTCGCGCACGTTGCCCTGCCACGGATGGGCGCACAGTGCGCGGACCGCGCTCTCGGTGAGTCGCGGCGGTGCCGCGAACGGCTCCCGGTGGCGCCGCCAGAACAGCTGGAGGAAGTGGTTGGCGAGCAGCACGATGTCCTGCTGACGCTCGCGCAGCGACGGGAGATGAACCGGGACCACGCGCAGCCGATAGTACAGATCCTCGCGCAGCAGGCCGTCCTTCGTGGCCTGCTCCGGGTCGCGGTTGGCCGCGGCGATGAACCGGACGTTCACCACGGTGTTGGTCGCCGAGCTGCCGACGCGCCGCACGACGCCGTCCTGGATGACGCGCAGCAACTTCGCCTGGATCGACTTGGGCATGTCGATCAGCTCGTCCAGGAACAGCGTGCCGCCGTTGGCCGCTTCGAGCAGGCCCGGCTTGTCCTTGACGGCCCCCGTGAACGCCCCCTTCACGTGGCCGAACATCTCGGACTCCAGCAGCCCCTCGGGCAGCGCCGCGCAGTTCACCGCGACCATCGGCCGGCTGCGCCGGCGGCTGTGCTGGTGGATGAACTGCGCCATCATCTCCTTGCCCGTGCCGCTCTCGCCGGTGATGAACACCGACGCGTCGGTCGGAGCGACCCGCTTGGCCAGGTCGATCGCTTTCCGGAACACGGGCGACACGCCGATGACGGAGAGCTTGTCGCGGGCGCCGCCTTCTTCCTCCACGTCCGGCGCACCGCTCCGGGCGCTCGACTCGCGCCCCACCAGGATCGTGTGGGTCGCCCGTCCGACCAGGATCTGCAGGTGCGTCGCCGAGAACGGCTTGGGGAGGTAGTCCCACGCCCCGGCGCGCAGCGCCTCCACGTTGGACGCCACGCTCGGGTTGCCGGTCATCACGATCACGATCGTCTCGGGCCGGGCCGCCAGCGCCGCCTCCAGCAGCTCCATTCCCGAGACCTCGGTCATGTACAGGTCCACCAGGATCACGTCGAACATCTGACGCCGCACCAGCTCGAGCGCCTCGCCCCCCCGGCCACAGACCTCGACCCGGTAGCCGTCCACCTCGAGCACGCTCTTGCAGCTCTCGCGCAAGGTCCGCTCGTCGTCCACGACCAGAATGCGGACACTCGCCTTGTCCGCCGCACTGATCGAGAGATCCGCGGAAACGAGAGGAGTGGTGTCTCCCGGACCTTCAGCTGGTGACTGGGGCGCTCTGAGCCAAGCGGCCATGCTGCCTTCCTCCGTTTGCGGGCTCGCTCAGCACTGTGTTGTATCGGTACGACACACGGCGAGCAGTCGGTGCGCCTGTGGCGCCATCGCAACAGCCACCATAAGGGTTTCCGGGGGATTTCGCTAGGGCTCCGGCTGCGCCGCTCCACTGTGCGGTTGCCAGAGCGGGGAGAACGGAGGGTAAAGCGAGGAGGCCCGGCCCGGGGCGAACGGGACCGGACGCAAACCGTCCCTGTGCGTGGCTAGTTCGTGAAGCGTCCCTCGAACGGCCGAATCCACTTGCCGCTGGCGTCGCCCTCTGACATGCGCATCGCAATGGTGGCGCGCACCAGCATGTCCTCCGGCTCGATCGGCGCCTCGTGGTAGTTCGACACCGCGTCGTAACCGGCGCGAACCCTGAAGTGCGGCACCGCGCCGCCGGCCTCCGTCGCTCCGGACTCCAACGATCGGACGAGGCGCTGGGCGAGCTTGACCACGCCCTCGGCATCCGCGCCCTGCGCCACGACGCCGAACTCCGTGGGCCCGAGGCGTCCGATCGCGTCCGCGACCCGGCCGTTGGTGCGGAGCGTCTTCGCGATGTGGTTCACGGCAGCCGTCACAGCCAGCTCGGACGCGGCCGCGTCGGCCCCCTCGACGTGAGGTGCGAGTACCACGCAGGCGAACGGCTCGTGATGCCGGAACGCCTGTGAGCCGAGCTCACGCGCCCGCCGCGCGAGCCCGCGGATGTTGTACAGACCCGTCAGCTCGTCCAGGAGGCTTTCCTCCCGCGCGCGATCGGCCTCGAACTTGGCCTGCACGAACGCGTCGAGCCGCAGCTGCAGCTCCTGCCCGTCGAACGGAAGCGTGAGGTAATCCCAGGCGCCGGCACGCAGCGCCGCCAGGCGCTGCTGCCGCGTCGGCTGGCCCGAGCCGGTGACGAGAATGGGAGTGCTGGCGCTCATTGCCGGCTCGTCCCGGAGGCCGCGGCACACCTCGATCCCATCCAGGTCGGGCAGGTCGGCATCCACGATGACCAGATCGGGTCGGGCGCTCCGCGCCCGCTCGAGCGTCTGCTTCCCCGTGTAGGCGCGCACGACCGCGTACCCGTGGGGCCCGAGGATGCTCTCCAGTGACCGGGCGTGCCATTCCTGGCTGCTCGCGATGAGCACGAGGGGAGGATGTGTATGCGCCGTGCGCTCAGCCATCGATGTTCCCACGAGTTGGCCTTTCGGGCCCCGAACATGGGGCGGCAGGCGCCTCCACACAAGGCGCCAACCGTTGGGAGTCTAGTGAGCAGAACTCGTGCGCCGTTCGGCCCTCGTTTGCAAGTCGATGAACTGCAATGGGTTGCGATGCCGCATCCGACCGGCTGCAGTAGCGGATCGCTGCGGCGGGACAACACATCGACGCCGTCTTGACGCGAACGTGCAACGCGCGCGAAGCGGAAATCGCGGCTGCCTGATCCCCAATCGCGGCAGCTAACTCGTTGATCGGCCACAAGCTCGCGTCCGCCGTTCAGGAACGGGGAATGGCCCCGGCCTCGTTCTTGATATGCCGTCGAGCCCGAGGGCGCCGCGCCTGCCACGGCTGCCATCCCCAAGTCAGGCTGGAGGACGCTCAATGTCGTGCAGTTGCTGCGGTCTCGAGGCGATCACGTCCACCGCGCGCGCCGACGCGCCGACGACCCGCGGCCGGGCGCCCACGTGTTGCGAGCGGTGCGGGGCCCCGGTGCTGTCCGACGAGACGGCGGCCCTGTACAGCGAGAAGCTGAGGATGCTGGCCCGGTTCGGCCTCGCCTCCGACACGCGGCTCCTGCTCGAGCCTTCGGCCGAGGACGCCTGACCGTGTGCGGCATTGTCGGTTACACGGGGAAGCGCGATGCCGGGCCGCTGCTGCTGGAGGGGTTGGCCCGGCTCGAGTACCGCGGCTACGACTCGGCGGGGGTGGCGATCCAGAACGGCAAGGGGCTCATCGTCACGAAGCTCGCGGGCCGCGTGGTCAAGCTCCGGGAGCGGCTGGACGGCGATCCGGTCCACGGCGTCAACGGCATCGCACACACGCGCTGGGCGACGCATGGAGCGCCCACCGAGCGCAACGCCCATCCGCACCAGGACTGCAAGGGCGAGGTGGCGGTCGTGCACAACGGCATCATCGAGAATGCCGACGCCCTGCGGACCCGCCTCGAGCGCGCCGGGCACGGGTTCGCATCGGACACCGACACCGAGACGCTCGCCCACCTCATCGAGGAGGCGCCCGGCGAGACGCTGGAGGAGCGCGTCATCGCCGCCCTGGCGCACGTGGAGGGCACCTACGGCCTGGCGGTCATGTGGGCGCGTGAGCCCCACAAGGTCGTCGTGGCGCGGAAGGGCTCACCGCTGCTGATCGGCGTGGGCGACGGCGAGTACTTCGTCGCGTCGGACGCGTCGGCCGTGCTCGGCCAGACGCGGACGGTCGTCTACCTCGACGACGGCGATGTCGCGGTCCTGACGCCGGACGGCTACCGCGTGCTCGATCACGAGGAGCGCGAGCAGCAGCGCTGCGTCGACGACATCGAGTGGGACCTCCAGGCGATCGAGCTGGGCGGGTACGCCCACTTCATGCTGAAGGAGATCTGCGAGCAACCTGACACTGTCCACAGCACGCTGCGCGGGCGCCTGCTGCTGGAGGAGGGCACGGCGCGGCTCAACGGATTGGGCCTGCCGCCGGGGGAGTGTCGCGAGATCTCCCGGATCGTGATCGTGGCCTGCGGCACCTCGTGGCACGCCGGCCTCGTGGGCCGGCACGTGCTCGAGGAGCTCACCGGCCTGCCGACGCAGGTGGAGTACGCGTCCGAGTACCGGTACCGGCGACAGCTCAAGATCCCGGGGACCCTGACGATCGCGGTGTCGCAGTCCGGAGAGACCGCCGACACCCTGGAGGCCATCCGCGCCGCACGGGGCGCGGGCGCCCGGGTTGTCGGCATCGTGAACGTCGTCGGCAGCACCATTGCACGCGAGACGGACGGCGGGATCTACCTGCACGCGGGACCCGAGATCGGGGTCGCCTCGACCAAGGCGTTCACGTCACAGGTGGTCGCGTTCCTCCTGCTGGCGGTGTACATCGGCCGCCAGCGCGGCCTGTCCTTCGCGGAGGGCCGGAGTCTCGTTCAGGCGCTGGCCGATCTTCCCGAGAAGGTGCGCGGGGCCCTGGCGCTCGAGCCGAGCATCAGGCAGCTCGCCGGCAGGTTCGCGCACGCGCCGAACGCCCTCTATCTGGGTCGCGGGGTCAACTTCCCGGTGGCCCTCGAGGGCGCCCTGAAGCTCAAGGAGATCAGCTACATCCACGCGGAGGGCTATCCGGCCGCGGAGATGAAGCACGGACCCATCGCGCTGATCGACGAGAAGATGCCGGTCGTGTTCGTCGCCCCCGACGACGACGTGTTCCAGAAGGTCCGGTCGAACATGCAGGAGGTGCGCTCCCGGGGCGGCCGGATCGTCGCCGTCACCAGCGATGGTGCGTCGGATCTCGGCGAGCTGGTCGAGTGCCAGCTGCGGGTGCCGGCCACGCACCGGCTCCTGTCGCCGGTCGTCACGGCGATCCCGCTGCAGCTCCTCGCGTACCACATCGCCGTCCTCCGGGGCTGCGACGTGGACCGGCCGCGCAACCTGGCCAAGAGCGTGACGGTCGAATAGCGCCCGCCGCCGCGGTGCAGGTGGCCCGGTCGCGTTGACGGAGCCGTGCGGCGCGCCTATGGTAGCTGGGTGATCATCGGAAACGAGCGGCGCGCCGGCACCGCCACCGCCACCGTCCGCTCTCCGTACGACGGCACCGAAGTTGGCACCCATCCCCTCGCTTCATCAGCGGACCTGGATTCGGCCATCGCGGCCAACGTCGCCGCCGCCGCCGAATGCCGGCACATGCCGGCGTACGAGCGCGCGGCCTGCCTGCGCGTCATCGCGGACGGGCTGGAGCGCGAGCGCGCGGCCATCGCGACGCTGATCGCCCGGGAGGCGGGCAAGCCGATCACCCAGGCTCTCGGCGAGGTGGATCGCGCCGTCTTCGTGTTCCGCGACGGCGCCGAGGAAGCCACCCGCATCGGCGGCGACGTGCTCCCGCTCGACGTGCTGCCCGCGGGGCGCGGCCGGCTCGGCCTCACCCGCCGCTGGCCGCTGTCGCCGGTCGCGGCGATCACGCCGTTCAACTTCCCGGTCCTCCTGGCCGCCCACAAAATCGCGCCCGCCATCGCGTGCGGCGCCGCCCTGACGCTGAAGCCGCCGCCGCAGGACCCGCTGTCGCCGCTCCGGCTCGGCGAGCTGGTCGCGAAGTCCGGCTATCCGGCTGGCGGCATCAACGTGGTGCCGTGCGACCTGGAGGTCGCCCGCCGGCTGGTGACCGACCCGCGAGTCCGGATGATCAGCTTCACGGGCAGCGCCCGCGCCGGGTGGGGCATCCGCGCGGAGGCGGGAACCAAGCGCGTGACCCTCGAGCTGGGCGGCAACGCCGCCGTCATCGTCGAGCCGGACGCCGATCTCGACCGCGCCCTCCGCGCGTGCGCTACCGGCGGCTACAGCTACGCCGGGCAGTCCTGCATCTCGGTGCAGCGCATCCTGGTCCACGAGCGGATCTGCGCCGACTTCCTCGACGGGCTCGCCGCACGGGTCGGCAAGCTCGTGGTGGGCGATCCGCTGGACCCGGCGACGGAGGTGGGGCCGATGATCGACGAGGCCGCCGCCCGCCGCGCCGAGTCGTGGATCGCCGAGGCCGTGGCGGACGGCGCGCGGGTGCTCGTCGGCGGGCAACGGCGCGGCGCGGTGCTGGCGCCGACGGTGCTCGCCGGCACGAAGCCCGAGCACCGCGTCAACTGCGAGGAAGTGTTCGCACCGGTCACCACCGTCACGCCGTACCGGTCGTTCGACGAGGCGCTCGACCGCGCGAACGCGTCGCCCTATGGCCTCCAGGCCGGCGTCTTCACCAGGGACGTGGGCCGGCTGATGGAGGCGTGGGACCGGCTCGACGTGGGCGGCGTGATGGCGAACGAGGTCCCCACCTGGAGGATGGACCGGATGCCGTACGGCGGCGTCAAGGCCAGCGGGCAGGGCCGGGAGGGCGTCCGCTACGCGATCGAGGAGATGACGGAGCTTCGACTGCTCACCCTTCACGCGGAGTGACGGCGATGGAAGCCCCGCGTCGCGCGCCCTGGTTCCTCCGGCCGGTGCTGGTCATCGGCTTCCCGCAGATGGCGCACCGGCCTCCTCTGCCGCGGCGCTGGGCGCTGTACTGCGCGCTGGCCTACCTGATCCCCATCGTCATGACGGAGCTGCTGCCGCCCGGCGAGGGGCTGTACCGCGAGCTGTCATGGCTCACGACCCTGGCCCCCGCGTTCATCCTGTCGCTCCACTACGGCATGCTGGGCGCGCTCTCCGGCCTCGTGGCCGGCACGGTGCTGTACGTCGCCGTGCAGGTCGTGCTCCAGCTCAACCTGATGCCCGTCAACCCCGACGTCATCCTGCCGACCTACATCTCCTACGGCATCCTGGCGATCGCCGTGGGGTGGCTGTCACAGCAGCTGCACGACTACTACCGGCGGCTCATCAAGGCGGAGCGGCTCGCGGCGATCGGCGAGGTGGCGGTGACCATCCGCCACGAGGTCAACAACGCGCTGGCCGCGATCGTGGGCGAGGCGGGCCTGCTGCGGGCCGGGGCGGGACGGCTGTCCGAGGAGGATCGCGCCGGCATCGAGACCATTCTCGAGATGGCCAACCGCATCGGCGCGGACCTGAAGCGGCTGTCCACGCTCGACGAGGCGCCGGTCACGAGCTACGTGGGCGATACGATGATGGTGAAGCTCGACTCCTCCGGCGGCTCCGCCGGAGGCTCAGGGAGCACCTAGCGCAGGGCCTGCTCGATCCGCTCAGCCAGGTCGAAGTCCTTGCTGGTCAGGCCACCCGCGCTGTGGGTCGAGAGCGTCATCGTGACGGTCGTATAGCGGATGTCCACGTCCGGGTGGTGGTCCATCGCGTCGGCCGCCGCCGCCACCCGGTCCACGAACCGGATCCCGTCCGCGAACCTGGCGAAGCCGAAGCTCTTCCTTATCGCCGCTCCCTCGAGCGTCCAGCCGCTCAGGCCACTGAGCCGCTGGGCGATTTCCGGTTCGGTGAGCTTCCCGGCCATCGTGACGGCCCTCCGGTCAGCGGACGACGGCGTGGACCACCAGGTACACCAGGGCCGCGATCACGGCCGCGGCGGGAATCGTCAGGATCCACGCCCACACGATCCGGCCAGCTACCCCCCAGCGTACCGAGGAGATCCGCTGCGCCGCCCCGACCCCGCTGATGGCGCCGGTGATGGTGTGGGTGGTGGAGACCGGGATCCCGAAGTGCGAGGCGATGAAGATGGACGTTGCGCCGGCGGTCTCGGCGCAGAAGCCGCCGTACGGCCGCAGCTTCGTGATGCGCTGGCCCATCGTTTTCACGATCCGCCACCCGCCCGACAGCGTGCCCAGCGCGATGGCCGCGTACGCCCACAGGATGATCCAGACGGGGACGGCTTCCATGCTGGTGATGTGCATGAAGCGCAGCGGGAAGTCCTTGAAGGCAGCCTGTGCCGAGAACAGCAGGCCGAGCACGATGCCCATGGTCTTCTGTGCGTCGTTGGTCCCGTGCCCGAGGCTGTAGGCCGCAGCGGAGAACAACTGCAGCTTGCGGAACCAGGAATCGATCTGCTGGGGCCGCGCCCGACGGAACGTCCAGCCGACCGCGACCATCATCGCCAGGCCCAGGATGAAGCCGATGAGCGGCGAGAGAAGGATGAACGCGATCGGCTTGAGCCAGCCGCCGGGGATCAGCACGCCGATCCCCGCCTTCGCGATGGCCGCCCCGGCGTAGCCGCCCATCAACGCATGGGAGGACGACGAGGGAATGCCGTAGATCCAGGTGAAGATGTCCCAGACGATCGCCCCCACCAGCCCGGCCAGGATCACCTGCGGATCCACGAACTCCACGCGGATCAGGCCGCTCCCCATCGTCTTCGCGACCGCCGTCCCGAACCCGAAGGCCGCCACGAAATTGAAGAACGCGGCCCAGATCACGGCGGTGAACGGCGACAGCACGCGCGTCGAGACCACCGTCGCGATGGAGTTCGCCGAGTCGTGGAAGCCGTTGATGAAGTCGAAGACGAAGGCGACCAGGACGATCGCCAGGACGAATACGACGGTGCCGTTCACTAGGCGTGTTTCAGCGTGATGCTCTCGAGGGCGTTGGCCACGTCCTCAGCTTCGTCGACGCAGCGCTCGAGGTTGTCGTAGATCTCCTTCCACTTGATCACCTCGATCGCGTTCGTCTCCGTCTCGAACAGCCGGGCCAGGGACGTGTGGTAGAGAATGTCCGCCTCCTCCTCGAGCCGCTTCGCCTCGATGCACTGCTGCATGACCCCGTCCTTCTTGCGCAGCTCCTGGACCCCCAGCGCCAGCGTCCCCACCGCGCGGTGGATCACGTCGGTCAGCTGCTTCACGCCCTCGGGCGCGGGGCCCACGCGGAAGATCTGCGCCCGACGTGCCACGCCGTCGATCACGTCGATCACCTCGTCGAGGTCCGAGGCCAGCCGGTAGATGTCCTCGCGGTCGATCGGCGTGATGAAGGTGCGGTCGAGCCGGTTCACCACCTCGTGGGTGAACTGGTCGCACTCGTGCTCCAGCCGCTTGATCTGCTCGGCGTGGTACGCCGCGCGCTCCGGCTCACCGAACAGCCCGACCAGGTGCTCGGCCGCCTCCTTGCTGCGGCGGGCGACCTGGATGAACAGGTCGAAGAACTCTTCTTCTCTCGGCAACAGGCTGAACGGCACGACCACGCTCCGGAAAAGGCGGGCGGAAAATAGCCGCGCCCCGCCAATGCGGCCAATGCAGGATCGGCTGCGGAGATTCCGGAACGGCCGCGCGCCGTGACCTTGCGCGCAACGCACATCGGTATATATTCGGTCACGTACCGAATAAAAACCGAAAGTCTTGGTGGAGACAGTATGGAAGACTTTGTGGATCAAAGTCTTGCCGACGATCTTGCAGGACAGGCAAAGCCGTCAGCCACGTGCCCGGACTGCGGGAATTCCCTCGTCCGCGCTTCGGCGTGTCAGTACTGTCCGGTCTGCGGATGGGGGCGGTGCGGGTGAGCTGGACGCTCCTGGACCGGCGGCGGCGCGGCACCAGCTTCGTGCGCCTCCCGATCAAGTCCATCCTCAACTCCCCGCAGCAGACGGGGATGGGATTCTGGTCGCTGAATCCCTACGTCGGCTGCGAGTTCGGGTGCAGCTACTGCTTCGCCCGCTTCGCCCACCGCTACGTGGTCGAGCGCGGCCGCGAAGCCGGCGGGTTGCGCGCCGCTGCGTGGGACGATGCGGCATTCGAGCACCAGGTTTTCGTCAAGAGCGAGGCCCCGGACGTCCTGGGGCTCACTCTGAAGCCGTCCCGCCTGGGGGACGCGGCCATCGCGATCGGCACCGCGACCGATCCGTACCAGCCGGCCGAGCGGCGGTTCCTGCTCACCCGGCGGATCCTCGAGCGGCTGGCGCAATTCCACGGCCTCAACGTCAGCCTGGTCACCAAGTCGCCGCTGGTGACCCGGGACCTGGACGTGCTGGCGCGCCTAGCGGAGCGGAGCCGGCTCACGGTGTACCTCTCGCTCATCACGGTGGAAGTGCCGCTCATCAAGAAGCTCGAGGCGCGCTCGCCGATGCCGCAGGTACGCCTGCGGGCCCTCGGCAGGCTCGCGGCGGGCGGCGTCCGGGCGGGGGTGATGATCGCGCCGGTGGTGCCGGGCATCACCGATGGTGCCTCGCAGCTCCGCGCCCTGATGCAGGCGGCCCGGGAGGCGGGGGCCGGGTTCGTCCATGCCGCCCCGCTCCGGCTCTATCCGGCCGTCAGGCCGGTATTCCTGCCGGTCGTGGCGCGGCACTTTCCCGCCCTGCTCTCCCGCTACGAGCGCTCGTTCGACGCGCAGGGCGCCGTCACCGAAGCCTACGTCGCCGCGCTCGAGCGCCGGGTGGCGCGGCTGCAACGGGAAACGGGGTTCCCCACGTGGGCCGAGGACGAGGCGGCCGCAGGGCGCTACCGCCGCCGGCCCCAGGCTCTCGACGACCTCGGGCAGTGGATCCTGCCGCTGTAGTGCGCCATGACCCTGCCGCACCTGCAGCTCGCGTTTCCCGAGCAAGTCCGGCGGCTCGTTCCCGCCGTCCGGCGCGGCCTCGCGTTCGGCATCCCGGCGCTCGACACCGCACTCCCTGCCGGTGTGCCGCGCGGGCAGATCACCGCGCTCGACGCACCCCTGGGAAGCGGCGGCACGACGCTCCTCCTCGCTCTCGCGGAGGCGACGCTCCGCTCCGATGAGGGGGTGGCCCTGGTGGACGCGGAGCGCTCACTCGCGCCCCAGGCCGCCGCCCATCTCGCCGCCCTCGGATCGTTCTGGGTCGTCCGGCCCAGGGCGCACGAGAGCGCCTGGTGGTGCGCCGACGTCCTGCTCCGCACCGGCGCCTTCGGATTGGTCATCGTGGACCGCGTGCCGGCCCCGGCGCGCCGCGTCGCCGTGCGGCTGCAGCGCCTGGCGCACGACAAGGACAGCGCACTGGTCGTGCGCGTCACACAGGCGGCAGGACGGCAGGATCGCAGTGGTTACCAGACATCAGCGTACGGAGCGGCGATGGTGCTGGCCGTCGAGCCGGCGGCCCGCAGTCCCGGGTTCGTCCCCGCGCTGCCCGGCTGGGGCGGCGCGTGGCCGGCGGCGCGGCGGCTCCGCGTCACCACGCTGAAGGGCGGCGCCCCGCGCGCCGCGGAGGTGACGGTTGGCGTCCCCCTGCCGGATCGCCTGCGCCCGCATTGGGCGGTTCGCGATCGGCGCGCTCCGGAGCGCACCGACCGGCGGCCCGAGCGCAAGGCGCGAAAGTAGCGGTGCCGCGAGCGCGGCCGGCGGGCGCGACCCCCGCGCCAGCGAGCCGGTCGTCGCCGTCGCCGAGTTGCGCGGCAAGCCGCGCGTCGTGGCCGTCGGTCGCGAGGCCCAGGCCCGCGGCGTCACCGCCGGCATGGCGGTCGCCGAGGCCAAGGCGCTCGCCGCCGACCTCGTCGCGCTGCCGTGGGACGAGGAGCGCATCGCCCGCGCCGCCCTCGAAGTCGCCACCGCGCTCCTGGTGGCGAGCCCGCGGGTCTCGTGGGCGGGGATGCCCTCGCTCGCCGCCGCGTCCGGGGGTCCGGGCGCCGCCGGGCTCTGGTGGATCGACGCGGCGGGATTGGGCAGCGAGGCCAAGCTCGCCACGAAGCTCGTCGCCATAACGGGCGGTCTCGGCTTCGGCGCTGCCCGCGCCGGCGTCGCGGACTCCGCCGTCGCCGCCTACGCGGCTACGTACGGAGGGTCGGCGGCACGACCGCGGATCGTGCCGCCCGGCGCGGACGCCCGGTATCTCGCGCCGTTCCCCGTCACCCTGCTCGACCTGGACGACGACCTCGCCGAGACGCTGCGCAGCCTCGGCCTCGTGAAGATCGGCCAGCTCGCCGCCCTCGACGCCGACGAGGTGGAGGCTCGCTTCGGTCCCGAGGGGCTGGCCGCCCACCGGCTGGCACGCGGCATCGACGCACGCGGCCCCACGACGCCCCGCGACGACGCGCTCCCCGTCGTCGAGGTCGAGCTGGGCGGGCCGGTCGCCACCGCGGAGCCGCTGCTCTTCGTGCTGAAGGGCGCGCTGGCTTCGTTGAGCGAGGCGCTCCACACGAGAGGGCTCGCCGCGCGCGAAGTCGCGCTCGCGCTGCGGCTCGACGACGGCGCCACGGCCGTGCGTGCGGTGCGGCCCGCGCGGCCCACCTCGCACCCCGACGCCCTGTTCGACCATTGCCGCATGGCGCTGGAAGGGTGGCAGCTGCCCGAGCCCGCCGTCGCGCTCCGTCTCTCCGCCGCCGTCACGGTGCCCGCTTCCGGCGAGCAGGGGGATCTGCTGGCGCCGCGGTGGGCCGACCCCGCCGCCCTGGCCGCCGCGTTCGATCGGATCCGTGGCAGCGAGGGACCCGATGCCGTCGCTGTCCCGGAGCTGCGCGACGGCCACCTGCCCTCGGACCAGGGCGCATGGACGTCGAGTCCCCCGGACGAGCGCGTCGACCGGCGGCCTCCCGCCCGCGCGCGCGACGGAGACACGGTCACCGCGCTGCGGACGCTCTCCGCGCCCGCGCGCGTTCACGTGCGCCTCGGGCGCTCGGGACTCGCCGCCTTCAAGCACGGCGACCTCTGGCACGACGTGGCCGAGTGGTGCGGTCCAGAGCGCCTCGTTCCGCGGTGGTGGCGGCACGACGGCGCCGGCCCCGCGGGCACGCCGGCCGGCCCGCGCGACTACTACACGGCCCGTACGGCCGACGGTGCGCTGTGGCTGCTGTACCGCGGCGAGCCCGACCAGTGGTTTCTCGAGGGGTGGCTGGATTGACGGCGCCCGGACGCGCGGCCGCGCCACTCACGCTGACCGCACGCGCCGACGCGTGGGCCGCGGCCACACCGCCCCGCGGCGACTACGTCGAGCTGCACTGCCACAGCGGCTTCTCGCTGCTCGACGGCGCGTCCAACCCCGAGGCGATCATCGCCCGCGCCTCCGCCGTCGGCATGAAGGCCGTCGCGCTCACCGACCACGACGACCTCGGCGGCGCGGTGCGCTGGGCCGAGGCCGGCAGGGAACACGGCGTCGAATCGATCGTCGGCCTCGAGCTGACGGTGGGCGGGCCGGACGCGCGCGCGGCCCCCGGAACCCGGGGATCCGCCGCTGGCGAGCCGGCGCGCCCGCCGACCTCGCACCTCACGCTCCTCGCGATGGACCAGACGGGCTACCGCAACCTCTCCCGCCTCGTCACGCTGGCGCGGGGTGGCGAGCGCGGCGCACCCGCTGCCCCGTGGGACGAGGTCGAGCGCCACGCCGACGGCCTGCTGTGTCTCACCGGCTGCCCGTTCGGCGAGGTCCCGCAGCGCCTGGCCCGGGACGACGAGGCGGGCGCGCGGGAGCGGCTCGGCCGGCTCGCGGAGGTGTTCGGCGGCCGGGTCGCCGTGGAATGCTGGGACCACGCTCTCGCCTCGGAGCGCGCCGTGGTTCCCAGACTCGTCGCGCTCGCGGGCTCGCTCGACCTGCCCTGGCTGGTGACCAACGACGTGCACTACGCCACGCCGAAGGGCCGGCTGGTGCACGACGTTCTCACGTGCCTCCGCTACCAAACCACGCTCGACGAGGCCGGCACGCTGCTCCGGCCCAACGGCGAGTGGCACCTCAAGCGTCCCGACCGGATCGCCCATCGCTGGCGGCACTATCCCGAGGGCATCGCGGCGACGCGCGAGGTGGCCGAGCGGTGCGCGTTCCGGATGGCGGCCCTCACGCCGACGCTGCCCGCCTTTCCGACGCCCCCCGGCGTCGGCGCCGACGACTACCTCGCCTCGCTGGTCGCAACGGGCGCCCGCGAGCGCTATGGCGACCGGCTCACGGCGCGACACACGGCGCAGCTCAGGCACGAGCTCGACGTGATCCGGCGGCTCGGCCTCGCGGGCTACTTCCTCATCGTCTGGGACATCGTGCGCGAGGCCAGCCGCCTCGGAGTGCTCGCCCAGGGGCGCGGCTCGGCGGCCAATTCCGCCGTGTGCTACTGCCTCGGCATCACCGCCATCGATCCCATCGGGATGGAGCTCCTGTTCGAGCGCTTCCTCTCGGAGGACCGGCGCGAGGCGCCCGACATCGACATCGACTTCGCCCACAACGACCGCGAGCAGGTGCTCCAGTACGTGTACCGCCGCTACGGGCGCGACCACGCGGCCATGGTGTGCGAGGCCATCACCTATCGCGGCCGCGCGGCGGTGCGCGACGCCGCCCGCGTGCTCGGCTTCTCCGTGCAGCAGGCCGAGAAGCTCGCCGACGAGGCCGACCGCGACGGCGCGCGGGAGACCGGCGAGAAGCTGCTCGACGGAGGCGCCGCGGCCGCCGACCTCGATCCCGCCGACCACCGGGTACGGATGCTCACCGAGGTGGTGCGCGGGCTCCACCAGCTGCCGCGGCACCGCTCCATTCACGTGGGTGGCTTCGTCCTCACGGCCGAGCCGCTCGCCGACGTCGTCCCCATCGAGCCGGCAGCGATGCCGGAGCGCACGGTGATCCAGTGGGACAAGGACGATCTCGACCCGGTGCGTCTGATCAAGATCGACCTGCTGGGCCTCGGGATGCTCACGATGATCCAGAAGGCGGTCGGGCTGATCCGGCTCCATCGCGGCGTCGCGATCGATCTCGCCCGCCTGCCGATGTCCGATCCGGCGGTGTACGACCTGCTCTGCCGCGCCGACACGATCGGCGTCTTCCAAGTGGAGTCGCGCGCGCAGATGAACACCCTGCCGCGCCTGGCCCCGCGTGCCTTCTACGATCTCGTGGTCGAGGTCGCCCTGATCCGCCCCGGCCCCATCCAGGGCGAGATGGTGCATCCCTACCTCAGGCGCCGCGCCGGGCTCGAGCCGGTCACCTACCCGCATCCCTCGCTCGAGCCGATCCTCGAGCGCACCCTCGGCGTGCCGCTGTTCCAGGAGCAGGGCATGCAGGTGGCCATCGCCGCGGCCGGCTTCACGCCGGGCGAGGCCGACGAGTTGCGCCGCGCGATGGGACACAAGCGCTCGCACGAGCGGATGGCGAAGATCTGCGGCAAGCTGGTGGACGGGATGGCGGCCAACGGCATCGAGCCGGACGTCGCGCGCCGCATCTTCAACCAGATCTCCGCCTTCGCCGACTACGGCTTTCCCGAGAGCCACGCCGCCAGCTTCGCGCTGCTGGTCTACGCCTCCGCGTGGCTCAAGCTCTACTACCCGGCGGAGTTCGCCTGCGCGCTCCTCAACGCGCAGCCCATGGGCTTCTACTCCCCCGGCACCATCGTGGAGGACGCGAAGCGGCACGGCGTCGAGATCCGCGGCGTGGACGTCACCCGCAGCGAGTGGGATTGCACGATCGAGGACGGCGCGCTGCGCATCGGCTTCCGCCAGGTGGCCGGCCTGGGGAGCAAGGCCCGCGAGCGGCTCGAGCCGCTGCTCGCCGGCGGCCGCCCCGCGTCCCTGGAGGGCTGGGTGCGCCAAAGCGGGCTCGCCGTGCCGCAGCTCCGTGCGCTCGCCGAGGCGGGGGCGTTCGACGGCCCGTGGCCGAACCGCCGCTCGGCGCTGTGGGAGGTGCTCAAGCACACCCGCGGCGCCGCGGGCCCGCTGGCCCCGGTGCCCCGGGACCGACGCGCCGCCCCGGTGCCAGCCCTGACGCCGGTCGAGCTCACCGAGGCGGATTACCGGGTGACCGGCCTCTCGCCGGCCGGCCACCCGATGCGCCACCTGCGGCGCGCCGTGGCGGCGATGGGCGCCATCCCAGCGGCCGAGCTCGAGCGGCGGCGCGACGGCGACTGGGTCACGGTGGCCGGCCTGGTGATCTGCCGCCAGCGGCCCGGCACCGCGAAGGGATTCTGCTTCGTGACGCTGGAAGACGAGACCGGCCTCGCCAACGTCGTGATCACGCCGAAGCTGTTCGAGGAGCACAAGCGGCTGGTGCGGCGGTCCCCGCTCCTGCTGGTCAGCGGGGTGCTGCAGGAGGAGCAGGGGGTGCTCAACATCCGCGGCAAGCAGTTCGCCGCGCCCCGCCCCGAGGCGGGTGCGGCGTTCGTCACGTCACACGACTTTCACTGAGGAGAGGCCCGGCCGCGCCGCCGGGGCGAGCCCGTCGGTGAGCGCGATCCCGCGGGTCGCGAAAATCCGCTCGATCGTCTCGCCCACCTTGTTGTTCGGCGTCGAGGCGCCCGCCGTCACCCCCACGATCCGCGCTCCGCCGGCCCCGAGCCAGCCGCCCACCTCGGCCTCCTGCTGTGCACCCACGGGCTTGTGGCGGATCGTCCCCGACTCCACGTCGATGCAGGATGCATCCTGGATGTGATAGGTCGGCCGCCGCGCGGCGCACAGCGCCGCGAGATGGTTGGTGTTGCTCGAGTTGTAGCCGCCGATCACCACCATCACGTCCACGGAGTCCTGCAGCAGCCGCAGCACCGCGTCCTGCCGGTCCTGGGTCGCCGAGCAGATGGTATCGAAGCTGCGAAAGTGCTCGCCCAGGCCGCCGGCACCGTAGCGTCGCGACATCGCGCCCCGCAGCTCCGCGGCGATGGCCAGGGACTCGGTCGAGAGCATCGTCGTCTGATTCGCGATGCCCACCCGCACGAGGTCGCGCGCCGGGTCGAAGCCGGGCGAGGCCGCCGCGCGGAACCGCGCGCGCAGCGTGTCGGCACCCGCCGCGTCGCCGCGCTCGATGTAGTCGCACACCAGGCGGGCCTCCGTCATGTCCCGGACCACCAAGTAGCGCCCGCCGGGGTGATCGGTGACCTGCGATGCCGTCGCCCGCGTCTCCTCGTGCTGGTACTTGCCGTGGATGATCGCGGTGAACCCGTCGCGGGCGTAGCTCTCGACCCGCTTCCACACGTTGAGCACCGACCCGCACGTCGTATCCACCAGGACGGAGCCGAGGCTGCGCAGCCGCTCGAAGTCCTCGCGCGTCACGCCGAACGCCGGCAGGATGACGACGTCGTCGGCCGTCACCGGCCTGAAATCGAACTCGCCCGCCGGGTTCCGGGAGATGATGACGATGCCCATCCCCGCCAGCTTCGCGTTCACGTGCGGGTTGTGGATGATTTCGCCCACCAGGAAGATGCGCTTGGCGGGGAACTTCGCACGGGTCTCGTACGCATACTCCACGGCCCGGTCGACGCCATAGCAGAAGCCGAATTCCTGCGCGAGCCGGATGGTCAGGTCGCCGAGCGTGAGCGTGTATCCGCGGGCGCGGACCTCGTCCACCACAGCGCTGTGGTAGTCGTCGGTCAGCGCGCCCTGGATCTCGCCCTTCAGGCCGAATCCCTTGCGGAAATAGGTCTGTTCCACGGGAATGCCCGAATCTAGCTGCGGTGCCGCGCGGGCGGCAGCCGGAGGACGGCCGGCGTCAGCGGTCCCCGCCGCCCCGGTCGGGCGGCCGGTTGATCAGCATGGCGTACCTGAGCCACTTCTCGTACGCCGAAATGGTCGCCCACACGATGCCCCGCGTGCCGTCGAGCACGCCGAGTCGCACGAACGCCCGCAGCACGAACTCCACGGGCATCCGCAGCCAGTCAGTGGCGCGGTACCGCCGACCCCGTGCCGCGAATTCCGCAGTCCGAATCGACCCGTAGTTCTCGACCTTGCGCAGGTGCTCCGGCACCGTGCGGACCGTGTGATGCTCGATCGTGCCCTTCAGCCGGGCCGTCATCCCGTCCACCTCGACGCCGGTGTGCACCGGAGCCGGCGTGCAGCGGCCCTTCTCGCGCCGGAACAGGCGAATCACCCAGTCGTGGCCGAGTCCACCCCACCGCATCCGCCGGCCCAGGTAGTAGACGTCCCGGCGCACCCAGTAGCCGTCGACCGCCACGTCGCCCGCCAGTGTTGCGCGGATCTCGTCCGCCAGGCCGCGGGTGACGCGTTCGTCGGCGTCCAGCAGCAGCACCCAAGCGCCCGTGGCGAGATCGAGCGCGCGCTGCTTCGATATGCCGTGCCCCTTGAAGCCGGCGCGCGCGATGTGATCCACCCGCGCACCGGCTCGCTGCGCGATCTCCACCGTGCGATCCCGTGAGCCCGTGTCCACGACCACGATTTCGTCGGCCAGGCCCGCGACGCTCGCCAGGCACGCTGGCAGCCTCTCCTCCTCGTCCAGCGTGATGAGGATGACGCTGAGCCTCGGCCCGGCAGCTGACGTCGTCATGTCATCGGTCCTTTCCCCGCCCGCGCGGCGCCCGCCACCGCCGCCCGCGCCGCCTCCAGCAACGTCTCGACCGGGATGTCGGCCACCCTCGGCGCGCCGACGTTGCGGTTGGCCGGCCCGAGGACGCCCCACCCGCGGACCTGGTCCTCCAGCCCGTAGGCGACCACCGGCACGCCGACCGCGTCGGCCAGGTGCAGCGTTCCCGTGAACGGCGATACGAACACGGCGAAGCGTCGCTGCAGGGCGGCGAAGACGGCGAGCGGCGCGTCCGGGGACACGACCGCGTCCGGGATCCGCGCCCGAATCGCCTCTCCCTCCACCCGTTCGTCCCCCATGCCGCACAGCACCACGCGACACCCGTCACTGGTCAGTGCCTGCGCCAGCGCGAACACCTTCTCCGGGGGCCAGGCGCGCACCGTGTACCGCTTCCTGGCCCGATGCGGGATCTGAATGCCCACGACCGGCCGCCCGTCCGCCGGAAGCAGCGTGGCCGCCAGCTCGGCTGCACGGCGCTCCGCATCGTCCGGAATCAGGAAGACGGGCCGGACAGCCTCGGGCTCCTGGCCGAGCGCCGCGGCGGCCCGGCAGTACCTCGTCGTCTGATGGTAGTCGTCCACGCCGAGAATCAGGTTCGACGACGGGCGCGCGTACGTGGCGTGCGTCGCCATCCGGATCGGCGCCCGGCTCCACGCGCCGATCCAGGCGCCGGCGACCGACTCGGCACGGAGACTGACGTAGAGATCGAACGACTGCCGGCCGAGGCGCCACGCGATCTCCGCCCAGCTTCGCGGATCGCGCCGGAACACCGGCCCCTGCTCCACGAACGGGAGCCCCTGGAGGACCGAGCGGTTCTTGGGGCCCGACACGAGCACGATCCTCGCCCCCGGCCAGCGGCGATGAAGAGCGAGGACGAGCGGCGAGCAGCACAGCAGGTCGCCGATGCGGTCCGTCCGCGACACCAGTATGGCCCGCGGCTCGATCGCGTCGAGGTCGCGGACCGTGCGCGGCCGCCGGTCCAGGGGCAACACGAGCGCGCCCGCGAACAGCGTCTGCAGCGGACGCTTGATGCCCTGGCGGATCCTCTTCAGGCGCCCAGCCATCTCACCTCACCGCCGTCAGTGACGGGGGACCAGCCGCCACTTGCGGAGCCAGGCGCCGTAGAAGCGCGGGCTCAGGAGCGGCGTGTCGAGCGGCGGACGGCGGCGCGGGTCGACGCGCCAATCCTGTCGCGCCACGCGCTCCCGCATCACGGCCGGATGCCGGCCGGCCCACCGGAACGCGAGTTCGACGCTGCCGATGGATTCGGGCGGCACGGGAGCCCAGCGTCGGCGCACATAGGCCTCGTCGTGAAACAGCCGGGCCAGCGCCAGCGTCTTCGCCTTCAGCTCGGCCGGCGCCGCGACCCAGCCATAGTGGAACACCCGCGCGCCACTCGGACGCGTGCGCAGCGCGCGCCCGTCCAGGCGCCCGAAGCCGGCGGCGTCCCGTACCGAGTGCAGCCGGCCGTCGTTGCGCACCAGCCGGCACTGGCGCCGGTACCGCAGCGGGTTCACGTAGTCGTACGAGCCCTCGAAGTGCAAGAACCGGAACGACAGTGCGTCCACGCGCGGCGCCGCATCGTAGCGCGCCAGCGCCGCGCGAAGGGCGTCGTAGTCTGCCTCGTGCAGCACCTCGTCGGCCTGGAGGTACAGCGCCCACGCGCAGCGGCACCGGGCGAGTGCGCGGTTGGTCTCGCGCGCCAGCGTCCCGCCGGCGAGCTCCCCGCTCTCCTCCCAGTCGGATTCCACGATCGCGATGCGGGCGTCTCCCAGACCGCGGACCGCGGCGAGGGCCGCGTCGCCCCGCTGAGCGACGACCACGACCTCGTCCACCAGCGGCAGCAGAGAACGCAGGGATTCCGCGATGGGGTACTCGTAGCCGGGCGCGCTGCGGATGATCGTGAATCCCGATACCGCCACCTCACGCGCCAAGGAACATGCTCCAGATCCAGTCCACCGCTCCGTGCGTGACGGCCGCGGCGGCCAGCTTCCCCGTGCGCTGGTAGACCCAGCCGTAGGCGAGGCCCGCGGCCGTGGCCAGCAGGCCGTAGCCCCAGTTGGGGTGCGAGACGTGCTTGACCAGATGAAGCAGACCGAAGACCGCGGCACCCAGCACGAGTCCCGTGCGCCGGCCCCACAGCCGCGTGAACGCTTCCTGGATCACGCCGCGAAACAGCATCTCCTCCGGCAGCCCGACGAACAGGATCAAGCCGTACATCCGCAGCACGCCGTGCACCGGGCCCAGCCAGCGGGACTGATACGACAGAAATCCGATCGCGAAGCCGAGCGGGATCGCGACGACGGCCAGCACGGCGACCGCCCCAAGCGCGATGCCCAGCTCCCCGGCCGTGAGATCGAGGTCGACGTTGAACGTGCGCAGCGGGTGCACGACCCCGAACAGGAACAGTGCCAGCGTGAGCGCGACCACCGGGCCGACGCTCAGGTGCGTCCCGCCGGGCACCGCGATCTGGATGCCGCGCTCCCAGATGCCCCATACCGCCGCGACCGCCACCGCCGCGACGAGCAGGCGGACCGGTGACGGCTCCGCCGCCCGGTCGAGGCCGAGCGCCACGGTGGCCAGCCCGGCTCCCACCGGCCAGAGCAGCAGATTGAGCCAGTTGTGGCTGCCCACCAGCAGCGCGGCCACCATGCCGTAAAGGGCGAGCCCCAGCGGCACGTGCACCGCGAGGCCGGGGTGCCGGACGAGCAGGGCGGCGACCCAGTCGCGTCCCTGCGGCACCAGCAGCAGCAGGAAGCCGGCCGCCGCGGCAAGGTCGAAGGCCAGCCACGGCCAGCGCGCGTCGCCCTCGGCCCCGAACAGCGCCAGCGCGGCCACGGTGACGACGGCGACGGTCCATCCGACGAGCGTCGCCCTGCGGTTCACGGGCCCGGTCCCGCGTCCGGATCACGTCGCCTGAGGGACCGGTAGACCTCGAGCGTGCCCTCGATCGTCCGGTCGATCGAAAACTGCTTGACCCGCTCCCGCGCCGCGGAGACCAGAGACTCCCGCAGCTGGCGGTCGAGCAGCACTCGGTGAATGGAGGCACCGAGCGCCGCGCCGTCGCCCACCGGAGCCAGCAGGCCCTCGATGCCGTGCCTCACGATCTCGGTCACGCCACCGGCGGCCGTCGCCACCACCGGCACGCCGGCGAGCATCGCATCGAGGAGCGTCGTGCCCAAGCCCTCGTCCCGGGAGCTCAAGACGGCGACGTCGGCCGCCGCCAGCAGCTCCACGGCGTCCTCGCGAAAGCCGGTCAGGTGCACGACGCCCTCGAGGCCGAGCGTGGTCACAGCCATCCTGGTCGCGGTCGCCAGGGGTCCGTCGCCCACCAGCAGCGCCTGGACGTCGCTCCCCCGCGCGCGCGCCTCGCCGATCGCGGCAAGAAACGTCGCCGGGTCCTTGTGGGGCGGAATGAGCGAGGAGACCATCACCGCGAGCGGGCGCCGCGGCTCGACGCCCAGGCACCGCAGCGTGTGCTCGGTCGCACGCGTGGCTGGCCGCCCGACGTTCACCCCGCTGTGCACGACGGTGACGCGCTCGGGCTCGACACCGCACCCGCACAGCACCGAGCGAACCCGGTCGGACACCGCGATGAAGCGGTCCGGTCGCCTGTACTTGAGCCGCGAGACGGGATTGCGCCGCAGGGGCAGCGCAACGCGTCGGCTCACGAGGAGCCGGATCGGAGTGCGGGCGATCGCCAGGGTGGACACGGCCACCGCGTGCGCCGCGTGCGCGTGCACCAGATCCGGCCGCACGCTTCGCAGGAGGGCGCGCAGCCGTGCCGCAGCCACGGGATCCCACTCGAATACCGGCGCCAGGGGCACGACCGGCACGCCGTCCCGCCCCAGCGCGGCGGACAGCAGCGTCCCCGGCCGCGCGGCGACCCAGTTGCAGTGCCCGAGCCGCTGCATTCCGTCTGCCAGGGCGTGGAGCTGGCGCTGGCCTCCGCCCCAGGTGCGCTCGGTATCCACGTGCACGACGCGCAGCGCCCGGCCGGCGCTCATACCGTGCCGCAGCCCGCCTGCGTTCCGGTTCGGACCGGAATTCGGGACAGCCGCCCCGTCAGTCGCGGACGGGTGCCCGCCGAGTCCGGCAATGCGACATCGAACTCCCCGCTGATGGTCGCCGAACCCTCGAGCCGGATCCTTCCCGACACGCCGATCCGCGCGACGCCGGTCCGGATCCGGATGACCGCCTCCGCGCTGCCCGTATCCGCCAGGGCAGGCGCCACCTGGAACGTCTTCGCCCCCGACAGCGGCAGCATGGTGCGCACGGCGAATCCGGCGGCCCCGTTGCGGTCGACCGCGACGATGGTGAGCAGACTGTCGTGTGAGCAGTACGTGGCGACGGCCGGTTCGTCGAGAAAGCGTAGGCTGCGGCCGGCGGCTACGCGGTTCACCACCAGATCGCCCTCGGCGCCGACCTCGCCGCCAGGGCCCACGCCGCAGCCCGCGACCACGAGGAGCACCGTCGCCATGCGCGCCGCCATGCGCGATCGCATGGCGAGGGAAGCTAGAGACGCCTGCGGCTCTTGCCTAGCGCCTCGCCCCGATGGTCAACGACCACCGCCACCGGGCCACGGGCCCGACGGGCCGCGCAGCATCGAGGCGCACGGCGCCGCCGAACAGGGACAGGCCGACCCCGAGCGATGCGGCCGGCCGGCCCGTGAAGCGCAGCGACCGTGCTGCGACGTCCCCCGCGTCCGCGAAGAGCACCGGGCTCACCGCGTGGGACGACAGTCCGACATCGACGCCAAGCGCCCAGGCGGAGCTGCCGCCGAACGCGCCGGCCGGGTAGCCGCGGAGCGTCTTCTCCCCGCCGAGCCGGAAGTCCCTTTGCGGCACGCTGTCGCCCCCGCCGACACCCGTCCACCCCGAGACCGTGACGTCGAGCCATCGCGCGGCGCTCGAGCGTGCGGTCGCGCCCAGCCAGCCGCGGGCGTGGCTTCGCGTGCCGGCGGTGCCTTCCACGCCCCCACGCCAGCCGAACGGCCGCCCGCCCCCGCCCACTTCGGCCGCCGCGACCACGTAGCGACCGCTCACCACGGGGCCGTTCGGCTGAAAGGCTCCGCGTCCACCGAACAGGTCATTCACGCCGCTGTGCGCGAGCCGCCGCGGGGCCGTTTCGTCGGCGTATCGCATCTCGAGCGTCAGGTCCGCGACGGTGGCGAGCGGGCGCTGATAACGGAGCGCCGCGCCCTGGACGAAGACGTAGTCTCCGTCATCGCGTGCGAGCGCCATCGCCGTGACGGAGTTGGCAAAGGTGAGCCCGGGGGCCAGCGGATCGGCGTCGCGCATCTCGCGGAACGCCTGAAGCTCCAGGCGCGACGCCGCCGCATCGCGGCGCAGGGTCACGGCGCCCTGCAGCCGCTGATCCGTGAAGGCATAGCGGGCCCGCGCCAGGACGGACATGAAGGGGACGCCGAGGCGCCACTCGTACCCCGCGCCGAGCGACGCGCCCTCCGCGCGGTTGTAGCGCCAGGCGTCCGTGAGGCGGTCGAAGGCGAGCGAGAGCCGCGGCCGACCGGTCAGGCTGTCGGGCAGCCGCTCCATCGTGGCGAGAACGTCACGCCGCAGGTCCTCCAGCCGCGCCGCGTCCCCGGGGGCGAGGTCGAAGCGCAGCGGACCCGCCCAGCCGCGATACGCCCGGAGTACCGTGTCGGGCGGCACGTCGATCTCGAAGCGCCCGCCGGCCCACGTGCCCAGTGTCACGCACCCGCGCCGCGCGGCGGCGACCGAGTCCGGACCCGCACCCGCCGCCAGTTGGTCGCCGCAACGCCGCGTCTCGTCCTCCCGGCCGGGCCGTCCCGGCGGCGCGGTGTCGGCGGGGAGGTCCGTAAACGTCAGCGGCCGGTTTGCGTTGACCCGCACGTCCCGGAACGAGGTGATGAAGTGCAGCGGGACGGTGAGGTTCTTGAGCCAGGGAAGATGTACGTCCAGCGTCACGGCCTGCCGGTAGGGCAGCCAGTAACGCTCCTCGTAGAGCCCGTACTCGAGGTCCGCCGACACGCGCAGGATGCGCTCGACCATCGCGCCCTCGCGGTCCGCACGTGCCGTGTCGCCGCGGGTCGCCCCGATCGAGTCCACCCACAGGCGTTTGCCGACGAACGTGAACGACAGCCGCACCGTCTCGGCAGTCGAGTCGTCCAGCCACAGCTCCCCGGCGATCAGCGCGGCGTCCGCCACCAGCGGGGTGACCCGCACGCCGATGGCCTTCACCGTGCGTCCGGGCAGTGCCAGCTGCAGCGAGTCCACGATCGCGTACCCGTAGTACGCCTCGGCGCCGGCTGCGAGCGGGTGGACGGCGGCGCGCTGAGGCAACCCGCGGTCGGAGATCAGCCGGATGCTGTCGCCCAGGAATCGCGGCACGAACCAGGGACGGGTCCAGCCTGCGTCGACGGTGGCGTTCCGGAATACGGTTCTCGACCGCTCGCCGACCGCCACGATCCTGAGGTCGTTGGGAGCCTGCCAGTGGAGCTGCGACTCCTGCTCCTGGACGGCCAGCGGCACGATGCGGGCAAACCCCCCGCGGCCGAGGTTGGCGTCGAGTCGCGTCACCAGGGTGGCGCTGTAGTCGTGGACCGCGCTGTCCTGCTCCCGGTGGCGCGCCCGCGCGCGCGCGATGAGGGCGGCGGTCGCGGAGTCGGCGTACGGGCTCTGCAGCTGCAGCGCCAGGAGCAAGGCGACCGGGATCGGCATGCGCGTCCGTTCGCTCGGGAGCGCCTCCACTACGCCGGCGCCGCGTGCGAGGTTTCCGACTTCGCCCTTGCTTCGCTACACGCCTTCCGCCGGCGGCCGGAATGAGACGCCCAGGGAGCGGCCGGAGCGCTGCTCGCTCCACGTCGCCAGCGCCAGCCCCGCGAAGATCACCAGGGCGGCGAGACTGGAGCGCAGCGTCAGCCGCTCACCCAGGATGAGCGGCGCGCCGACGACCGTCATCACCGGCTGCAGGTACACGTACATCGCCACCAGGCTCGAGGCGGTGCGCTGCAGAGCCCAGATCGACAGGTAGTACGCCCCCAGCGATGCGAACACGACGATGTAGCAGAGCCCCAGCAGCGCACGGGACGGCACCTGGGTCAGATCCACGTCGCGCAGCGCCACCAGACCCATCGGGGTGACGATGATCGCGCCGAACAGGAACACGTGGGTCACGACGGTCACCGGCTGGTACCGCTCCAGCAAGCGCTTCGACAGCACGAGGTACGCCCCGTAGGACGCGGTGTTGCAGGCGACCAGCGCATTGCCGAAGGTCGTCGTCGGGTCGAGCCGGATCCGGTCCGGTCCGATCAGGTACAGGGCGCCGGCCCCCGCCAGGACGATCCCCCCGACCTTGGCCCAGCTCGCCCGCTCCCGCCCCAACACCAGTGCGATGGCGAGGGTGAAGGCGGGCATCGTCGTCACCAGGATGTTCGTGTTGATGGCGCTGGTGCGTTTGACGCCCTCGAGATACAGCAGCTGGTTCATCACCACGCCCAAGAGGGCCAGTCCCGCGAAGGTCAGCAGGTCCCGGCGGTCCGTCACCCGCTCGCGCACGAACGCCCGGTGAAACAGGCCGAACCCCACTGCCGCGCCGCACACGCGGAAGAACACGATCCCGGGAGGCGAAATGCTGGGCAACACGAACTTGGCCACGATCGTCATGGAGGCGAAGAAGAACTGAACGGCGATCATCGCCAGGTGCACCATCGACAGCTCGCCTCCACTTGACCGAGGCGGGGTCCAGTGTATACTGACTGATCAGTCAGTCACCAAGGCGCCCCCGTGGCCACTCGCGACACCATCGTAGAAGCCGCCTGCGCCAGCCTGGTGTCGGCAGGCCTCGGCCGGGTGACCATTGCCGTCGTCGCCAGGACGGCCAGGGTCTCCACCGCCCTCGTCCACTACCATTTCGCGACCAAGCGAAGACTCCTGGCCGCAGCCGCCGCCGCCCTCGCACGGCGCCGCGCCGACGGCCGATTGGCGGCTCTGTCCGGCGGGCAGGGTCTCGCGGGGCTCGACGCCTTGTGGTCGACGCTCGGGACCGGCGTGGAGCGGGCGGCGCCGGACCTGGTGCTGCTCGGACGACAGGACCACGAGGCCAAGGCTGCCCTGCTCGTCGAGCGCCGCCGCGAGCTGTCGCGGATGGCGACGGCCCTGCCGCCGCTGCTCGTCAGCCTCGGGGCCCGACCGGGGATCCCGCCCGAGGACCTGGCGGCGGCCGTCTCCACGTTTCTCGATGGTGCAGCCATCGCGCTCGCCGCCGGCGCACCAGCCGCCGACGTCAGAGCTTCCTACGATGCCTTTTGGCTCGCCCTCGTCGCGCTTGGCCAGGCGGCTGGCGCTGGCTGAGGACCCGCCGCAGATCCGCCAGGGACTCGGCGTGGATCGCCGAGTGCTTGCCACGCTCGAGCGTGAAGGCGACTCGCCGGTCCAGCCGGGGCAGATCCCCGTCGCGCAGCGCGCGCGCCGCGTGCTCGCGGATCCGCAGGCGGACGATCGCCTCTCCGGCCTCGACCTCGTAGTCGAGCGGGCACTTCTCGCCCGCGACCGTGACGGCCGAAGGCAGGGCCTCGAGGCCGCGGCGCGTCTCCGCCGGCACGAAATCGTCGACACTGAGCGTGAGGTCGGCCGCCAGGAAGTCTTCG